>JBBDYP010000061.1:0-24778 GCA_040900615.1 Solirubrobacterales bacterium | reverse complement strand
GCCCGCAGGGCGACCGGATCCCCTGCACCGGCCCAGCACCCGACAAATTCGCCCCGCAGGGCGACCGGATCCCCTCCGCCACCAGGGCCCCTGCGCCACTCGGACTCTACGAGCGAGAGAACAGCAGCGAGGCGCCGATCGCCCCGCCGAGGTCGCCGAGGGTCACGACCCTGACCGCCGGGGGCCGTTCGTCGAGGAAGAGGTGCTTGCTCATCTCCTTGGTCAGCGGCTCCATGCAGCGCTCGCCGAAGCGGACGCCGAGGCCGCCGCCGATGATCACGGCTTCAGGGTCGAGCAGGTTGACCGCCGAGGCGATGCCGGTTCCGAGCGCCTCGATCGCGCGATCGATCAGATCCTCGGCGAGGTGATCGTTGGCGTCGATGGCACGCTCCCAGATGCCGCTGGTGAGCCGTGGTTTGTCGTGCTTCTCCATCAGCTTGAAGAGGTCGGTCTTGACGCCCTCCTGGTGCTGGCGCCGCGCCTCGGCTTCCATCGCCGAGCGCCCCGCGTAGGCCTCCATGCAGCCCTTGCGGCCGCAAGGGCACTTGGCGCCACCGCGCTTGACGACCATGTGACCGATCTCGCCCGCGGCCCCGCGGCCGAGCCAGGGCTTGCCGTCGAGGACCAGCCCGCCGCCGACGCCGGTTCCCCAGAAGACGCCGATCAGGCTCTGGAACTCGCGCCCGGCGCCGAGGTGGAACTCGGCCTCGGTCGCGACCTGGACGTCGTTGCCGACCCGGATCTCGGTCCCCAGCGCCTCCTTCAGCTTGTCGGCGAGGGGGAAGCTCCCGTCCCAGCCCGGCAGGTTCCTGGCGCCGGAGACGATCCCGGTCTTCTCGTCGGCGTCGCCGGGCGAGCCGACCCCGACTCCCTCCAGCGCCGCCGGCTCGACGCCCGCCTGCGCCGCCGCCTCGCGCAGCGCCGCCGCCATCTCGTCGGCGACGTCCTGGGGGCCGCCGCTGGTCGGCGTCGGCCGCCGCGCCTGCCCCAGCACTTCGCCGCCGGAGTCGACGATCGCGGTCTGGATCTTGGTGCCGCCGAGGTCGATGCCCCCGCGTAGGGCGTCCGCGGCGCTCATGCTGCCGCGGTGCCCTGCAGGACGCCGATCAGCTCCTGGCTGACCGGGTCGTCCCTGACGCCGATCCCGACCAGGGTCGCGGTATCCCCATCGGCCGGCGACTCGATCGTCAGCGCCGTCATCCCGGATCTGACGTCGGTCGAGATCTTCAGCCCCGCCCGGTCCCAGACCGCCGCCTGCTCCTTGATCTTGTAGTCGCTGCCCCTGATGCCGAGCTTGAAGGCGTAGAGCTTCTGCGGGGTGGCGACGAGCACCACTCGCTCGGGCAGCCCGCCCGCTTTCTTCTTGTTGAAGAGCTTGATCCCGGCGTAGACGAGGCCGCCCAGCTGCGCCTTGGAGGCGACGGTGGTCGCCGCTGCCCCGCCGCGGCGGAAGGCGCCCGCGGAGATCACCTCTGCGCCGTTCACGTGCGCTGCCGCCTGTTCGCGCAGCTGCTGCCGGAGCTCCGACGCGGTCTCCTCACTCATTTCCAACCGGCTCATCGACCTCCCCTCTCTCCTCGTGCTCTCCTGGGCGGGCCGACCCTACTGCCGGGGGCTCTGGAAAGCTAGAGGCGTGGCCGAGCCGACGGGGTGGAGGTTGTGGTGGGCGAAGCGGCGCTGGTACGAGCGCAACCAGCGACGGCTGCGGCGCTGGCGGCTCGACCGCTACGCCGCCCGCGGCGGCTTCTACATCCGCTACCCGGTCGAGGGCGAGCTGCTCGAGGCGCTCGACGAGGGGCGCCTGCGGATCGGCGCGGGGACGCTGCTCGAGCCCGGCTGCTGGCTGACGCTGGCGCCGGAGGCGGAGATCGAGATCGGCGCCGGTTGCTTCCTCAACCGCAACACGATGATCGCCGCCCAGGGGCGGGTCGCGATCGGCGACCACACGATGCTGGCCAACGGCTGTTTCGTCGGCGATGCCGAGCACCGCTTCGACGACCCCGACAAGCCGATCACCTGGCAGGGGTTCACCTCAAAGGGCCCGGTCGAGATCGGCTCCAACTGCTGGTTCGGCGTCAACTGCGTCGTCACCAGCGGCGTCCGGATCGGCGACCGCTGTGTCATCGGCGCCAACTCCGTGGTCACCAGCGACCTGCCGGACGCGATCGTCGCCGCCGGGGCACCGGCGAAGCCGATCCGCAAGATCGAGTTCAGGCAGGGCATATAATCGGAAGCCGATGGCCGTGACCCGAAGGGCATGGACCTGATGAATCTGAACCTCCTCACCGGCGATACCCTCCCCAGGAACGCGGCCGCGAGCGTGCTTCGTGCCAAGGCCGAGCTGCGCGCTGCCCTGGAGCCGCCGCGGCGCCAGGGCAAGACGATCGGGCTGGTGCCGACGATGGGGTTCCTGCACGAGGGCCATCTGTCGCTGCTGCGGGCGGCTCGCGCCGAGTGCGACGTGGTCGTGATGAGCCTGTTCGTCAACCCGACCCAGTTCGGCCCCGGCGAGGATCTCGACCGCTATCCGCGCGACGAGGAGCGCGATCTGCGGCTGGCCGCCGAGGCCGGCGTCGACATCGTCTTCGCGCCGTCGGTCGCGGAGGTCTACCCGGACGGCTTCTCCTCGCGGGTGGAGGTCGGCGGCCGGCTCACCGAGGTGCTGGACGGCGACGGCGCCCGCCGCGGCCCCGAGCACTTCCGCGGTGTCACCACCGTCGTCGCCAAGCTCTTCAACCTGGTCGGCCCCGACGTCGCCTACTTCGGCCAGAAGGACGCCCAGCAGGCCGCGGTGATCCGCCGCATGGCCCGCGACCTCGACTTCCCCGTGCGGATCGAGGTCCTGCCGACGGTGCGCGAGACCGACGGCCTCGCGATGAGCTCCCGCAACGCCTATCTGGAGCCACCCGACCGCGAGCGGGCGACCGCGCTCTCGCGGGCGCTGGAGAGCGTCGACCGAGAGGCGCGGGCGACGTCGCTGCCGGCGGGCCTGGAAGCGGCGCGGGAGGAGCTCGCGGACGCCGGGATCGAGCCCGAGTACCTGGAGGCACGCGATGCCGAGAGCCTGGAGCCGGTCGGGGAGCTGAGCGACCGCCCGGTCCTGGTCGCGGTCGCCGCCCGGGTCGGCGCCGCCCGCCTCATCGACAACGTCTTGATCCGACCTTGACAACGTAGCTTCGAAGGGAGAGCAAGTGCAGAGGCAGATGCTGAAGTCGAAGATCCACCGGGCCACGGTCACCGACTGCGACGTGGACTACATCGGCAGCATCACCGTCGACACCGAGCTGATGGCCGGCGCCGACCTGATCACCAACGAGCAGGTCCATATCTGGGACATCGACAACGGCTCCCGCTTCGTCACCTACGTGATCGACGGCGAGCCCGGCTCCGGGACGATGCAGGTCAACGGCGCCGCCGCCCACCTGACCGCGCCCGGCCACAAGATCATCGTCGCCTCCTTCGGCGCCTACGACGAGAGCGACCTCGAGCGCTACTCGCCGGTCGTCGTCCACGTCGACGAGGACAACCGCGCCATCGCCGTCGACAGCCGCCCCGAGGTGCTGCTCTCATGAGCTCCGGCGCTCGCTCCCACACCGCCCCGCCGCCGGCCGACCGCAAGCCGGTGAGCCTGCCGCGGCTGATGGAGATGAAGGCCAACGGCGAACCGATCGTGATGGTCACCGCCTACGACTACCCCTCGGCGATCGTGGCCGAGGCGGCGGGCGTCGACATCGTCCTCGTCGGCGACTCGGCGGCGAACGTCGTGCTCGGCTACGCAGGTACCGAGCTCGTCTCGATGGAGGAGATGATCGTCCTCGGCAAAGCCGTCCGCCGCGGTCTGAAGACGCCGCTGATGGTCGGCGACATGCCGATGGGGAGCTATGAGTCGAGCAACGAGCTGGCCATCCAGAGCGCCCAGCGGCTGATCAAGGAGACCGGTTGCCAGGTGGTCAAGCTGGAGGCCGGCGGCATCTCCGTCGAGCGCGCCCGTGCGATCGTCCGCTCCGGCATTCCGGTGATGGGACACATCGGCCTGACGCCACAGACCGCAACCGCGCTCGGCGGCTACAAGGCCCAGGGCAAGACCGCCGCCAGCGCAATCCAGCTCTGCGAGGACGCGCTGGCGCTGCAGTCGGTCGGCTGCTTCGCGATCGTCTTCGAGGCGGTTCCGGCCGCGATCACCGAAGCGATCGTCGACAAGCTCGAGGTGCCGACGATCGGCATCGGCGCCGGCCCGGCGACCTCGGGCCAGGTGCTCGTCTTCCACGACCTGCTCGGCATCACCACCGGCCACATGGCCAAATTCGTCAAGCGCTACGCGAACGTCCACGAGACGATGGTCGACGCCGTCAAGCGTTACGGCGAAGAGGTCCGCTCGCACCACTTCCCCGAGCCCGACCATGTCTACAGCGTCGAGCCCGCCGAGCTGGACGAGTTCCGCCGCTACCTCGACCAGGAGAGCTTGGCGTCGGCGAAAAGCTGGGACTGGGAGCCGTTGATCTGACGCAGGGCCCGTGCGCCCGTCCGTGGCGGCAGGGCCACCTTGCACCCTCCGAGCAGACTCGAGTTCAGGCAGAACCTGGCGGCGAACCCAGGCCCGGTGAGCGGGGTCTGCGGCGACCCCGGCAGTGAGACGCTGAGCGATCCCGTCCAGGTTGGAGGGCCGCTGCCGCGATCGCGGAGGCGGGCCGTGCCCTCGAACGGGGGTGGAGGATGGACGCTCGCGCGACGAGGCGGGTTGCCGGGGCTGAAGGTGAAGGTGTCGGCGGCGCCGTGGGCGAAGGTGGAGCGGGTTATCGCCATCGCTCCCACGTTTTCGCGGACCAACGCTTCGAACCCATCCCTCGGGTCGAAGTCCAAGGTGGAGGCTTCGAACTGAACGAAGCCACGGGGGATTCGCGAGCGCGCCGCAAGGCGGGTCGTTTGCAGGGGGTTGAAGCCGCGGCGGCTTCGACGATCGTCGCCGAAGCCGCAGATGCCGTTCGGCAGGCGGAGTACCTCGCCCCGGGCGGAGGTCGCTTCCGCCGCCGTATAGCCGCTCTCGCCTACGAACGAGAACTGGCCCCGGAAGATGCCGCTTTCGGCGATCCAGGCGCAGCCCTTTTCCGGCCTGTCGACTGAGCGCTTCTGGCGGTGGAATTCGACCGCGACCCTGCCCAATTCGCCGAAGACGCCGTGCATCCCCGGCCCCAGATCGCCCGGTACCTCATAGCTGGCCCGCATGGCCTTGCGATGCACTTCGACGGTCACCATCGGGGGGAAGTCGCCTTCGCGGACCTCGACGGCCTCGACCGTGTAGCCGTGCGTGCCCTTGAGTTCGAAATGGCTCAGGACCAAGCCGCGATCCGGGCTCCGCGGCGCCTCGGCCAGCGCAGCCGGCGCGCCCACCGCCGCCACGCCCGCGCACAGCGCCAGGCCCAGTAACGCCATTGCCCCAGAACGCGCCCCCCGAGCCACCCGCATTGCCCCACATTATTCGGATTCGCCCGAGCGCCGCGATCATGCCGACGCCGCGATCTATCATCGTCGGCCGATGCCGATCTACGAGTTCGAGTGCGAGGAGTGCGGGGCTCGCTTCGAGGAGCTGGTGGCCGCCGGCGCCTCCGGGGTCACCTGCACGGTCTGCGGCTCGACCCGCACCAGGCGCCTCTACTCGACCGTCTCGCCGCCGGGGCGTCAGCCGCGCGGCGCCGCGGTCCGCTCTGGCGAATCGAGGCGGCGGGAGCGCGAAGCCGCCCGCAGGGACCGGATCGCCGAGTCGAGGAAGAAGCGGGCGGCGGGGGAGAGCCCGAAGTGAGCGCAACTGCCGAGCAGCGCCGCGAGCGGCTCGTCGAGCTGTTCCGGGAGGTCTCGACCTGCACCAAGTGCCCGTTGCACGAGACGCGGACCAAAGCGGTCTTCGGAGCCGGCAACGCCGACGCCGAGCTGATGTTCGTCGGCGAGGCGCCGGGGGCCGAAGAGGACCGGCAGGGACTGCCGTTCGTCGGCCGCGCCGGTCAGCTGCTGAACCAGCTGCTGGGGGAGATCGGGCTCTCGCGTGAGGACGTCTTCATCGCCAACGTCCTCAAGTCCCGTCCGCCCGGCAACCGCGACCCGCTGCCGCTGGAGATCGCGGCCTGCGAGCCCTACCTCTTCGAGCAGGTGCGGCTGATCGAGCCGAGGGTGGTCTGCACCCTGGGCAACTTCGCCACCAAGCTGCTCACCGGCAGCCCGGTGGGGATAACCAAGGTCCGCGGCACCCCGCAGCTGCATGAGCTGGGGGGACGGAACGTCTTCATGCTGCCGCTGCTGCATCCCGCGGCGGCGCTGCGGACGCCGGCGATGAAGGAGACCCTGCGCGCCGACTTCGCGACGATCCCCGGCCTGCTCTCGGGCCCGGCGCCCGATCCGGTCCCGAGCCCGGAGGAGATCGCCGAGGCGGAGGCCGGGGGCGGCTCGCCCCCGCCGCCACCCGCTGACCAGCTCGACATGTTCGGCTAGCCGTGGAGCGAGTCGAGAGCCGCTCCGCGGCGGAGACCGAAGCGCTCGGGGCGCGGGTCGCCGAGCGGCTGAAGCCCGGCGACGTCGTCGTCGTCTCCGGCGAGGTCGGGGCCGGCAAGACGACCCTGATCCGCGGCGCCTGCCGGGCGCTGGGGGTCGAGGAACCGGTCACCTCGCCGACCTTCACGATCGGCCAGCGCTACCGCGGTGGGCGCCTGCCCGTGTCCCACCTCGACCTCTACCGGCTCGAGAGCCTGGAGGGGGAGGATCCGGCTCTGCTCGACGATTACCTCGACCCCGACGGCGTCGCCTTCGTCGAGTGGCCCGCCACCGGGGCGGGAAGGCTCGAGAGGCCGGCACTGCAGGTTCGCCTCGCGTACTCCGACGGCGAGGGTAGGGCAGTGGAGATCGAGTGGTAGCCGGCGGGAGGCGCACCGAACCACGTCGAGGTGTGTTCCGTAGCCGGGAACGCAGCTTGTAGCATCGACGTTCGCGAACTCCACCCACGAAGGGAAGGACCCAATGAAGGGACTCAAGGCGCTTGTAGTGGTACTGGTGGCGACCGGATTGCTGGCCACCGCGGTGCCCGCCACTGCCGGGGCGGCGGCGTACAAGCACTACGTCGCCTGCGGGATCTCCCGCAACGCCACTCCCTCACATGTGTGCCCGAAGGGCAGCAAAAAGGGCGCCTTCTTCAAAAGTCTGAAAGCGGACGTCTCCTACAGCGTCTGCGTCAAGTTCCCCAGCGGCAAGAACCTCTGCGCCAAAGCCCAGGAAGCCGAACAGGGCACGCTCTACGTGAACAAGATCACCTCGACGATCCCGGGCAGGCACGTGGTGAGCTGGTTCGTCAAAGGGCAGAAAGTCGGGTCCTTCGCCTTCCGGGTCAATAGTTAGAAGCGGCAGCGCGCTGGTCGTCGTCGGCTTCGATACCGCGACCGCCGATACCGCCGCCTGTGCATGGCGCGACGGCGAGGCTCTGCACGAGTCGCAGTTGGGGCTCTCCCCCGGTGGGAGGCCCCTGCACGCCACCGGGCTGCTGGAGGAGGTCGAGCGGGCGGCTACCGCCGCCGGCGGCTGGGCGGCGGTCGACCTGATCGCAGTCGGCCTCGGCCCGGGCTCCTTCACCGGGCTGCGGATCGGCATCGCCACCGCCCGCGGGCTCAGCGTCAGCCTCGGCATCCCGGCCGCCGGCGTCTGCACGCTGGACGCGATCGGGCGGGGGATTGGCGAGGCCGGTGCCGAGGGCCTGCGGCTGGCGGTCCTCGACGGCTACCGGGGCGAGGTCTTCGCGGCTCTCTACTCGGACGGCGGCGAGCGGATCTGGGAGCCGCTGGTCTGCGCGCCCGGCCAACTCGCCGAGCGGGTCGCCGAGCTGGAAACGCCGCCGTCGGTCGCCGGCTCCGGGGCGGTACGATTTCGGCACGAGTTGGCCCGAGACGGCGTCCGGATAGCGGACGATGCCGACCCCGTGCACCGGGTCGCCGCGCGGCACATCTGCGCTATCGCGGCGGCCATCGGGGACGGAAAGGCAGGGCCGCTCGCCCCGATCTACCTGAGACCTCCAGATGCGGAGCGGTGGCGTGAGCGAGATTCTTTCCAGAGAGCCGAGTGAGCTGAAAGCGGAGGTCCGTGTCCGTCGGCTCGCCTACAGCGACCTGCCGGCCGTGATCGCGATCGAGCGTCGCTCCTTCCCGACGCCGTGGTCGTTGGCGATGTTCGTGCTCGAGCTGTCCAAGCCGAGCGGCATCTGCCTCGCGGCGAGCGCCGGCGAGGACCTGCTGGGCTACGTGATCTGCTCCCGCTACGACCAGGTCTGGCACCTGATGAACATCGCCGTGTCCCCCGACTATCGCCGTACCGGGGTCGCCGGCCAGTTGATGAGGCGGCTCTTCGAGGACGCGCGTGGGGTCCTCCCGTTCACGCTCGAGGTCCGCGTCTCCAACCATCAGGCGATCGTCATGTACGAACGGTTCGGCTTCCGCTCCGCCGGCGTTCGGCCTCGCTATTACCACGACAACGGTGAGGATGCGCTGATCATGTGGCTCGATTGATTCTCGCGATCGAGACCTCCTGCGACGACACCTGCGCGGCCATTCTCGATGGGCCGCGCATCCTCTCCAACCTGATCTCCTCCCAGACGGCCGCGCATGAGGTCTTCGGCGGCGTCGTTCCGGAGGTGGCGGCCCGCCAGCACCTCGAGCTGACGGCGCCGCTGGTCGAGGCGGCGCTCGCCGAGGCGGAGGCGACCCTCGACGACGTCGAGGCGGTCGCGGCGACCGCGGGGCCGGGACTGATCGGCGCCCTGCTGGTCGGGATCAGCACCGCGAAGGCGATCGCCGCGGCGCGGCGCCTGCCGCTGATCCCGGTCGACCACCTGCAGGGCCACGTCGCCGCCAACTTCCTCGAGCCCGAGCCCCTGGAGCCTCCCTTCCTCTGCCTCATCGCCAGCGGCGGCCACACGCTGCTGGCGGCGGTTCGCGACCACGAGGGCCACGAAGTGCTGGGGCAGACCCTCGACGACGCCGCCGGCGAGGCCTTCGACAAGTCCGCCCGCCTGCTCGGGCTCGGCTATCCGGGCGGGCCGGCGCTGGAACGAGAGGCGGCCGGGGGGGACCCCGAGGCCTTCGAGATGCCGGTGGCGATGGCCCGCGACCCCGGCCTCGACTTCAGCTTCAGCGGCCTCAAGACGGCGCTGGTCTACCGCTGCCGCGAGCTCGGGCCGGAGGGAGTGGCGGAGCGCCGCGCCGACCTCGCCGCCTCCTTCCAGGCGGCGCTGGTCGGGCAGCTGACCTCGAAGACGGCGCGGGCGCTGAAGCGGGGCGGCTGGCAGGCAGTGGCCCTGGGCGGCGGAGTCGCCGCCAATGGGCCGCTGCGCGAGGCGGTCGCCCGTCTCTGCGAGGCGCATGGCGTGCGCCTGAAGCTGGTGCCGACGGCGCTCTGCACCGACAACGCCGCGATGATCGGCTCCGCCGCCCGCTTCGCCCCCCGGATCCCCTACCCCGACTACCTCGGCTACGACGCCTTCGCCAGCGGCGAACTGCCGGCCGACGGGCCGAAAAGTCACGCTGCGAGTGACATTTCGGCCCGTCGGCATTGACGATGGCGGAGGTGGTGGTCTATTCGCGGCCCGGGTGCCACCTCTGCGAGGAGGCGATCGCGACGATCGCCTCCCTCCACGAGGAGGGGTATCGGTTTTCGTTGCACGAGATCGACATCGAGAGCGACGAGCTGCTGCTGCGCCGCCATCTCGAGCGGATCCCAGTCGTAGAGGTCGACGGAAAGGTCGTCTCGGAGCTGACCCTCGACCGAACCGGGCTGCGGGCCATGCTCGATACTGTGGGGACATGGTCGAGTTGATCGAAGAGCTTGAGTCTTCTGAGCCATTCCCGGTCGAAGGCGAGCGCCTTTCCCTGGGGGTCGCGGCGCGGCTCTCCCGCTACCTGCAGGTGCTGACGCAGGCCCGCAAGATGGGCCGCGAGACGATCTCCTCGCAGGAGCTCTCCGAGTACACCCACATCAACCCGACCCAGATCCGCCGCGACCTCTCCGGCTTCGGCAAGTTCGGCAAGCGCGGGGTCGGCTACAACGTCGAATCGCTGGTCTCGGAGATCCGCAAGATCCTCCGCACCTCCGGTCAGCACAACATCGCCCTCTTCGGCGCCGGCAACCTCGGCCAGGCGATCGCCAGCTCGGCGATCTTCGCCGACCACGGCTTCCAGGTCGTGGCCGTGTTCGACGTCGACCCCTCCGTCGTCGGCAGTCAGATCGGCGACCTGCGCGTGCGCGACCTCGGCGAGTTGCAGGAGGTCGTCGCCGAAGAGGAGATCGTGGTCGGCGTCCTCGCCGTTCCCGCCGCCGCCGCCCAGGAGGTGGCCGACCGGCTGGTCAAGGCAGGCGTCACGATCATCTTCAACTACTCCGAGCAGCTCCTCCAGGTGCCGCCCGAGGTGACCGTTCACACGTCGAGCCCCGCAGTCGACCTGCTCTACGCGCTCTACTTCTACCTGGCCTGAGTCCTTGTCCCTCGATCTCGACCTCGTCCGCGAGAGATTCGAGTCCTCCACCGACTTCACGATCGGCCTCGAGGAGGAGTTCGCGATCCTCGACCCGGCCACGCTGGAGCTGGAGCATCGCTTCGAGGACGTCTACGCCGCCTGCCAGAAGGACGAGCTCCTCGCGGAATCGGCGGCCGGCGAGCTGATCGCATCGGAGGTCGAGATCCGCTCCGGGCGCTCGGAGACCTTCGCCGAGGCGATGGAGAAGCAGCGCAAGCGGCGGGCGCGGCTGTTCGAGCTCGTCTCCGGGATGGGCCTGGCGCTGGGAGCGACCGGAACCCATCCCTGGGCCAACTACCTCGACCAGCGGATCATCGACACGCCCCACTACAACCGGCTCCGCCACGAACTCGGCTGGGTCGCCCAGCGCAACAACACCTGGAGCACCCACGTGCACATGGGCGTGCGCGGCGCCGATCGCGCGGTCGCCGTCTGCGACTGGATGCGCGAGCTGCTGCCGCTGCTGCTCGCCGTCTCCGCAAACTCCCCCTTCCTCGACCGCCGCGACAGCGGCCTGCACACCGTCCGCAGCGAGATCTTCACCCGCACCTTCCCGCGTTGCGGCGTGCCCTCGCCGTTCCGCGACTGGGACAGCTACGCCAGGTTCGTCGGGATGCTGGAGCGCACCGGGACGATCGTCGAGTCGACCCAGCTCTGGTGGAGCGTGCGGCCCCATCACCACTTCGGCACCGTCGAGGTGAGGATCTGCGACGCCCAGACGAGGGGGGACGAGTCCTTTGCCCTGGCCGGCCTGATCGCCGCCTGCATCGCCCAGACCGCGATCGACTACGACGAGCACGGGTACGAAGGCCTGGGGTCGCCGCTCGCCGACCGCGAGATCGAGGAGAACCTCTGGCGGGCGATCCGCCATGGAGCGAGCGGGCGGCTGATCGACTTCAGGCGCGGGGTCGAGATCGAGACCCGCGAGGCGCTCGACTCGGTCCTCGCCTGGACCGAGCCGGCTCGCTCGCGGCTCGGCATCGAGTTCCAGCTGCCGGAGCGAAACGGGGCCCAGCGGGCGCGGGAGTCGCTCGACGCGGGCGTCGCGATCGAGGACATCTACCGCGACGTCGTGGCCGAGACCAGGCGGACCTACGCAGGGGCTGAAAGCGCCGCAAGGCGGGTATAGCGCGGCCTGGGGACGGCAACGCCGCTTCCGCCTATAGACTCCCGCGCCGCTAAATCCACCGGAGGAACGAAACTTGACCAGCTTCTTGACCGATTACGGGGTAGTCGTCGCGCTCGTATGCGCGGGCGCGGCTGTCGCCTACGGACTCATAGTCACCCAGCGCCTTCTTGCCAAGTCCCCTGGCAACGACCGCATGCAGGAAATCTCAGGGGCCGTGCAGGAGGGTGCCCAGGCCTACCTGAACCGCCAGTACACGATCATCGCCGCGGTCGCCGTGCCGCTCGCGATCGTGCTCTGGCTGCTCCAGGACTACAAGACCGCGATTGGATTCGTGATCGGCGGCTTCCTCTCGGGCGCCACCGGCTTCATCGGGATGAACCTCTCGGTGCGGGCCAACTCGCGCGTCGCCGAGGCCGCCCGCGGCGGCGTGCCGCCGGCGCTCGACGTCGCCTTCAAGGGCGGCTCGGTCACCGGGCTCCTGGTCGTCGGCCTGGCGCTGCTCGGCGTCGCCGGCTACTTCGGGGTCCTGGTCATCACCGGCAGCACCGACAAGGAGGCGGTCGACGCGCTGATCGGCCTCGGCTTCGGAGGCTCGCTGATCTCGGTCTTCGCCCGTCTCGGCGGCGGCATCTTCACCAAGGCCGCCGATGTCGGCGCCGACCTGGTCGGCAAGGTCGAGGCGGGGATTCCCGAGGACGATCCTCGTAACCCCGCCGTGATCGCCGACAACGTCGGCGACAACGTCGGCGACTGCGCCGGCATGGCCGCCGACCTGTTCGAGACCTACGCGGTCACGTCGGTCGCGGTGATGCTGCTCGGCGTCCTCACCTTCACCTCCGACTACGCCCGCGAGGTGGCGATCTTCCCGCTGGTCATCGGCGGCGTCGCGATCATCGCCTCGATCATCGGCGCCCTTTCGGTGCGGACGAAATCCGACAAAGTCGAGGGCGCGCTCTACACCGGCATGATCGTCTCCGGCGTCCTCTCGATCGCGGCCTTCTACCCGATCACCGACTGGCTGATGAGTGAACCGCTGCGGCTTGGCTTCGCCAGCACCGCCGCCGACGCGGTCAGCGTCACCGACCTCTGGCTCTGCGCGGTGATCGGCATCGCCGTGACGGCGCTGCTGTTCGTGATCACCGACTACTACACGTCGACCCGTTTCCGCCCGGTACGCACGATCGCCGCCGCTTCGGAGACGGGGCACGCGACGAACATCATCCAGGGGCTGGCCCAGGGCTTCCAGTCGACCGCCGCTCCGGCGCTCGTCCTCGCCCTCGCGATCCTCGGCGCCAACGAGCTGGCGGGCGTCTACGGCATCGGCGTCGCCGTGATGGCCCAGCTCTCGCTCTGCGGCCTGATCGTCGCGCTCGACGCCTTCGGGCCGATCACCGACAACGCCGGCGGCATCGCCGAGATGGCGGACCTGCCGGAGGACGTGCGCAACGTCACCGACCCGCTCGACGCGGTCGGCAACACGACCAAGGCGGTGACCAAGGGTTACGCGATCGGCTCCGCGGCACTGGCCGCCCTGGTGCTGTTTGCGGCCTTCAAGAGTGAGCTCCGGGACGAGGCCCCTGCCGGCTTCGACCTCAACGGCCTCTTCAACCTGACCAGCCCCGACGTGCTGATCGGGCTGATCATCGGCGGCATGATGGTCTACCTCTTCGCCGCCCTGGCGATCGAGGCGGTCGGCCGCGCCGGGGGACAGGTCGTCGAGCAGGTCCGCAAACAGTTCCGCGAGCACCCGGGGATCATGGAGGGGACCGAGAAACCCGACTACGCGGAGACGGTCAGCATTGTCACCCTGGCGGCGCAGAAGGAGATGATCCTGCCGTCGCTGATCCCGATCATCGTCCCCGTCATCGTCGGCCTGCTCAGCGTCGACGCGCTCGGCGGCCTGCTGATCGGCGTCATCGTCGTCGGCCTCTTCGCCGCGATCTCGATGACCGCCGGCGGCGGTGCCTGGGACAACGCGAAGAAGCTGATCGAGGACGGCGCCCACGGCGGCAAGGGCTCCGAGGCCCACGCCGCCTCGGTGACCGGCGACACGGTCGGTGATCCCTACAAGGACACGGCCGGGCCGGCGATCAACCCGATGATCAAGGTGGCGAACATCGTCGCCATCCTGATCATCCCGATAGTTCACTTCTAGGTTTGGGGTGGGGAGGGGCCAGGTGCCCCTCCTCGCTCGACTTTTTCGAGATCGGCCGAGGCCGTCCGAGGTCCGAGTCAGCGAAAAAGTACATAGCCGCGCGGAGGGGCACCTGGCCCCTCCCAGCTCCAAGCGCAGGCGTGACGCGGGCGGGATGATCCGCAAGGTGCTCGTTCACCTAGTAGCACGGCATTTGCACGTCCGGCCGAGTGACCTCATCGCCGCCCTGCCTCTTACCGAACTGCATCAATTTCTCTATCTCCCAGGTGGAGAAGTTGATGCAGTTCGCGGCTGTTAGCCTGCCGAATGATGCGGGGGCTGGGACACGTGTGGTGCGGGGTGAGCTATCCGCTGCGGCGGTGGCCGCGGCTTGCGAAGGCGGCGATCTCGGGGTCGGCGCTGGCGGTGCTGGTGATCGGGCTTGGGAACGCGTACGTGCTGCTGGCTCCGAAGGGGGGGTCGACGGGCGATGTGGCCGAGGTGCCGCATGCGCAGGTGGCGATCGTGCCGGGGGCGCTGGTGAAGCCGGACGGGAGGATGAGTCCGATGCTCGCCGACCGGGTGCGGCAGGCGTCGGCGCTGTGGCATGCCGGCAAGGTGGAGAAGATCCTCGTCTCCGGCGACCACCACACCTGGGCCTACGACGAGCCGGACACGATGCGCAAGGCGCTCGTCCGCGACGGGGTGGCGCCGCGGGACGTCTTCGAGGACCACGCCGGTTTCGACACCTGGTCGACGATGGTGCGGGCGCGCGGCATTTTCGGCGTGCGCAGCGCCGTCGTCGTCACCCAGAGCTTCCACATGCCGCGGGCGCTGTACCTCGCCGACGCGGCGGGGATCGACGCGACCGGGCTCACCGCGGACCTCCACCGGTGGGGCTGGCAGGGCGACAAGAGCACGGCCCGCGAGGTGCTCTCGCGGGTCAAGGCGATCGCCGACGTGACCCTCGACACGCCGGCGATCGCCGGGCCGCGGATCCCGATCTCGACCACCGACGGGCGCGAAAGCTGGGGTCCGCCGCCCCCGCCGGGCACGCCGCCCGCCGGCTCCCCGGGCCGCTGAGGCTCTTCGTCCTGCCTTTTGTAACCCAGACGGCTACAAACCACATACGGAGTCAGCCGCAGTGCGCCAGTGAGTTGGCGTAGAAGCGCAGGTAGGCGGGCCAGTGGCGGTTCCAGTAGGAGCTGTCGTGCCCACCAGACCAGGAGTGGGCGCTGAGGTCGGCGTCCCCGGCCTCCAGCGCTTCGACGAAGCCTTCGTCGTAGACCCGGAACGGATCCTGGCTCCCGTAGTCGTTCCAGACCCGCATGCCGCCGAAGGCGCCGGGATCGCTCCGTACCGTGCCGACCACGTCGTTGCGATTGAAGTCGGCGGCGCCGTCGAAGGCGCCCGGGGCCGTTTCGCCGCCCTCGAACCAGAGTGCGGGGGAGTGGCCGCCGACCGCGCAGAAGCGGCGAGGGTGCAGGAGCGCCAGGTCGTAGGCCCCGAAGCCGCCCATCGAGATGCCGCCGATCGCGACCCGGCGGGGGTCGACGCCGAAGCGGCGGCTCACGGTCGGGATCACCTCCCGCATCACGTAGCGGCCCCAATCGCCTTCGGCCCGGTCGTGCCAGTAGCCGTGATCGCCGCCGTCGGGAAAGGCGACGATCGGGGCGTGGGCACCCAGCTTCGCCAGCCCCTCGAACACGGCCTCGTTCCCGACGAAGGTCCCGTCGGACCCGCCGCGACCGTGGAGGAAGACGAGCAGCGGCCTCTCACCGCGCTTCCCGGGCTTCGCCGGTTCGACCACGTTGACCCCGAGGTCGTCTCCCACCGCCTTGCTGTGGACGGTGAGGTGGACCACCCTGGCGCCGTGCTCGTCGACCGGTCCGAACAGGGTCGCGGTGAGAGCGAGATAGATGGCGGCGATGGCAAACAAGGCGAGGAGGGTAATGGCGGTCCGGCGCCGCCGCCGGATCTGGCCTGGCGAGGGACGGCGCGGGCGGCTCATCCGCTGTCAGGTTAGTGTCGCGAGCGATGAGCGAGGGCTGGATCAACGTCGCCGACGCCGAGCGGCTCGCCTCGGAGCGGCTCGACGCGGGAACGCTCGGCTATTTCGCCGGTGGGGCCGGCGACGAGCTGACCCTGCGGGACAACGTCGATGCATGGCGGCGTTGGCGTTTGCGCCCGCGGGTGCTGACCGACGTCAGCGAGGTCACGACCGCCGCCGAGCTGCTCGGCGAGCCGGTCTCGATGCCGGTGCTGGTCGCGCCGGTCGCCTATCAGCGCCTGGTCGACCCCGAGGGCGAGGTCGGGATGGCCTGCGCGGCGGCGGACGCCGGGACGATCATGTGCCTCTCGACCCTGGCCACGGCACGTCCGAGCGAGGTGGCGGCCTCGGCGCCGCCGGGGCGGCGCTGGTTCCAGCTCTACCCCTTCCGCGACGAAGCGATCACCCGTGCGCTGATGGACGAGGCGATCGACTCCGGGTTCGAGGCGATCGTCGTCACCGTCGACGCGCCGCCGGGTGGCAACCGCGAGCGCGACCTGCGCACCGGCTTCCACATCCCCGAGGGGGTCGGCATCCCCAGCGTCGCCGCCGCGATGGGCGTCGAGCGCGCGGTCACGATCGAGGAGACCTTCGACCTGATGGACCTGACTCTCGGCTGGCGCGACATCGAAGCGCTCGCCTCGGAGTCGAGCGTGCCGGTCCTAGTCAAGGGTGTCCTCACGGAGGAGGACGCCGTGCTCGCGGTCCAGCACGGGGCCGCCGGCGTCGTCGTCTCCAATCACGGCGGCCGCCAGCTCGACCGCTCGCTCGCCACCGGCGACGCCCTGCCCGAGATCGTCGACGCGATCGACGGCCGCGCCACCGTGCTCGTCGACGGCGGCATCCGTCGCGGCGTCGCCGTCGCCGTCGCGCTCGCCCTCGGCGCCGACGCGGTGCTGGTCGGGCGCCCGGCGCTGTGGGGGTTGGCCGCCGCCGGGCGGGCCGGGGCGAGGCGGGTCCTCGAAATGCTCCAGGACGAGCTCGAGCTGACTCTGGCCCTGTGCGGCTGTGCCTCGCCGTCGGGGCTTGGCCGCGGCCACGTGCGGCGGGCACCGGCGACGTCCGTATATTCGGACCAGTGACCGGTTCCAGCAGCTTCTAGATGGCCCAGCGCATTCCCAGAGACGAGTCGCTGAGCCGCGTCCACGGCGTCGGCGGGCTGTTCTCCGCGGCCTACGGGAACGTCGGCTCCTCGATCTACTACGCCCTCGGCGTCACCGCCGCGTTCGCCCTCGGGCTGACCCCGGTCGCCTTCGTCATCTCCGGCCTGATCTTCGCCGCCACCGCCGCCACCTACGCCGAGGCGACGGTGATGTACCCCGAGGCCGGCGGCTCCTCGAGCTTCGCCCGCCACGCCTTCAACGAGTTCGTCAGCTTCATCGCCGCCTGGGGGCAGATGCTCAACTACACGATCACGGTCGCGATCTCGGCCTTCTTCGTGCCCCACTATCTGGCCGTCTTCTGGCCCTGGCTCGGGGACAGCCCCGGCGACATCGTCGGTGGCGCGGTGCTGATCGTCGGCCTCGCGCTGCTCAACATCCGCGGCACCGAGGAGTCGGCGAAACTGAACCTGATCCTGGCGATCGCCGATCTCGCCACCCAGGTCGTTCTGGTCGGGATCGGCCTGGTCCTGGTCTTCAGCCCGCAGGTCCTGGTCGACAACATCCATCTCGGCATCGCCCCGACCTGGACCGACTTCGCGCTCGGGATCGCGGTCGGGATGATCGCCTACACCGGGATCGAGACGATCTCCAACATGGCCGAGGAGGCCAAGGACGCCGCCCGCACGATCCCGCGCAGCGTCGGCCTCACCGTGATCGCCGTGCTGGCCCTGTACCTGCTGATCCCGATCGTGGCGCTGTCGGCGATGCCGGTGACCCAGGACGCCGCCGGCAATTTCAGCACCACCCTCGGCACCACCTTCGCCGACGACCCGATCCTCGGCATCGTCGAGAACCTCGGCCTCTCCCACGCCCCGACCGAAATCCTGCGCTACTACGTCGGCGTCCTCGCCGCGGTGATCCTGCTGATCGCCACCAACGCCGGGCTGATCGGTGTCTCCCGCCTCACCTACTCGATGGGGCAGCACCGCCAGCTGCCGGAGGGGCTGCGGCAGGTGCATCCCAGGTACCGCACCCCCTACATCGCGATCCTGATCTTCGCCGCGATCGCGATCGTCACCCTGCTGCCGGGGCAGACCGACTTCCTGGCGACGATGTACTCGTTCGGCGCGATGCTCTCCTTCACGATCGCCCACGTGGCGGTGATCCAGCTCCGCCGCAACAAAGCCGAGGCCGAGCGCACCTGGAAGCCGCCGCTCAACATCCATACCTTCGGCTTCGAGGTCCCGATCACCGCCGTGCTCGGGGGGCTCGGCACCTTTGCCGCCTGGATCGTGGTGATGGCGCTGAACCCGCGGACGCTCTTCGTGGGCACCGCCTGGATGGTGCTGGGGATCACCGTCTACGTGCTCTACCGGCGCAACCAGGGGCTGCCGCTGACCGAGACCGTGAAGGTGGTGCTGCCGGAGCCGCTGGGGGTCGAGGAGGTCGAGTACCGCAGCATCCTGGTCGGCTTCGAGGACGACGAAGCGTTCTCCCCGGAGATGGTCGCGACCGCGGTCAAGCTCGCCTCGAAGCGGCGCCGTGGCATCCACGTCCACTCGATGCTGACCGTCCCCACCCACCTGCCGCTGAACGCCGAGATGCCCGAGCAGGAAGCCGAAGCGCAGCGCAAGATCGAGGAGGCGAAGCTGATCGGCGGCCGGCGCGTCACCGGCCACGTCGCCCGGGTCCGGCCCGGCCAGGCGGGCTACTCCGTCGCCGCGGAGGCGGGCCTGATCAAGGCCGAGGCGATCGTCGTCGGCCTGCGCCGCCGCGGCGGCGTGCCGCTCTACGACAAGACCCTGCAGACGGTGCTCGGCGAGCGCCCCTGCCGCGTCATCGTCGTCTCCGACCCCACCGACAAGCCGGCCGCCGTCCCCACCGCGGCCCTGGCCGAGGCCGCGAAATGAGTGCCGATCGCCCGCCGGCACGGCCGGGCGCGCGCGTGTACAGGGGGGCGGTCAAGATGTTTTCGCTGGTGTTCGTCGCGGTCGGCCTGGCCGTGTTGGTGGTGACGCTCGCCAACGGGGGCGGCCCGGCTTCGGTTGGGTTCCTGATGGGGATCGCCTTCCTCGCGGTGGGGGCCGGGCGGCTGTGGGTGTCGTCGCGGATGGAGCGATGAGCGGGCCGGGCGGGCCGGCGCGGCCGGGAGATCCGCCGGGGGGGCGCAAGGCGGAGCCGATCCTCGAGCGCGGCCTCGGGGTCCCATGGCTCTTCGCCGCCGCCTACTCGGCCGTCGGCTTCTCGATCTACTTCGCGCTCGGCGTTGTCGCCGACCGCGGCCTCGGGCTGACGCCGCTGATCTTCCTCGCCTCGGGGCTGCTGTTCGGCCTGACCACGCTCAGCTACGTCGAGGGCGGGGCGATGTTCCGCGAGCGCGGTGGCTCCTCGACCTTCGCCCGCCACGCCTTCAACGAGCTGATCGCCTTCATCGCCGGCTGGGCGATCCTGATCGACTACCTGATCGTGATCGCCATCGCGGCGATCTCGGTGCCGCACTACCTGCAGCCGATCTCGGGCGAGCTCACCAGACCGGGCTGGGAGATCGGTATCGCCGCCGCGGTCATCGCCGCCGTCTGCGCGCTCAACATCCTCAACGTCACCGGCCGTGAGCGTCAACGCTCGCTGACGCTGCTGGCGCTCGCCGACCTCGGCCTGCAGCTGGCGGTGATCGTCGTCGGGCTGCTCGTCGTCATGAATCCCGACCGCCTCACCGCCGAGCTCCACCTCTTCAGCGACCCCAGCTTCAAGGACATCGTCTACGCCGCCGTGGTCGCGATGCTCGCCTATGCGGGAATCGAGGCGGCCTCCGACCTCGCCCCCGACATCGAGGTCAGCCGCCGCGACCTCAGGCGCATCGCCACCTTGGGAGCCGTCGGGGTGCCGCTGGTCTACGCCGGCATGGCGGCGATCGCGCTGATGGCGGTGCCGGTGGTCGCCGGGCCGCAGGGCCCCGAGACCGCGCTCGGGGGGCAGTTCGTCGAGGAGCCGGTGCTCGGCGTGGTCTCCGCCTTCCATCCCGATTGGGTCGCCGACACGATGCGCTGGATGGTGGCGCTGATCGCGGCCCCGGTCCTGTTCTGGGCGGCGAACACGTCGATGCTCGGGGTCTCGCGCCACATCTACACGCTGGCGATCAACCGCCAGATCCCCAGCTGGCTCGGCAAGCTGGACCGGCGCAGGGCGACGCCCTCCGTCGCGATCGCCATCTGCGGGGTCATCGCCCTCGGGCTGGTGATCCCCACCAACGTCAAGCTGCTGGCCGGCATCTACGCCTTCGGCGCGACCCTGGCGATCACGATCGCGCACCTCTCGATCATCCGCCTGCGGGTTCGGGACCCCGACCGCAAACGACCCTTCCGGGTCCCGGTTGGCGTCCCCTGGCGCGGGGCGGAGCTGCCGCTGCCGGCGATCGTCGCGGCGCTCCTCAGCGGCCTCGCCTTCCTCAGCGTCCTCGCCTACCACTCGACCGCCCGCTGGGTCGGCCTCGGCTGGATGGCCTTCGGCCTCACCTGTTACGTCGTCTACCGCAAGGTCTTCGAGGGGACGACCCTGACCAAGCGCGTATCGGTGACCGAGCACGCCCTCACCAAGCAGGTTCCGGAGGTCGCCTTCCGCAACATCCTCGTCCCGGTCTTCGGCACCAAGCTCGACGACGACATCGTCGCCACCGCCGGCCGCCTGGCGGCGGCCGAGCAGGAGGAGGCCGACGGCGAGGGCGGCGAGTCCCGGCTGGACGTGATCTACGTGATCGAAGTGCCGCTGACGCTGCCGCTGGACGCGGAGCTGCCGGCCGAGCGCGAGGACGCGGCCCGGCGGGCGCTCGAGCGCGCGCGCGAGGTGGGCGAGGAGTACGAGGATGTCGGCGTCACCACCGAGGTGATCCGCGCCCGCAAGGTCGGCGCCGGGATCATCGAGGCGGCCCGCCGCAGCGGCGCCGAGGCGATCGTGATCGGCGGCGAGCCCCCGACCAAGATCCGCGGCGGCGCCACGATCGGCGGGATCGGCGCCGCGAAGCCGGCCGAGATCGGCGCCGCGACCGAGTACGTCCTCAAGAAAGCGCCCTGCCGGGTCCTGCTCACCGCACCTCCGGAAACCTCCTAGTGGCGTCGGTCACCTGCCACCCGCGTCACTAGTATCCGGCGCATGTTCATCTTGATCGTTGGCTGCGGGCGTGTCGGCTCCTCGGTGGCGCGGGCAATGCTCCGCGAGGGCCACGAAGTCTCGTGCCTCGACGAGGACCCGGAGTCCCACGCCCGGCTCGAGGTCGGGCTGGAGAAAAGCTGGGAGGACCTCGGCGGCCAGTTCACGGTCGGCGCCGGGCTTGAGACCGAGGCGCTCGTCGCCGCGGGGATCGAGAACGCCGACGTGTTCATCGCCTCGACCGACGGCGACAACACCAACATCGTGATCGCCCAGATCGCCCAGCGCCGTTACGAGGTGCCGACCGTGATCGCCCGCGTGCTCGACCCGCTGCGGGCCGAGTGGTACCAGCGGCAGGGCCTGCACACCGTCTGCCCGACCAGCGTCGCGATCGACATGCTGGAGAGCGCGGTGCGCGACTCCGGGGGCCGCGGCGGCACGCCCGGCGAGACCGCGGAAGCCGCGTAGAGAGCGAGGTCGAGGGCCGCATGTACATCATCGTCGTCGGAGCGGGCAAGGTCGGGTGGAACCTGGCGCGCGAGCTGCTCGAGAAGGACCACGAGGTGACCCTGATCGAGAGCAACCGCCGCCGCTACCTGACGGTCGAGCAGGAGCTCGAGCACAACGTCTCCTACGGGGACGCCTCCGAGCTCTGGGTCCTCGAGCGTGCCGGGATCCAGCGGGCCGACATGGTGATCGCCGTCACCGGCGACGACGAGGACAACATGCTGATCTGCCAGGTCGCGCGCGAGAAGTACCTGGTCGAGCGGATCATCGCCCGCGTCAACAACCCGCGCAACCGCCAGCACTTCGACCTGCTCGGGATCAAGCCGTCGGTCTCGGCGACCGACCTGATTCTGCGCCTGCTCGAGCATGAGGTGCCCGAGTACGGCCTCGTTCACCTGCTCGACCTGCAGGAGGAGCAGCTGGAGATCATCGAGATGCTGCTCGGCAAGGACTCCGGCGTCACCGGCCGCCGCGTCGGCGACCTGCAGATGCCGGAAGGCAGCCTGCTGATCTCGGTACTGCGCTCCGGCAAGGGGTTCGTGCCGAGCGCCGACACGGTGCTGGAGGAAGGCGACGAGGTTCTGGCCGTGCTGGATCCCGGTAAGGAGGACGACCTCAAGGCGCTCTTCGGACCGGAAGGCAACGGCAGCAACGGTGGCTGATCGCGAGGTCGACTTTCTCCTGGCGGGAGGCGGCATGGCCTCCGCCCACTGCGCGGCGGAGCTGCGCAAGCGCGGCGCCGACGGTTCGGTGCTGCTGGTCGGGCGCGAGCCCGAGCCGCCCTACGAACGACCGCCGATCACCAAGGAGTACCTGCGCGGCGAGGCCGAGCGCGCCGATGCCTACGTCAACCCCGTCTCCTGGTACGAGGAGAACGGCGTCGAGCTGCTCACCGGCCGCAACGTGATGTCGCTCGACCCCGAGGCCCGCACGGCGAAGGTCCAGGGTGGAGAGGAGGTCGGTTTCGGCAAGGCCCTGATCGCCACCGGGGCGATGGTCAACATCCTCCGTGTCGAGGGGGCCGAGAACGAGGGCATCCACTACCTGCGGGCGTTCGGCAATGCCGACGCGATCCGCGCCGACGCCGAGGCCGCCGAGCACGTGGTCCTCGTCGGCGGCAGCTACATCGGCACCGAGGTGGCCGCCTCGCTGACCGCTCGCGGCACCAAGTGCTCGATCGTCGCGATGGAGGACGTGGCGCTGTCGCGGACCTTCGGCGAGGACGCCGGCCGCTGGTTCCAGGAGCTGATCGAATCGAAGGGGGTCTCCTTCCACGGCGGCGAGGAGCTGGAGGCCTTCGAGGGCGACGGCCGGGTCGGGGCGATCGTCACCAAGAGCGGCCTCAGCATCGAGTGCGACACGGTCGTCGTCGGCGCGGGGGTCCGGGCCGACGCGATGCTCGCCCAGCGGGCGGGTCTCGAGGTCGGCGACGGGATCGTCTGCGACTCGAAGCTGCAGACCTCGGTCGAGGGCATCTACGCGGCCGGCGACTGCTGCTCCTACGACAGCGTCGTCCACGGGCGGCGGCTGCGGGTCGAGCACTGGGACGTGGCGATGCAGCAGGGCATGCACGCGGCTCAGAACATGCTCGGCGCGGACCGTGACTACGACGTCGTCCCCTACTTCTTCAGCGACCTCGCCGACTGGGCCAGCCTCGAGTACGTCGGTCCCGCCCTGGACTGGGACGAGGAGGTCTGGCGCGGTGACCGCGACGGGGGCGAGTTCTCGGTCTGGTACCTGAAGGACGGTCGCGTCGCCGGCGCGCTCAGCGTCGGCCGCTCCGAGGATCTCGCCGAAGCGCGCCGGATGCTCGCCGGCGGAGTCGACGTCTCCGCCGCCCGCGAGGCGATCGCCGACGCTGGCAGCGACCTTTCGTCGATCGGCGCCTGAGGCCTGGAAAGGGCGCTCGCCGGGTATCCTTCGGGTGCGCTTTGCGGCCTGGTGTAATGGCAGCACACCTCTCTCTGGAAGAGGCAGTCGGGGTTCGAGTCCCTGGGCCGCAGCTGATATGCCCTGCAAAGCCGTCGAATCGCTTTGCTAGCGTCGCTTCCGATGAGGCTCCCCACCTACCTGACCATCGCAACCCTCCTGGCCGCGCTGGCCCTCGCCGGCTGTGGCGGCGGCGACGACACGACCGAGTCCACGGCGACGGAAGCGAAGGAAACGACGCCGACGCTGAGCAGGGAGGAGCTGATCTCCCAGGGCGACGCGATCTGCGCCGAGGTCAACGCGGCGGTCGGTTCGGTCGGTTCCTCGGCCGCGGATACGCAGACCCAGATCACCCAGGCGTCGGTCCTCTACATCGGCATGGTCGAGAGCCTCCAGCGCCTGGGCACCCCGGAAGACCCGGTGGGCTACTCCGATTTCATGGAAGCTGCCGAAGAGCTGGCCAAGATCGAGGGCGAAGTCAGGCTCGCGGCTGAGCGCGAAGACACCGCCGTCCTCGGCGAAGCGGCGACCCGGGCCACCCCGGCTCTCGAAGAATTCGAGTCCCAGGCCGCGATCTACGGTTTCGAAAACTGCAGCGAAGGCCCCAGCGCCCCGGTGACGCCGGTGACGCCGGGTGGCGAAGAAGCTGAAGAAGGGGGCGTCGAAGTGGCGCCCGAAGAAGAATCCGAATTCGAAGAAGTCGCCCCCGAAGAAGTGGCGCCCGAAACCGGCGGCGCGGGCGGCGGCCTCGAAGAAGAAGTCGCGCCCGAAGGCGGCGGCACCGAAGGCGGTACCGGCGGCAGCGAAAGCGGCGGCGTCGGCCCCGGTTAGCGCCGGTTTCAAGGCGATCGCCGTCCGGTTGGAGGCGAGGGTCGGGTTGGCGTGGTGAGGAAGGGCTCCGGTCACCCTGCGGGGCGAATTTGTCGGGTGCCTGGTCGGCGCAGGGGATCCGGTCACCCTGCGGGCGAATTCAGTCGCGCGCCCTGCGGGCGCGGCTCCCGATGTTGCTGCCCGCCTATGGCGGGCAGGAATCAGATTGCATGTCGCCGCCTGTCGGCGACATTCGCCCGCAGGGCGACCGGATCCCCTCCCCCAACGAGCTCCCGCCAGCCTCAAGCAGATCGGACGGGACGGCTGAAGGGTTGTGGTGCCTATGGGCACCACGAAGCTTCGAGCCCACAGCCGCTCCCTCGCTCTGGGGGACGGGTGCTTGGGCGCTGCCGACCTTGACCCCACCAGAGGTGG
>JBBDYP010000060.1:0-24824 GCA_040900615.1 Solirubrobacterales bacterium | reverse complement strand
GAGCTGCGCCCGCAGGGCGCGCGACTGAATTCCCGCGGAGGGGCATCGGCTGCCCGCGCCCGCACCGCGATCGAGGAGCGCTACTCGCCGATCAGCTCGATCCGGTAGCCGTCCGGGTCGCGGACGAAGCAGATGCGGTGGCCCTCGGTGCGGCCGCCGGGGCGGTACGGGGGCTTCTCGGGTGCGACGCCTTCGCCAGCGAGGCGCTCGAGGGTCCCGTCGAGGTCGTCGACGGCGATCGCGATGTGGTTGTAGCCGGTGCCGAGGTCGTAGGAGTCGACGCCGTGGTTGTAGGTCAGCTCCAGCCGCGGATCCTCACCGGGCAGGGCCAGGAAGACGTTGATCGCCTCGTCGCCGATCGGCATCCGCGCGGCCTCCTCGAACCCGAGCTTCTCGTAGAAGGCGACGGAGCGGTCGATGTCTCCGATCCGGTAGCAGGTGTGGAGGTAACTGGGCACGCGAAGAGAGGCTACACAGCCCCTCGCGCCCGTTCGGAGCTGTGTCAGACTCGCCGCCCGTGAGCCCCGCGCCCCAGGAGACGATCGCGCAGCGCTACCGGCTGGCCCGGCGCGATCCGGAGCTGACCGTCGTCGAGGGCTTCCACGCGCTCAAGCACGCGCTGCGCTTCGGCGCCGAGCTGGTCGAGGCGGTCGCGGTCGACCCGGAGGCGCTGGAGGCGCTGGCGCGGGACCTGGCCCCGGACCTGGCCGGAGAGCTGCGCGGCGGGGTCGAGACGATCGACGCAAAGACGCTGGCCGACCTGGTGCCGATGGTCCCCCACACCGGCGTGGTCGCGATCGCTCGCCGCCCGCCGGTCGATGTCGCCGCGACCCTGGCCGACCCGCGCCCGGCCCCGGTGGTCCTGCTCGAGGATCCGCGCAACATGGGCAACATCGGCGCCTGCATCCGGGTTGCCGCGGCGGCGGACGCGGCGGCGGTCCTGACCACCGGCGAGAACGACCCCTGGTTCCCGGATGCCGTCAGGGGGTCGGCCGGGCTCCACTTCGCCCTTCCGGTTGCCTCGGTCGAGGTCCTTCCGGAGAGCGACCGGCCGCTGCTGGCGATCGACCCGGAGGGGGAGGATCTGCGGCCGGGGGGGCTGCCGCCCCGCGCCGTGCTCGCTTTCGGCACCGAGCGCCACGGCCTCAGCGGCGGCCTGCTCGAACGGGCGGACGGCCGGATCGCGATCCCGATGCGCGAGGGCGTCTCCAGTCTCAACCTCGCCACCTCGGTCGCGGTCGTGCTGTTCGCGATGCGCCTCGCCGGTCCGTTTGAATAAGCGAGATTCCCGTGCGAGAGGCAGGGGTGCCGGTTAGCGTAGGGAAAGTCACATCGCTGCCATCCACCTGACTGAAAGGAAGCACCGTGCTGCCTCTCGCAGACATCAGCTTTGGGGAACTGCTCCTCCTCGCGCTGGAGATCTTCTTCTTCGTGATCTGGATCTGGATCCTGATCACGATCCTGACCGATCTCTTTCGCGACCACGAGCTCTCCGGGTGGGCCAAGGCCGCCTGGGTCCTGTTCCTGGTCTTCATCCCGTTCCTGACCGCCTTGGTCTACCTGATCGCCCGGGGCGCCGGGATGCGGGACAGGACGATCAAGGCCCAGGCCGAGGCCAAACAGCATTTCGACCAGTACATCCAGACCCAGGCCCACACCAGCCCCGCCGACGAGCTGCACAAGCTCAACGAGCTGAAGGAAAAGGGCGCCCTCAGCCCCGAGGAGTTCGAGAAGGCCAAGGCCAAGCTGCTCGCCTAGCCACCAGGCCGATGGGCCGATATGTCGTCATATAGGCGACATATCGGCCCGTCGGCCGCTTTTCCGGGCTCGACACGGGGTGTCTGAGTCCTCCAAAAGGGGCCAATTTGCAAGGGAAGTTGCAGGTTATTAGCAACTCCTAACAATCTTCAGGCGATTTCGCTAGCCTGCGCGATCCTGCCCCTCCCCTCCAGAGGGGGACGGCGCGGAACCGATGCGGGCGTTCTTCTTCGACACCAATCCGAGCGCGACCAAGCGCCGCGCGCTGCTCTTCGCAGCGCTGCTGCTGGCCGGCCTCTGCTCGCTGGCGCTGACCGTGGCGCGCGCACCGGCGGAGACCCCGCAGGAAAAGCTCGAGGCCACCCAGAGCAAGCTGGAAGACGTCCGGGAGAGCCAGAGCGCGGTGGCGGAAACGCTCGCAGAACAGAACGCCGCGATCGATTCGATGATCGGCGAAGTCTCGGCCCTGCGGCAGCGGCAGGCGGCGGTCGAGGACGAACTGGCGCAAAAGCAGGCTCAGCTCGACCGGGCCACCGCGGCGCTGGAAAAGGAACAGGACCACCTGGAAGAGGTTCGCGAGCAGCTCAGCCGCGCCCTCGGAGTGCTGCGCGAGCGGCTGGTGGCGATCTACGAGACCGGATCCCCCGACGTCGTCAACGCGATTCTCGAATCGGAGGACTGGTCCGAGATGGCGGCTCAGACCGAATACCTGAACCGGATCCAGAGCTACGACGACTCCGTGGTCGACCGGGTCAAGACCCTGCGCGACGAGGTCAAGGACGCGGTTGCCCGGCTGGCCGAGAATCGCGCCGAGATCGAAGAAGCACGCGACTCGATCGCCGCGATCGAGCGCGAAGTGGCCGCTGCGAGGGCCGAAGCGGAGTCCCGCTTCGCCGAACTGAAGGCGGCGCAGGCCGAGCGCCAGGAAGCGATGGCGGCACTCGAATCGCGCGAAGAAGCGCTCGGCAGCAACCTCGCCTCGATCTCCGATCAGATCGCCTCCGAAGGCGGCACCGTCGAAGGCAGCACCGGCGAAGTCCCGGCGCCGCTGAACCCCGGGGATCGAGCGCAGGTGATCACCGAAAGCGAAGCCAGCGCCCCCGCCTCGGCGCCGGACGCGGTCAAGGCCGTGATCTCCGCCGCCAACGCGATCGCCCACACCCCTTACCTGTGGGGCGGCGGCCACGGCTCCTTCGAAAGCTCCGGCTACGACTGCTCCGGCGCCCTCAGCTACGCCCTGCACGGCGGCGGTTTCCTCGAAAGCCCGCTCGACTCGACCGGCCTGGAGACCTGGGGCGTGCCCGGCCCCGGCAAGTGGATCACCGTCTACGCCAACTCCGGGCACACCTGGATGGTCGTCGCCGGCATCTCCTTTGACACGGTCGGTGGCCCCGGCCCGCGCTGGCACGATCCGTGGTCCAGCTCGCCCGAAGGTTTCATCGTCCGCCACCCAGCGGGCTACTGAGCCAGAGGGCGTGGGACCGGCGCATTCTGCGTCCTCGGTCGCTCGCGTGCAGAGCACGCCACGCTCCCTGCGTCCTTGATCTGCTTGGTCCCACGCCCTCTGGGGTAAGTTTCGCGGCCATGGGTACTGCGGACCTGGAGCAAGAGCTGGAGTCGATGCTGAGCATCGAGCGCTTCGAGCCGCCGGTGAACTTCCGGGAGCACGCCCTCTGGTCAGACCCGAAGGTCTACGAGGAAGCTGCGGCCGACCCCGAGGGCTGGTGGCTGCGCGAGGCGAGGGAGCTGCTCGACTGGGACACCGAGCCCACGCAGGGCCTCGACGAGTCCAATCCCCCCTTCTACAAGTGGTTCGAGGACGGCCGCCTCAACGCCTCGGCCAACTGCCTCGACCGCCACGTCGCCGCCGGGCGCGGCGATCGCGTCGCCTACCACTGGCGCGGCGAGGAGGGCGAGGAGCGCGACATCACCTACGCCCAGCTGCACGCCGACGTCCAGCGCTTCGCCAACGCGCTCAAGGATCTCGGCGTCGAAAAGGGCGACGTGGTCGGGATCTACCTGCCGATGATCCCCGAGGTCGTCGTCGCGATGCTCGCCTGCGCCCGTATCGGCGCCCCCCACAACGTCGTCTTCGGCGGCTTCTCGCCGGAGTCGGTCAGGGAGCGGATGGAGTTCTCCCACGCCAAGGCCCTCGTCACCGTCGACGGCGCCCGCCGCAAGGGCAAGACCGCGCCGATCAAGGCGGCGGTCGACGAGGAGATGGGCGCCCTGGAGACGCTCCACTCGATCGTCGTCGTCCGCCACACCGGGATCGATTGCCCGATGATGGCGGGCCGCGACGTCTTCTACGACGAGGCGATGGCGGCCGCCGACCCCGAGTGCCCGGCCGAGCCGATGGAGGCCGAGCACCCGCTCTACATCCTCTACACCTCGGGCTCGACCGCGAAGCCGAAGGGGATCCTGCACACCACCGGCGGCTACATGACCGCCGTCACCGCCACCCACCGCTACGTCTTCGACCTCGACCCCGACAACGACGTCTTCTGGTGCGCCGCCGATGTCGGCTGGGTCACCGGCCACTCCTACATCGTCTACGGCCCGCTCGCCAACGGCGCCACCTCGGTGATGTGGGAGGGAGCCCCCGACTACCCCCACAAGGGCATCTGGTGGGAGCTGGTCGAGCGCTACAAGGCCACCATCCTCTACGCCGCCCCGACCGCGATCCGCACCTTCATCAAGTGGGGGGCGGAGATTCCCGAGAAGTTCGACCTCTCAAGCCTGCGCCTGCTGGGCTCGGTCGGGGAGCCGATCAACCCCAAGGCCTGGCTCTGGTACCACAAGGTGATCGGTGGCGAGCGCTGCCCGATCGTCGACACCTGGTGGCAGACGGAGACCGGGGCGATCATGATCACGCCGCTGCCGGGGATCACCGCGACCAAGCCGGGCTCGGCGACGAGGCCGTTCCCCGGGGTCGTGGCCGCGGTGGTGGACGAGACCGAGGGCAAGCCGGTCGCCGAAGGCCAGGGCCTGCTCGTGCTCGAGCGCCCCTGGCCCTCGATGCTGCGCGGCCTCTACCGCGAGGACGATCGCTTCATCGAGACCTACTTCTCCCGCTTCGGCAAGGAGCGCTACCTGGTCGGCGACGCCGCAAGGCGGGACTCCGACGGTTACTTCTGGGTGATCGGGCGGATCGACGACGTCGTCAACGTCTCCGGGCACCGGCTCTCGACCGCCGAGGTCGAGTCGGCGATCGTCGCCCACCCCCACGTCGCCGAGGCGGCGGTGATCGGCCAGTCCGATCCCGACACCGGCCAGGCGATCTGCGCCTTCGTCACCCTCCAGTCCGACTCCGAGCCCAGCGACGACCTGATGGAGGACTGCCGCGCCACGGTCGCCGAGCGGATCGGCAAATTCGCCCGCCCGAAACGGATCATCTGGGCCGACGATCTGCCGAAGACGCGCTCGGGAAAGATCATGCGCCGGCTCCTGCGCGACATCGCCGAGGGCCGCGCCCTGGGCGATGTGACGACCCTGCGCGACCCCGACGTGATGGCGGAGCTGGAGGGGAAGATCGCCGCCGAGCACGCCGGCGAGGCCTGAGCCGGAGGCCTAGCCGCCGCGCCGGCCGGCCATCCGCTCGACCGCGACCTCGAGTGCCTGCAGCTGTTCCTGGACGCTGCGCAGTTCCCGCAGCGCCAGCGCCTCGACCGAGAGCTGCTCCTCTTCCAGCTCCTGCTCGACCTCGGCGATTTCGGGGGCGAGGAAGCGCTGGGCGAAGGCGCCGGTGAGGAGGGCGACGAAGCCGATGCCGACGATCAGGATGAAGGTGGAGACGATCTCGCCCCCGGTCGTCGTCGGGTAGATGTTGGAGCCGAGCGTCGTCATCGTCGTGACCGCCCAGTAGATGCCGTCCCAGATGCTGAGGTGCTGGCTGTGGCGCTCGAAGGCGTTGAAGAGGGCGCCGCCGCCGACCACGGTCAACACCGCCAGCAGCAGCGCGTAGCGCAGGCCCTCCAGCGAGAAGACCTCGCGCGAGAGCTGCGCCAACCGCAGCAGACGGAGGAGGCGCAGCAGGCGCAGGACGCGCAGGCTCTGGAGCCCGGCTGGAAGCAGCGGCGGGGTGAGGACGACGATGACGACGTCGAGCGGGTGGCGGCGGACCCAGCTCCAGCGGTTGGGGACGACGGCGAGCATCACCACCAGCTCGACCAGGAAGGCGGTCCAGGTGACCCAGTTGAGCACGACCGCCATCGTCTCGAGCGTCCCGCCCGGGTGCGACTCGGTGATCGCCACGGTCGGCAGCGTCAGCGCCGCCGCGATCAGCATCGGCGTGTTGAGGACTTCCGCCACGCGCGTGCTGCGGGCGTCCATCCCGGGGCCGTAGCGCGCCGGCTTCGAGGCAATCGCGTCGGAGCTCACCGCGACTGATTCGACGTCGCCCCGCCGACCCCTAGTGTCTTCCGCATGTCACGCATCGCGGTGATCACCGGCGCCCCGAGTGGAATCGGGGCGCTCAGCGGGCGATCGCGCGGCGGGCGTTCACCGCAATCGCCAGCGGCAGCATCCGCGCAAGCATCCGCGTCGTCTTGATCCGGCGGGTCGCGTAGGCCTCCAGGACCGACGCGGCCCGAGGGTTGCGGGCGGCGGCCGCGAACCCCATCCGCTCGGCAGGGCTCAGTCGCCGCCCGGTCGCGTAGCCGTTGATCGCGAACGCGTAGCCGCGCAGCTCGCGCGCGTGGCGCCGCCGGTAGCGGCGGAGGCCGCGCGCGAGCGGCTCCTCGCCACGCAGGGCCGGGGCGACGCTGTCGGCGAGCCATTCGCCCGACTGCAGCGCCCAGTCGCAGCCGACGCCGAAGAGGGGATCGCTGGCGAGCGCGGCATCGCCGGCGAGCGCCAGGCCGGGCGCGACCGGCGCGCGGGTCCGGTTCGGCATGTCGATCTTGCCGAACACCGGGCCGACCCGGCGTCCCTCGCGGATCGGCGGCGCCTCGGGGACATCCCCGACGAAGGAGAGCAGGGCCGCCTCCGGGTCGCGCTTGAACTCGGGCACGTGGTCCTTGGTCGCCATCGCCGCGTAGAAGGTGAGGCCCGAGTCGGTCGGGAAGGCGGCGGCCCACTGCGGGTCGAGGAACCAGAACGAGGCGTCGGGGGCGTGGCGCGGAGCCGCGTCTTCGAAGTAGGCGCCGTAGGCGATCCGCCCGTGGGGGCTGGTCTTGACGGCAACCCCGGCCATCTCCGCGATCGGCGACTCGCGGCCGTCGGCGCCGACCGTGAGGCGGGCTCGCAGCTCCGTCTCCCATCCCTCTCGGTCCCGGACCGAGACGCCGCGGACGACTCCGTCCTCGCGCAGCAGCCGGGTCGCCGCCTGCCCGAGCAGGAGATCGACGCCGGGTTCCGCCGCCGTCGCTCCGCGGATCAGGGGGTCGAGCACCTCGCGGCGGAGGTTGAGGCAATCGGTGCCTGCATCGCCGGAGGGTTCGATCCATCCCCACTCGGTCCAGATGTGGACGCGGGACCGCTGCCCCCCGGCCGCGACGATCGGATCGAGCAGGCCGAGGCGTTCGATCGTCGGCACGGCCGAGGCCTGGATGAAGTGCGAGCACATCCGTTTGAACGCGTTCGAATCAGGCTGCTTCTCGACCAGCGCGACACGCGCGCCCGCCCTCGAGAGCAGGATCGCCGTCGCGCAACCGGCGAGGCTGGCGCCGACGACGATCGCGTCGTAGTCCGCCGAGTCGGCGATGATTCCGGGGCTGGGATCGGTGTTCTCCATCGCGGGCCTCCCGTGCCTGTTTGGTGTCACCATTCGTCCCGTACTATACGACCCGAACGATGAAAAGCAAGTCAATCAGGCTGACCGGCAACTCCTACGCGCTGCTCGCCCTGCTCGAGTACTGCGGCGAGGCCACCTCGTACGAGATCAAGCAGGCGATGGAAGGCTCGATCGAGAACTTCTGGCCCGTCCCGCACACGACCGCCTACGAGGAGCCTGCCCGGCTCGCCGCCGCCGGCTATCTCGTGGCCCGCCAGGAGGAGGGGGGGCGGCGGCGACGGGTTTACGCCCTGACGGACGCCGGCAAGGAGGCGCTGCGCGAGTGGGCGGCCGAGCCGACCGCGGCGCTGCCGCAGCTGCGCGACGAACTGGTGCTGAAGATCTTCGCCGGCGCCGACCCGGGGCCCCTGTGTGCCCCACGGGTCGCATGGCACCGGGCCAAGGCGGACGAGCTTCAGGGCTACCTCGACGAGGTGCGCGGGGTGGAGGGCCTGGCCGGGTCCGAGCGCACGCTGCTGATCGGCATCGCCTACCACGAGAAGATGCTCGAGGTACTGGAGCTCATGGGGGCGTCGGCCCGCAACTCCCGCTGACCTCACCTTCGGCGCCGCCCTCGCTTCCCTCCGGGTCGACCAGCGAGGCTTCGGCGTCGATGCGGACCTTCGGCGGCTCGGCGGGAGACGGACCGTCGTCGCCGTTGAGGAAATCGGTGACGTAGTAGGTGATGGCGGCGCCGAGAGCGAGCAGGGCGACCCGCTTGAGCGCGCCCTTCCACTGTGTCCTGAGCCCTTCCGCACGGTCACACTGACGTCACACCGTAGCCATAGGGTCCAGACACGCGTGTCTTCTTCACTGAAGTAGAGCCTGCCCCGCATCGTGGCCGGCGGGTGGCCCGTGTCCGCGGAAGTAGTTTGCTAAACTAATTATCAAGGCTAATCAATGACCTCGAAGGCCAAGGACACCACCCTCACCGACTCCGCCTCCAGGCTGCGGCTGGCGATCGTGCGCACCGCGCGGCGGCTGCGCCAGGAGGCGGCGACCGAGGCGACCGGCCTGACTCCGACCTCGACCGCGGCGCTGGCGACGATCGAGCGCCATGGCCCGCTGACCCCGAGCGAGCTGGCGCAGATCGAGCGCGTGAAGCGGCCGACCGTGACCCGGACCCTCGGTTGCCTGGAGCGGGAGGGACTGGTCAGGCGCACGCCCGACCCGGCCGACGGCCGCAGCTCCCTGGTCAGCGTCAACGCCGCCGGCCGCGAGCGGCTGCGGCGCCTGCGCGGCCGTAAGAACGCCTATCTGGCCCGCCGCATGCGCGACCTGCCCGCTACCGATGTCGAGACGCTGGAGCGGGCAGCCGAGATCCTCGAGCGGATGCGGGAGGATGAACGCGGGTGAGCGCCGCCCTGCGCCGATCCTTCAACTCGCTCGAGGTACCCAACTACCGGCGCTACTTCGCGGGACAGCTGGTCTCCCTGTCGGGGACCTGGATGCAGACGGTGGCGGCTGTCTGGCTGATCCTCGAGCTGACCGGCAGCGGCGTCGCCGTCGGCCTCACCACGGCGCTGCAGTTCCTGCCGATGCTGCTCTTCGGCGCCTGGGGCGGCCTGCTCGCCGACCGCATGTCGAAGCGACGGCTGCTGATGATCACCCAGCTCTTGATGGCGATCCCCGCCGTCGGCCTCTTCGCCGTCACCGCGACCGGCGTCGTCGCCCCCTGGATGGTCTACCTCGCCGTCTTCGCCTTCGGGCTGGTCAACTCTGTCGACAACCCGACCCGCCAGAGCTTCGTGATCGAGATGGTCGGCCCCGGCCGCGTCGTCAACGCGGTCAGCCTCAACAGCGTCATCGTCCAGTCGGCGCGGATTGTCGGCCCGGCCCTGGCCGGCCTGCTGATCGCCGGCTTCGGTGTCGTGGCCTGCTTTGGGATCAACGCACTCACCTTCGCGGCGATGATCTTCGCCCTCTCGACGATGGACCCGCGCGGGCTGCACGCGGCCCCGATCGCCCCTCGCGAACCGGGCGCGATCCGGGCCGGGCTGCGCTACGTCGCCCGCACCCCCGAGCTGGCCGTGCCGCTGGCGCTGATGGCGCTGGTCGGGACCCTCGGTTTCAACTTCCAGGTCGTGCTGCCGCTGCTGGCCAAGTTCAGCTTCGACGGCGGCGCCTCCGCCTACGCGGTGCTGGTCTCGGCGATGGGGGTCGGCTCGATCGCCGGCGCCCTCGTCAACGGCGCCCACGGGCACACGGGCCCGCGGCTGATCGCCGGCGGCGCGCTCGCCTTCGGCCTTCTCGCCGTGCTCTCGGCGGCGATGCCGACGCTGGCGCTCGAGATCCCCATCCTGGCCCTGCTCGGCGCCGCCGCGGTGACCTTCGCGGCGACGATCAACTCCACCCTCCAGCTCGCGGTCTCGCCCGAGATGCGCGGCCGGGTGATGGCCCTCTACTCGGTCGTCTTCCTCGGCTCGACCCCGATCGGCGGCCCCCTCACCGGCTGGCTCGCCCAGACCTACGACCCCCGCGTCGCCCTGCTGCTGGCCGGCGTCGCCGGCCTCTCCGCCGCCTGGGCCGCCCACGTCTCCTTCGCGCGCCTCCGCGAGCGCCGCGAAGCCGCCGTCCCCGCCTGAACCCCGGGGCCGACGGGCCGAAATGTCACCTATGGCGCGACATTTCGGCCCGTCGGCGGGCGGTCAGAGGCCGAGGCGGTGGGCGCGCTCGGCGGCTCGGGTGACGATCTCGTCGAGGCCCGGGACCTCGCCGCCACGCATCAGGACCTTTCCGGCGACGACGGTGGTGTCGACGACCGAGCCGCTCGCGGTGTAGACGAGGTTGGAGGTGAGCTCGCCGATGCTGAGCTCGTAGGAGCCGGGCCGCAGCAGCAGGAAGTCGGCGGGGGCGCCCGGCGCGAGCGCCGCGGCGCCGTCGGCGAGCAGCGGCGCCCGCTGGCCGGTCGCGACCTCCCAGGCGTCCTCGGCGCTCACCGCCGCGACCGTTCCGGCGGCGTGCGTCTGGGTCAGCGCGAAGTGCTTGACGTCGGCGAGCAGGTCGAGCGAGTCGTTGGAGCCGGCGCCGTCGGTTCCGAGCCCGACCGCGACTCCCGCCTCCCGCGCCGTCACGTAGTCCAGCTGCCCTCCGACCGCGAGCTTCATGTTCGCCACCGGGTTGGCGACGACGGTGCAGTCGCGCGCCGCGATCAGCTCCAGCTCGGCGCGGTCCAGCCAGACCCCGTGGGCGAGCACGGTGCGCTCGCCGAGCAGCCCCAGCCGGTCGAGGTAGAACGCCGGGCGCTCGCCGTGGTCGCGCAGGCAGTCCTCGACCTCCTGCTTGGTCTCGGAGAGGTGGGTTTGAACGGCGACGCCGCGCTCGGCCGCCAGCTCCGCGACCCAGCGCAGCGAGCCCTCGCTCACCGTGTAGATCGAGTGCGGGGTCAGCGACGAGCGGATCGCCGGCCCGCAGGCTGCCAGCCGGTCGAGGCTCTCCAGCGCCGTCTGCCGCAGGCGCTCGGCATCTCCGTTCAGGTCGAAGAGCGGCGCGCCGACCGTCGCCCGCATCCCCGAGTCCTCGACGGCCCGGGCGACCGTTTCGGGGAACCAGTACATGTCCCAGAACCGGGTCGTGCCGGTGCGGACCATCTCGGCGCAGGCGAGCCGGGTGCCCCAGTAGACGTCCTCGTCGTCCAGCTTCGCCTCGACCGGCCAGATCAGCTCTTCCAGCCACGGCATCAGCGGCAGGTCGGCGCCGGAGCCGCGGAAGAGCGTCATCGCGGCGTGGGTGTGGCCGTTGAGAAGCGGCGGCACCAGCAGACCGCCGCCGGCGTCGATCGTCTCGTCTCCCGGCGCCGGCGCGACGTCCGGGCCGAGCGCCGCGATCCGGCCCTCCTCACAGCGCAGGGCGACCCGCTCGTCGTCGAGGACGGCGTCGGTGACGGTCAGCGTCAACGACCGACGGCCCCGAGGCGCGGCAGCACCGCCGCCAGGCCGTCCCGCAGCAGGGCCGCGTTGGCGGCGCGGTCGGCCTCCAGCTCGGCGACGCTGAGCGTCCCGGCGCCGAATCCGTTGGCGAGGTTGTCGACGATGCAGAGTGCCGCGTAATCGAGCCCCAGCTCGCCGGCGACGACGCACTCGGCGGCGATCGTCATCCCGACCACGTCGGCGTGGGGGGCGATCATCCGGATCTCGGCCGGCGTCTCGAAGCGGGGTCCGATCGTCTGCCAGTAGACGCCGCCGTCGCGAGGCGGATGCCCGCCGGATTGCCAGGCGGAGAGCACTTCTCCGCGCCAGCGGGAGTCGAATCCCGGCGCCGTGTGCGCGCGCTCGTCGTCGTAGATCGAGAGGCCGACATGGAGGGCGATGAAGTCGTCGGGGCAGACCAGGCTGCCGACCCCCAGCTCGGGGCGCAGCGAGCCGACCGAGCCGATCCCCAGCACGCGGTCGCATCCCTGCTCGACCAGCGGCCGCAGGTTGGCGGCGTGGTCGATCTGGTGGGGGAGGACGTAGGGGTCTCCGGCGCCGCCGTGCCGCTGCACGATCGCCGCCCCGTGCTCGGCCGCCGCCGCGGCGATCTCCTCGCCGCCCGGCCCGAGCGCGTTGCTGCCGAGGATCACCGCCAGTCGTCCCATCGGCCGCCGATCCTACGCTGAGCTCGCGTCCTGTCCGCTATGGAGCGACAAGACGCGAGCTCAGTCAGCCTCGCCGGGCCACGCTTGGCTTATGGTGAGGGCATGACGGATCGACCGTCGGGGAGAGACGAGAGCGAGGACGAACGGCTCGATCGCAACCTCAGCGAGCTCCTGCAGGAGCTGCGGGTGGCGCTCCCCGGGGTGCAGGTCCTCTTCGCCTTCCTGCTGGCGGTCCCGTTCCAGCAGCACTTCACCCAGATCACCGCCTTTCAGGAGAAGGTCTACTTCGCGACCCTGCTCCTGACCGCGCTCTCCGCCGCCCTGCTGATCTCGCCCTCCGCCTACCACCGGCTCACCTTCCGCCTGCAGCAGAAGGAACACCTCGTCTTCCTCGCCAACCGCTTCGCGATCGCCGGTCTCGGCTGCCTGGCGCTGGCGATGACCGGGGCGATCGTGCTGATCACCGACGTCCTCTACGGCCCGACCGCGACCGCGATCACCGGAGGCGTCGCCCTCATGGTCTTCGCGCTCCTCTGGTACGTGCTGCCGCTGGGTCGGCGGATCAGCTCTGGGGAGGAGCGGGACTAGTCCTGGCCCGCGCCTCCTGCAGCTTCGCCAGCTCGTCGGCCAGCTCCTCGACGAAGGGGAGGTCGGGCGCCTCGCGGCGGAGCATGTCCAGGTCGGCGGCCCAGATGGCCATCTTGACGTCCAGCGGTGCCTTGAAGCCCTCGCCGGCGGCCTCGCCTTCGGTGGTGTAGGCACGGCGCAGGACGCGGACGTTGGAGAGCTTGTCGGCGGCGTAGATCGCCAGCGCATCGCGGCCGGCGGCCTGGACGCGCTGCCGGTGCAATCCCTTGCGGCGCTCGTAGGGCTCGATCGATTCGTCGTCGGTCAGCACCTCGACCAGGCGGGCGATCGGCTGCCCGAGGCGCGCGGCGATCTCCTCGGCGCTCGTCTCGCTGTCCTCGACCACGTCGTGCAGGAGCGCGGCCGCGACTGTCACCTGATCGAACCCGTGCTCGGCGAGCAGCTCGGCGACGCCGACGGGGTGGTGGATGTACGCCATCCCCCCGCTGCCGGTCCGCGTCTGCCCGGCATGGGCGCGGTCGGCCATCTCCAGGGCATCTCGGATCAGCTGCGATTCGGCGGCCGCGGCCTCGATCGTGGGAGACGCCATGGCCGCGCAGCCTACCGTTCCCAGGCGTCTCCTCAGGCGCTGGCGGCGGGGCTCGGAACCCGCGCTGGGAGCTCGTACTCGGCCTGCTCGGCGCCAAGCTCGATCGTTCCCGGCCGGCCGCCGAGCGCGCCCCAGCTCTCGCGCGCCGCGGTGCCGAGATCGTCGAGGAATTCGTCGGTGTGGAGCGGATCGTGGTGGAAGAGGACGGTCCGCTCGGCCCGGGTGCGGCGGGCGAAGGAGAGGGAGTGGCGCAGCGCCGAATGGCCCCAGCCGACGTGCTCGGGGTACTCGGCGTCGGAGTACTGGCCGTCGTGGATCAGCAGCGAGGTGTCGCGGGCGAGGGCGAAGCCGGAGATCCAGTCCTCGTCGAGCCGGTCGAGGTCGGCGCCGAGCGCCGGCTCGTGGTCGGGGATGTAGGTGAGCGAGGAGTCGCCGTCGTCGACCCGGTAGCCGAGGGTGGGACCGCGGTGGGCCACCGAGGCGGCTCGGATCCGCGCCGGGCCGATCTCCCACTCGGTCTCCGGGCAGTGGCGGAAGGAGACGTCGCAGGGCAGCTCGCGAACCTCGACCGGGGAGAGCGGGGCGGAGATGTAGCGGGCGATGCGGTCGCGCAGCGAGGCCTCCGGCGAGGCCGGGCCCCAGATCACGATCTCCGTCTGCGGCCGGAAGGCCGGGGCGAAGAAGACGAGCCCCTGGATGTGGTCGAGGTGGAGGTGGGTGAGGAGGATGTGCAGCCGCGCCGGCTCGTCGCCCAGCGCCAGGCCGAGGCTGCGGATGCCCGTGCCCGCGTCGAGCGCCAGCAGCGAGCCGTCGGAGAGGGTGATGCCGACGCAGGAGGTGTTGCCGCCGTAGCGGATCGTCTCCGGCCCGGGGGAGGGGATCGATCCGCGCGTTCCCCAGAGCTTGACCTTCATGTCGGGAGCACCCCGGTGCCGTTGGCCTGCAAGGGCCAGAAGACCGCGATCGCGCCCTGGGTGCCGTGAGCGGTGAGGATCGGGAAGGCCGACGCCTCGACCGAGTGGTTGCCGCCGTCGGTGGAGCGGATCGTGAACTCGGCGTGGGCGGGGCGGCCGTTGCGGACCGCGGTGACCAGCGGCAGATCGTCGTAGGGGATCGGCTCGCCACTCTCGTCGAAGGGGCCGAACATCGCGCCCCACTCCTCCGGGCCGACCGTGCCCAGCTCCTCGAAGCGTTTGCCGAGCAGGATGCCGGCGGCCTCGTTGTAGAAGACCAGGACTCCGCCCTCGTCGACCAGGAACGCCGGGGTCGACAGCGCCGACATCAGGTTGCGGGCAAGGATCAGCTCTAGCGGCCTCTGCGTCACAAATGACACTTTAGTTCGTCGGGTCCGGAGCGCTCGAAATAGGTGGAAATTGCGCTGCAGAAGGGAAGCAAGGCTCGCCAGCCTCGTCCGCGCCCGGGCACGGCGGAGTGACGTTCGTCACTTAGGACCTATCCCGGTAGGGACCGCACCCCTGGATACGGCCCAGGACACGGCGCGGATGCGGCCCCGTCGCGAATCCCACATGGCGCTGCCATGCGGAATCCGCGCCGTGACCGCCCCGCTTGGTCCTGAACCGTCCCAGTGGCGGTCCTTAGGAATGCCGATCCGGTGCGGCGGGGCGCCCCGCGCAGGGACTACTGCGCTGGGATGACGATCGGCGGGCAGGCTTCGGCCGGTTTGTTGCGATCGGCCGAGTTCTGGACCGGTTTGCCTTCGATGTCCTTGAGGTTCACCGTCAGCGCCGTCTTGCCGACGGAGACCTGGGCGTAGCTGAACTGGTCGAGGCCGGAGCACTGCATGCCGACCCCGGTCGGCGGCTGCGCGTTGAAGAAGAAGGCGCGGATCGAGGTGGCGGCGCTGGTGCTGCCGACGGCGCTGTTGATCTCGCCGGCGAAGGTCTTGGTGGCGACGGGCCCGGTGGTCACCTCGGTGATCCCGGTGTTGACCGGGCCGCCGGCTTCGAGCGTCTGCAGGCGGGCGTCGTTGACCATGTTGGCGTGGACGTCGGTGGTGAGGAAGACGACGTTCTTGACGTTGTCGCGGAGGAAGGTGAGGAGCTGCGTCCGTTCCGCCGCGTAACCCTCCCAGCGGTCGTAGGGCAGCGCGTAGAACTGCTGGATCGGGACCTCGTTCATGATCACCTTGAAGGTTGCGGTCGAGCTCTTGACTGCGTTCTCGAAGACTTCGAGCTGGTGCTCGCCGAGCATCGTCCGGTTCGGATCGTTGATCGCGGCCACGCAGGCCGGCGGGGCGGGGAGCGCCAGCTGGGGTGCGATCACGGAGAAGAGGGCGCGGTTGGCCGGGGGAGCGGTCGGTGCCAGGTCGGGCGAGCCGCTACCCGCCGGGTTGTCGCAGGCGCCGCCGTAGTCGGCGCTGGAGCTGCGGAAGGAACGCTCGTCGAGGAAGAAGATCTGCAGGTTCTTGCCCCAGCGGAAGCTGCGGTAGATCCCGTCCCTGGTCGAGTAGGTGATCGGGTTGTAGTTGCGGAAGGCCTTGGCGCCGTTCTCGTAGAGCGCTTCGCCGTCGTAGACGACGTTGCCGCCCTCCTCCGGGAAGACGTCCTCGGAGCGGGCGAAGTCGTTGATGAACTCGTGGTCGTCCCAGTGGGCGTAGTAGGAGGTGGCGCCGCGGAGCCCCGCCCACGGCTTCTGTCCCAGGTTCATCCGGTATTTGGCCCACTTCTGGGCGACGGTCACCGCGGTGCCGGTGACGCCGCCGACCCCGGGCACCTCCGAGTCGGAGTAGATCGTGTCGCCCATCATCACGTTGAAGTCGTTTTCCTCGGCCTTGATCTGCCGCCAGACGCCGAAGTCGTTCCAGTAGGGGGTCTTGCTCCCGGGCAGCGGTGCCGCGTCCTGGTCGCCGGTGACCGAGAAGCGGATCGTCTTCGCCTGGTTGGCCGCCGGCGCGGTGTCGAAGCGGCCGACGGCGCTGCGCTTGCCGCCTTCCATGCACCAGCGGTACCTGTAGGTGTGTCCCGCCTTCAGGCCGCCGACCTTCTTCTGCACGGTGAAGTCGTTGCTCTTGACGGCCTTGACCTTGAACTTCTTCGGCGCCCCGGCGACGTCGCAGGGCTCGAACTTGCCGCCCTTCTGAAGCTGGACGAGGGCGAACCCGCCCCTGTTCGCGCGGGCCCAGAGGATCGCCGAGCTCTTGCTCACGTCCCCCGAGGCGACCCCGAACTTGAACCCCTTCGGCGCGGCGCCGGCGCCCGGAGCAGTCGCCAGGAGCGCGACGAAGCCGAGCGCGAGGGCGAGGGCGAGGAGGACCAGGCCAGGTCTCCGGGTGGCAACCACGGCCCCATCTTAAACCCGCCCGTCAAGCCGGCTGGAGTTCAGCCGGCGGCTTCGGCGCGGCGCAGGCCGCCGCGGGCCCAGAGGGCGAAGAGGAGCGGCAGGGTGGCGCCGATCGCGAAGGCCAGGGCGATCACGGTCGGGTTGCCGGAGATGAAGCCGCGCCCGGCCTCGAGCAGCGCCGTCACCGGGTTGACCGAGGCGACGGCGTGGATCCAGCCGCTGAGCAGGCTCAGGGGCACGTAGACCGGGGCAAGGAAGAGGACCAGGAAGGTCGGGAACTGCATCAGCGGCCCGCCCTGGATCGAGCGCACCCGCATCGCCACGCCGGTGGCCCACATCGTCGCCGCCAGGTTGACCAGCACGGCGAGGGCGTAGAGGCCGAAGAGGTCGACGCCGCTGCCGTCGACGTTCATCCCGGCGATGAGGGCGATCGCGGTCAGCACGGCCCAGGTGATCACCGCCCGCACCAGCGCCGCCAGCGCGTAGCCGGCGACGATCCCGTTGCGGTTGCTGGCGGCGAGCAGGTAGCGGCGGGAGAAGCCGGTCTCGAAGTCGCGGGCGATCCCGAAGCCGGTGAAGACGCCGCCGAAGGCGGCCGACTGCAGCAGGACGAAGACGAACTGGAAGGCGGTGTAGCCGGTCGGGAAGTCGAAGCCGGGGACGTCGCCGATCGCCGAGAGCCCACCGGCGAAGGAGATGAAGAAGAAGAGCGGGAAGGCCAGTGCCGGCAGCAGGAAGGCCGGGTTGGTGAGGAAGTTGTGGACGCTGCGCCAGGCGACCGCGAGGGCGATCGCGCGGAAGCCGGCGGGGCGGTGCTCGCTCATGTGCGCACCAGCCTCGTCTTCAGGGCGCTGGAGGCGGCGAGCATTCCGATCGCCAGGATCGCCAGCGCGATCCCGAACCCGAGCGCCAGCGCCCCGAGGTCCCAGCCTTCGATCAGCAGCGAGCGGAAGGCCTCGAGCAGGTAGGAGACCGGGTTGGCGCCGGCGACGCTGCGGAACCAGTCGGTCTGGATCAGATCCAGCGGCAGCGCCATCGAGGAGAGGAAGAGGAAGACGAAGAAGACCGGGAAGAGGCTCTGAATCGCCTCGCCCGAGCCGGTCCGCAGCGCCGCGAAGAGGCCGATGGTCCCGAAGGCGACCGTGATCGTCACCGAGAGGGCGACGATCGTGAGTGCCCCGCCGACGCCGGCCGCCAGCTCGGCCCCGGCGACGAGGCCGACGACGAGGTAGGTGACGGCCTGCAGCAGCCCGAGCACGACGGCGCCGGCGAGCAGGCCGCTGAGGAGCGCCGCGCCGCGCAGCGGCGTCAGCGCCAGCCGGTTGAGGAACCCGGTCTCGATGTCGCGGGCGAGGTCGGTGCCGGCGTTCATCACCGAGAACAGGGCCCCCTGCATGAAGGGGACGGCGAGCGCGAAGGTGAGATAGGAGTCGGTGGGGAACCCCGGCAGGTTGGTCGCGTCTTTGAGCCCGCCCGAGTTCACCGCGAGCAGGAACAGCGGGAAGATCAGCGCCGGGACGATCTGGGCCGGCTGGCGCAGGGTCCGCAGCACCGAGCGGTGGGCGAGCTGACCGACCTGGGTGCGGATGTCGCCGCTCACGCCGGGCCGACCGCCTCCGCAGCCGCCTCCTCGGTCTCCTCGGCGCCCTCGAGCGAGTGGCCGGTCTTGGTCAGGAAGACGTCGTCGAGGGAGGGGGCGTGGAGCTGCAGGTGCTCGATCGCGATCCCCTCGGCGTCGAGCGCGCGCACCACCTCCGCCAGCTCGGACTCGCCGCCACCGAGCCGCACCGCCACGCCCTTCGGCGAGGCACCGGCGCGCTCGCCGAAGCGGGCCAGGACCGCCAGCATGCGATCGTGGTCGGCGGGGTCCCGCGGCGCCGCTTCCACGGTTGGCCGGCCGATCTCCGCCTTCAGCGCGGCCGGCGTCCCCTCGGCCACGATCCTGCCGTGATCGATGATCCCGACGCGGTCGGCGAGGGCGTCGGCCTCCTCCAGGTACTGGGTGGTGAGGAAGACGGTGACGCCGTCGTCTTTGGCCAGTCGCGCCACCTCCTCCCAGAGCGCGGTGCGGCTCTGGATGTCGAGACCGGTGGTCGGCTCGTCGAGGAAGAGGATGCGGGGGCGGTGGACCAGGGCCAGGGCCAGGTCGAGGCGGCGTTTCATCCCGCCCGAGTAGCCACCCACCTTGCGGTCGGCGGCCTGCGAGAGGCCGACCCGCTCGAGCAGCTCCCCGCCGCGTTGCTCGCGCTCGGCCTTGCCGAGGCCGTGCAGCGCCGTCTGCAGCCGCATGTGCTCGCTGCCGGTCAGCAGCGGATCGAGCGCGGCCTCCTGCAGGGCGGCCCCGATCGCGGAGCGGACCCGGGGCCCTTCGGAGACGATGTCGAAGCCGGCCACCCGCGCGGTTCCGGCGGTGGGGGGCAGCAGCGTCGTCAGCATCAGCACCGTGGTCGACTTGCCGGCGCCGTTGGGGCCGAGGAAGCCGTAGATCTCACCGGGGGCGACGCGAAGGTCGATGCCGTCGACCGCCCTCGGCCCGTTCCTGAACTCGCGTACGAGCCCGTCGATCTCGATGCCCGTTCGCTCCGCGATCTCTGCAGCCATCGTCCCTTCCCTGTTGGCGGTCAAGCTCAATATTTGAGGCTAGCAAAGGTTGGCGTTATAATGCATTCCATGGCTGAAGCGAAAGCGAAGGCGGACGCAGCTGAGGCGGGGGACACCGCGCGGGAGGCGTGGGGCCTGCTGGCAGGGCTCGTCTACCCACCGCCCTTTCTCCCGATCGCCCGTCAGCTCGGCCTCCGCCCACCGGCCTTCGGCACCCTGCGGGCGCTCGACCGGCCGCGGACGATGAGCGAAGTCGCGGCGGTCCTGCACTGCGACAACTCCAATGTCACCGGCATCGTCGACGTGCTCGAAGAGAAGGGGTTGGCAACCCGCCACCCCTCCGAGCAGGATCGCCGGGTGAAGCTGATCGCGCTGACCGCCGAGGGCCGCCGCGTTCGAGCGCGCCTGGTGCGGGCCGTGGAGAAGCCGCCCCCCTGGCTGGAGCAGCTCTCCGACGCCGATCAGCGAGTGCTGCGGGACCTGCTGAAGCGGGCGGCCGACGCGACCGCCTGACGCGGAAGGGGCTCGACCGCGTAGAACTCAGGTCCCGAATGCGCGAGCGAACCCACACCTACCGCACGGTCATGGCCCTCAACCGCCCGGTCGCCCTCTGGGGTCGGCTGCGGGTGGAGGGGCTGGAGACGCTCCCCGAGAGCGGGCCGCTGCTGGTCGTCGGCAACCACGACAGCCACTGGGACCCGATCATGGTCGGCGTCGCGGCGGTCAAGCGCCGCCAGATCCGGGCGCTGGCCAAAGCGGAACTCTGGGACATCCGCGGCCTGGGGCCGATCCTGCACGGGATGGGCCAGATCCCGATCGAGCGCGGCACCGGCGACAAACAGGCACTGGCGCGGGCGATCGAGACCCTGCGGGCGGGCGCCTGCATCGGCGTCTTCCCCGAGGGCACCCGCTCGCGTGGGAAGGTCCTGAGGGCTCGCAGCGGCGTCGGCCGGCTGGCGCTGGAGGTGCCGGAGGCGCACATCAGCCTGGTCGCGATCGAGGGCACCTCCGACCTCACCGGCTTCCCCCGCCGCCCCCGGATCCGCGTCCGCTTCTTCGACCCGGCTGGCGGCCAGGCGCGCCCGGATGAGGACCCGGGCGACCTCTCCGCCCGCCTGCTGGCCGAGCTACGCGCGATCGTCCCGCCGTCGGCCTCCTACCGCAAGCGCGCCAAGGCAGCCTCCGCGTAGGCGGCCGCTCCGCCCCGATCCCGTGGTTCCTTTTGCACCTGGGAGGTGCAAAAGGAACCACGGAACGGTGGCTACTCGTTCTGCTGCGCGAGCGCGCGGCCGATCCGCCCGACGACGCTGTCCAGTTCGCGGTGGATTTGGTCCCACGTCGCGCGCGCAACCCGGTAATCCGCGGCGACAAGCAGCTGGTCGCGCCAGCGGTCGCGCTGAAAGGCGACCGGGGTCGCGTGGGTCTCCCGCCCGTCCGTTTCGACCACGAGCCGCCGCGTCTTCCAGAGGAAATCGACGGTCAGCTGCTCGCCGTCGATCCAGAGCTTCTCGTTGCAGAGGGGACGCGGCAGCCCCAGCATCACCAGCCGGGGCAGCACGAGCGCCTCGAAATCGCTGCGGACGTCTGGCAACGAGCCGTCATCGGTCCGCCAATCGACCAGGATCGCCCGCAGCGACGGCATGCCGCGCCGGCCCTTGGCCCGCTCCATCACCAGATCGAGCTCGTCCAAGTCGAGCAACTTCAACACCGCCGCCCGCTCGACCGTTCGGCGCAGGGACGGCGTGCCCAGTGAGCCGGCGAGGTCGACCAGCGTCCGCGACGGCGTCGTGCAGACGACGCCCTGGTGCGTGACAACCTCGGACGGGTCGGGGTAGCGGCAGCGTCGGCAGCGGATCCCGTCGATCTTGCGGCCCGCCTCAACGGGAACGGTGACGTCGATCAGCGCCGGCCATTGATCCCGCAGGCCCCAGTGCGCCGCAGCAGTCATGTGAGACACGACCGAACCCTCACCGCATGCGAGGACCGCCGCCCGCAGCAGGGCCGCGTGGCCGAGGGACCGGTGTCCCACCGCGTACACGCCACGATGCACCCGGTGCAGGCCACCCTGGCGGGCGCGCTGTGCGGCCGCCTTCGCGGACAGCTCGACCTTTCGCATCTGATCGAGGGACACCACGCCGCCCTGCACGGTCGCTATCTCGGCCAGCCGCCGCTCCCGGCCTCCCTGGTCAATCCCGTGGTTCCTTTTTCGCGCCACGGGTGCATAAGGAACCACGTGATGCGGGTTCTCCCCCTAAGCCGATCCCGTGGTTCCTTATGTACGCGAGAGGTGCAAAAGGAACCACGGGATGGGAGGGAACGCTGCCGCCCTTCTCAGGGGCGAGCCGGGTCTAGTCCCCGCTCGCCGTCTGCCAACAGCACCCGGTGATTGGCCTTGCCGGGGTCGATCGCCACTATCAGCGTTCTTGCAGGAAGCTCTGCGCTCACCAGGTCCATCGAACAACCTCCCTCTATAGAGAAAGAGAAAGACCCTCCCCGACCGGCGAAGAGGGCCTCATCTCAGGCCGGTTGTTCGACGGCTATCAGTCCTCGGACTCTTCGCCGTTGCCCGTCAGCGCGTACCACTGCGCGCCGAAGGAGGAGAAGTCGTGGCCGGTGGCTTCACCCGGTTTCTTGTCGCCGGCGTAGGTGTAGAGGGGGTGGCCGGCGTAGGTCACCTGCATCGTTCCGTCATCGCGCTCGGTCGTCCCGAGCTTCGCCGCCGAGGCGCCGTTGCTTGGGTGGGGCTCGCCATCGCTCGTCAGCAGCGGCGGCCACGCCTGCGCGCACGCTCCGTAGCAGGCCGATTTCGTCCCCTTGTCCTTGTGAAAGTCGTAGAGGGTGAAGCCCTTCGAGTCGACGAGGACGAGGCCGAGCTCGGGAACGTTGCCCAGCGAGACGAAGGTCGCCCCCTCCTCTGGGTTCGGGGCGGGGGCCGCGTAGGCGCCGCCGGTTCCGCCGGAGCCAGCCGTGTCGCTGGATCCACCCGAACCGCCCTTGCTGCCGTAGGCGCCGCCGGAGTCGTTGCCGCCGCAGCCGGCGATCACCAGAGCCGCGGCCACCGCCAGCAGCGCAAATGCATAGGTCTTCCTGTTCACGTCGGGTCCTCCTCGGTTCGGTTGTCGGTTGCTGCCGCCCCCCGGTCGACCGGGGCGAAGAAGGTGCGGCCGCCTGCGCGGACGCCGATCGCCTCGGTGCGGGAGAGGTCGAGCGCGGAGCTGAGCACCGCCCGGGAGTCGTCTCCCCAGCGGTATCGGAAGGTGCCGGCGGGGACCGTCGCGCCGTTGGCCCCGCGCAGGAACACGCGGCAGAGGGTGCCGGAGCGCATGCCGCTCACGTACATGTGGATCTCGGTCCCGTAGGCGTGGGGCTCCAGCGTCGCGGCCATGTCGACCCCAGCTGGCAGGGCGGCGAACTCGACCCGCTGCTGGGGGACGCCTTCGCCGTCGCCGGACAGGACCACGACCGTCAGCACGACCGCGGCGACCGCCGTCGCCCCGCTCAAGGCCAGGGCGAAGCGCCGTCGCCGCACCCGCCTCCGGTTGGACCGGCGCTCGGCCCCGATCGTCGCCTCGATGCGCTTCCCCAGCTCTGGCGAGGGCTTCGGCGCGGGACCGAAGTTGGCGGGGTTGCCGTGGGCCAGCAGCAGCGCCACTCCGGCCAGGGAATCGACCTCGGCGCGGCACCCGGGGCAGCCCTCGAGGTGCGCCTCGAGGCCGGCCCGCTCCTCGGCCGAGAGGTGACCCAACGCGTAGGCGCCGAGCGACTCGCGCCGGTTGCGGCAGTGCTCAGTCTTCATAGCCCATCTCCTCGAGCACCACCCGCAGCGCCCGCAGTCCGTAGTAGACGCGACTCTTCACGGTTCCCTCGGGGACGCCGAGCTCCTCGGCGACCTCTGCGTAGGGCCGGCCGCGGTAATGGGTCTCGACGAGGACGCGGCGATGGTCCTCGCCGATTCGCCGCATCGCCTCCTCGACCTGCCAGGCGAGCAGCGCCTCCTCGAGTGGCTCGACCGAGGGCTCGATGCCGCCCTCGGCGACTCGCGGACGGGCGGCGCGGGCGCGGCCGAGGTCGATGACGACGTTGCGCAGGATCGCGAACAGCCAGGTCCGCAGCGAGCCGATCTGCGGGTCGAAGCGATCGCCCGCCCGCCAGGCGCGGAGGAAGGTCTCCTGGACCGCCTCTTCGGCGAGGCCGGAGTCCCCGAGCGAGCGCATCGCGAACCCGTAGAGCTCGCCCGAGTGCGCGGCGTATGCCTCGCGGACGTCTCGCTCGCCTGTCAATGCCCCGGACTGCATCCGCATCCTTGTACGGGGCGGATGCAGTCCGGGTTCAAGCTCTGGGCCCTAGAGTTTCCCGATCTTGAAGATCTTCGTCCCGCAATCGGGGCACACGCCCTGGATCGCCGGGCGACCGTTCTTCATGGTCACCTGTTTGGCGTCTTTGATCTCGACCTTCTTACGCTCTTTGACGCAATAGCCCTCAGGCATGAAGGGCCCTCCTTTCGCTGCCGCTTCGCGGCATGACTCGCGTTGCACGCGAGGTGGATTGAGGCGAATGTAACGCAGGCGGGGGACACGACGCGTGGCAAACGTGCGTTTTCGCACAAGACGCCGGGGTACCTCGTCAACTACTCTGCTGCCCGCACTTGGTAGCCCGCTAGCGCTCAAGGAGAAACGCATGCCCGAAGCAGTGATCGTCGACACCGTACGCACGCCGATCGGCCGTGCCTTCAAGGGCTCGCTCGCCCAGCTGCGCCCCGACGAGATGGGGGCCTACGTCGTCGACCAGCTGCTCGAGCGCAACCCCGAGGTCGACCCCGCCCTCGTCGAGGACGTCTTCTGCGGCGTCGGCATGCCGCAGGGGCTGCAGGCCTTCAACCTCGGCCGGATCGTCTCGCTGCTCTCCGAGAAGCTGCCGCAGACCGTCAACGGCGTCACCGTCTCGCGCTACTGCTCCTCCAGCCTCGACGCGATCCGCCACGCCGGCAACGCGATCAAGGCCGGCGAGGGCGACGCCTACCTCGCCGTCGGGGTCGAGTGGGTGAGCCGCTACAACGAGCGCACCGAGGCCGCCGGCGCCGACGACCAGAACGACAACCTCAAAGGCAACGACGGCCAGCCCGACGCCTACATCGAAATGGGCCTGACCGCGGTCAACGTGGCGAAGAAATACGAGGTCAGCCGCGCCGACATGGACAAGTACGCGCAGCGCTCGCAGGAACTCGCGGTCAAGTCCCAGGAAGACGGCTTCTTCGACCGCGAGATCGTCCCGGTGAAGCTGCCCGACGGCACCGAGGTCGCCAAGGACGACGGCCCGCGGGCGTCCTCGACGCTGGAGAAGCTCTCCGAACTGCCCGAGGCCTTCGGCGGCGGCGGCGTCACCGCCGGCAACTCCTGCCCGCTCAACGACGGCGCCGCCGCGGTGCTGCTGATGAGCGACACCAAGGCCAGGGAGCTGGGGCTGACCCCGCGCGCCCGGATCATCACCGCCGCCACCTACGGCAACGAGCCCGAGCTGATGGGCGTGGCCCCGATCGGCGCGATCAAGAAGGTGCTGGACCGGGCCGGGATGACGATCGGCGACATCGGCGCGGTCGAGCTCAACGAGGCCTTCGCCGCCCAGGTGATCCCGATCATGGA
>JBBDYP010000059.1:0-25090 GCA_040900615.1 Solirubrobacterales bacterium | reverse complement strand
CGCTCGGTCCGGCGCTCGCCAGTCGCACACGCGAGTTTTCGGATAGTCACTAAGTGACTATCCGAGGCAGCCGGGGCGCTATGCGCCCGCGTTCGTCCGGCGGCCCCGGTCCGGCTCCGGGGCGCCGACCGTCGGCAGTCCTGCCGCCGCCCTCGCGCCGTCGGCGTGGTGCCGCCGTCGCCGCCGCTCGTAGATCCATCGCTGGATGAACAGGGTGCCGACGCCGGCGAGCACGATCGCGGTCAGGTTGACCGCCAGCTGCGCCTGCGCCCCGCGCCAGTCCGACCAGTTCGCGGTCGCGGCGGCGACGCCGATGTTGGCGGCGGCGGGGATCGTCGTGACCGAGATCAGGACGCCGATCAGTGCCCCGGACTTGGCCGAAGTGAGCGAGAGCACGCCGGCTGCGCCGGCAAAGGCGGCGACGATGAAGGAGAAGGCGTCGGGGTGGGAGATGAATTCGGTGAAGGTGTGATCGAACCCGTTGAAGTCGGCGTCGATCAGGTTCGTCGCCCGCGCGAACAGGGTGAAGAGGAAGGCGGCGGTGATCCCCACCGGGAAGCCGATCGCGAGCGCCGCCAGCGAGCGCCAGGCGACGTCGAGACGGCGATCCACCGTCGCCACGCAGAGGCCGGCGATCGGGCCGAACTCCGGGCCCACGACCATCGCCCCGACGATCAGGATCGGCGAGCCGAGGTAGATCCCGACCGAGGCGATCAGGCAGGCGAGCACCATGAAGACGAGGAAGTTCCCGCTCAACTCGATGTTCTCCGAGGTGCGGGCCTCGACTTCCTCCCAGACGACGGCGTCGGAGGGGGCACCGCGGGCGGCCCGCTCCGCCCGTTCCGCCGCCACCGAGAGCTGCGAGTCGATCTGCTCGATCGCGATCGAGCCGTCGCGGGGCACCTGCAGCTCCCGCAGGTCCTCGACGATCACGCTGGCGTCCTCGCGGGCGACGTCGCAGAGGATCACGTCGCCGGCCGGCTTACGGGCGGCGCCTGGGAGGAAGACGAGGTTGCAGGTGGACGCCGAGGCGCCGAGCAGGTCGAGGACCTTCTTCGATCGATCCGTCGGCACGACGATCCGCAGGTGAACCATGGACGCGAAGCGTATCCGCGCCCCGGCTTGGCTAGGCTCGTTCCATGCTCACCGACTACCACCTGCACCTGCGCCCGGACGACGATGACACACCGCCCGAGCGATCCTTCAGCGCCGAGAACGTCGACCGCTACCTGGCCGCGGCGGCCGCGGCCGGGATCGACGAGCTCGGCGTCTCCGAGCACGTCTACCGCTTCCGCCAGGCGCTCGAGCTCTGGCGCCACCCGCTCTGGCTGGAGAACGCCCGCGACGACCTCGACGCCTACTGCGAGTTCGTCCGCGGCACTTCGCTGAAGCTCGGTGTCGAGTGCGACTTCATCCCCGGCGCCGAAGAGCGGACCGCCGCCCTGCTGGAGGCGCGGGACTTCGACTACGTCGTCGGCTCCGTGCACTTCATCGGCGACGGCGACTCCGCGGTCGACCACAGCGGATTCGACGTCTGGGAGGGCGACGGCGACCCGGACGAGATCTGGCGCCGCTATTTCGAGGCCCTGGCCCAGTGCGCCCGCTCCGGCCTCTTCGACATCCTCGCCCACCCGGACCTGGTCAAGGTCTGGGGCCGCGCCCGGCCGCTGCCGGAGCGCGACCTGCGCGCCTTCTACGAGCCCGCCGTGGAGGCGATCGCCGAGAGCGGCATCGCGGTCGAGGTCTCCACCGCCGGCCTGCGCAAGCCAGTCGGCGAGCTCTACCCGGCGCGCGGCTTCGCGGAGATGTGCGTCGAGGCCGGGGCGTCATTCGCGCTGTCCTCCGACGCCCACCTGCCCGAGCAGGTCGGCTATGAATACGACCGCGCGATCGAGTTCCTCGACAGCCTCGGAGTGGGGGAGATATGCGTCTTCGAGCAGCGCCAGCGCCGTCTCGCTCCGCTCGGCAGCCGGGTGTCCTGACGATGGTCGGCATCGGCTACGACAGCCACCGCTTCGCGGTCGGCCGCCGGCTCGTCCTCGGCGGCGTCGAGATCGAGCACGACCTCGGCCTGGAAGGGCACTCCGACGCCGACGTCCTCACCCACGCGGTGATCGACGCCGTCCTCGGGGCCGGCGGCGGCGGTGACATCGGCACGATGTTCCCCGACGACGAGGAGCAGTGGAAGGACGCCGACTCGATCGACCTGCTGCGGACCGTGGTCGGGACGATCGCCGGCGCGATCGTGAACATCGACGCGACGATCATCTGCGAGCAGCCCCGCCTCGGCCCCTACCGGGCGCAGATGGAGCGGGCGCTCGGCGACGCCACCTCGGCCCGGGTCAGCGTCAAGGCAACCAGCAACGAGGGAATGGGATGGATCGGCCGCGGCGAGGGCATCGCCTGCATCGCGGTCGCAACCGTGCAGAGCGAATAGTCTCCATCATTCGATGACGAGTTTGAGCGCAAACGTGTCAAGCCTTGGGTCCTCGATCGCGGACTCCATCTTCGAGGCCAGGGTCCTGCGCGAGGCGGGCATCCTCGGATTGGTGCGGCCGGACAAGGCGGTGAAGATCGGTTCCACCTTCCTCCGCTGGGGCGCCTCTCCGGCGACCGGTATCTCCACCGCGGCGATCCACTACCCGCACGAGATCGCCGTCGTCGACGAACGCGGATCGCTCAGCTTCGAACGGCTGCACCGCCGCTCCAACGCCCTCGCGCACGCCTTCGCCGAGATGGGGATCGGCTACGGGGACGGGGTCGGGATCATGTGCCGCAACCACCGCGGCTTCCTCGAGGCGACCCTGGCGGCGGCCAAGCTCGGCGCCAGCGCGCTCTACCTGAACACGATGTTCGCCGGTCCCCAACTGGCCGAGGTGACGCGGCGAGAGGGCCCGAAGGCGCTCGTCTACGACGCCGAGTTCTCCGGCCTGCTGGAGGGGGTCGAGGACTCGGTGGCGCGAGTGGTCGGCTGGACCGAAGGGGGAGACACCGACGGCGCGGTGACGCTGGACCAGCTGATCGCCGACGGCGACGACTCCAACCTCAAGCCCCCGCCCGACAAACCCCGCTTCGTGATCCTCACCTCGGGCACGACCGGGACGCCGAGGGGGGCCCAGCGCTCGAGCCCGGACGGCCTGCTGACGATCGCGGCGCTGATCGACAAGATCCCCTTCCGCAGCCGCGAGACGATGGTGATCGCGGCGCCGCTCTTCCATTCCTGGGGCTTCTTCCACTTCATCATGAGCCTGCCGACCGCCTCGACGATGGTCCTGCGGCGGCGCTTCGACCCGGAGGAGACGCTGCGCGCGGTGCAGCAGAGCCGGGCCCAGGTGCTGGCCGCGGTGCCGGTGATGGTCCAGCGGATCCTCGGCCTGCCGGAGGAGACGCTCGCCTCCTACGATCTCTCCTCGCTGCGGATCACCTCGCTCTCGGGATCGGCCCTGCCGGGGGAGCTGGCGATCGCCTGGATGGACCGCTTCGGGGACACCGTCTACAACCTCTACGGCTCGACCGAGGTCGCCTACGCGACCGTCGCCACCCCGGAGGACCTGCGCGCGGCGCCCGGCACCGCCGGCAGGCCCCCGCGCGGGACCAAGGTCCGCCTCTACGACGACGACGGGCGCGAGGTGCCGCAGGGATCGGTCGGGCGGATCTTCGTCGGCAACGACATGTCGTTCGAGGGCTACACCGGCGGCGGCGGCAAGGAGGCGATCGACGGCCTGCTCTCCAGCGGCGACGTCGGTCATATCGACTCCGCCGGCCGCCTCTTCATCGACGGGCGCGACGACGAGATGATCGTCTCCGGCGGCGAGAACGTCTTCCCGCGCGAGGTCGAGGATCTGATCGCCGACCTCGAGGGCATCGTGGAGGTGGCGGTGATCGGAGTCGAGGACGCCGAGTTCGGCCAGCGGCTGAAGGCCTTCGTCGTCGTCGAGGCGGGAGTGGAGATATCTGCGACCGAACTCAACGCGCACGTGAAGGCGAACCTCGCCGCGTACAAGACCCCACGCGAGATCGAGTTCCTCGACGAGCTGCCGCGCAACGCGACCGGCAAGGTCCTGAAGCGCGAGCTGCACGTCCGCGAGGCGGAGCAGGCGGAGTAGGGGATCCGGTCGCCCTGCGGGGCGAATTTGTCGGGTGCTGGGCCGGCGCAGGGGATCCGGTCGCCCTGCGGGCGAATTCAGTCGCGCGCCCTTACGGGCGCGGCTCCCGATGTTGCTGCCCGCCTATGGCGGGCAGGAATCAGATTGCATGTCGCCGCCTGTCGGCGACATTCGCCCGCAGGGCGACCGGATCCCCTCCCCCGACGAGCCCCGCCAGCCTCAAGCACTCAAGACGTTCCGCTGTTAGTTATCCGCGCATAGCGCGGATAAGCCCGAATCCACCGATTCAGCCTGACGGACGGGGCATTTCCGTCAAAGACGGCAGATGGAACAACGATCGCTGGCCGTAGACCGCTCCGTGCGCTGAGCCGACCGCGGGGCGGTCCCCCGGGGCGGCCCCATCGCCGATTCCGGGCAGCCGGCAGCAGCCGGGTGACCCGGCACGCTCGGTGAAGTCGGAAGGTGGGCTCAGGCCATCGCCGGCAGCGCCCTGATCCTGGCAAGCGCCTCGGTGAACGCCGCTCGCCAGGGCCAGCGAGCCGGCAGGTGCAGCGTGAAGCCCCGCGCGTGAGAGGTGAGGCGGCCGGGGATGGCGAGCAGCCGGCGGCGCAGGGTGCGGGCGGCCCGGACGGTGGTGTCCGGGAGTCCGAGCAGCTGGGTCCAGCGCAGGAGGTTGTGGGCCAGGGCGCCCAGCACGGTCCAGGCGCCGTTGGCGTTGAACTGCCCGGAGGGGAAGTGCGCCAGCGCCTGGTCCTTGAGGTCGGCGATGACCTGCTCGACGACGGCGTGCTCGCGATGCTCGGCCTCGACCAGGGCGATGCCCTCCTCGCGGTTGGTGATGAAGGCGAAGTGCCGCCAGTCGGGCCACAGCTCGGCCTGCGGGCCGAGCAGGCGGGTGCGGCGCACGACCAGCCGCCGGCCGCCATAGGTGGTCTCGGCGATCTGCGCCTCGCCCTCCTCGGGGTAGTCGATGCGCTGCCAGGCGTCCTCTGCGATCGCCGCGACCGCCCCGCGCACCCCCTTCTGCATCCGCACCCCGATCGAGTACTGCCAGCCCATCTTCTCGAGGTACTCGAAGACCTTGGTGCTCCAAAACCCCGAGTCGGCGCGCAGCAGCTTCGCGCCGCTCGCGCCGGCTCGCTCGACGCGCGCGATCAGCTCCTCGCAGAAGCGCAGCATCCCCTTCTGCGTGTTCGCCGAGCCCTTCCGCAGGCGGATGTGCAGGACCTCGCGCGTGTCCGCCCTGGTGGCGAGGAGCGGGTGGTAGCCGAGCAGCTTGGTGTAGCCGTAGGCGGCGCCCTGCTTGAGCCGGCCGCAGACCTCGCCGACGAAGCTGTCGACGTCGATCACCAGCCGCTCCTCGCCTGGCCCCGCGCCCGCCCGCCAGGCGCGCTCGAGCGCCTCCCCGAGCAGCTTGTCGAGCTGGCGGACGTGCCCGAAGGTGAACGCGCGCAGGAACGTCCCCAGCGTCGAGGGCGCCGGCACCCAGCCGCCCAAGAGGCGGCGCGTGCGCCCAGCCCGCAGCAGATCGGCGTCCTCGATGCTGTCTGCCCCGAGCACCATCGCGAAGATCAGCGCCATCACCTTGCGCCCCGCGTTGGCCGCCCCCGGCCGCTCGCGACGCAGCCGCACCAGCCGGCCGGCGAGCGCCTCGATCCCCAAGCGCTCCGCGACGCTCGCCACGAGCATCACCCCGGCGTCCGAGACGGCCCGCTCGTCGTCGAATTTGACCTGCAGACCATCCAGTCCGACCGGCTCGTCATCGTGCACCACGAAGGTGACCTCCTGACCGCAGGCCCCGGCTGCCCGACACAGCCGTAAAAGCCCTGCACAGGAGGTCATTCTTGTAACCGTTCAGTCCCTTGACCAGGCAGGCACGATGGCGACGACCATCGGCGGGAACCGTGACTCAGGCAAGCAGCGGAGCGGGATCGCCGCGGACCCGAGCGCCGAGCACCTCGGCCAGGTAGGCAAATAAGGAGCGGCCCTGCAGCCGGCAGGTGACCGACGCCGAGAGCAGGCGCTGGGTGGTGGTCTCACCGCGCACCGACTGGCTGCCCAGCGAGAGCTTGCGGTGGATGACCGGCCCGCGCAGGGCGCGCTCGGCCCGGTTGTTGGTCGGCTCCACGCCCTCAACCTCGACGAAGGTCCAAAGCGCCGGCCAGATCTTCAGCAGGTTCTTGGAGAAGCCCCAGGTGAGCTTGTGGCGCCGGCCCTTTGAGCCGCGTTCAAGCAGCGCTTTCAGCTCTCGCTTGAGCGGGGCAACCTCGCGCCCCAGGAGAGCGCGGTCGCCGTGCTCTTGGAAGTCCCCCCAGGCGGAGAACAGGCGCCGGGCGATCTCGAGCCCCGCCTCCCCGAGCTCCTTCTGGGCGGCGAGCCCTTCGGAGTGGGCGGTCAGGTCGCGGATCAGGTGCGACCAGCAGGCCTGGCGCTTGTGGGGGTCAAAGCCGCGGTAGGCCCACCAGCGATCGGAGCCGACGATGCCCTTGAAGTCCTCGCCCAGCAGCGCCGCCACCTCGCGCTCGTGGCGGTCGGGGGCGATGCGAAAGACGGCGGCCCGGGAGGTGACGGCGCCCCACAGGGTGCGCTTTTGGCCGCGCAGCCTCCAGCCCGTCTCATCGACGTTCAGCGCGGGCGCAGAGCGGATGCGAGCCAGCAGGTCCTCGTAGGGCTCGGCCAGTGCCTCTCCCGTGCGGGCGAGGATCGCGTCCACGGTGCCGCTCGCGAGCCCTGCCCCGAACAGCTCGCCGGCCAGCTCGACCGTGTCGCGACGGGAGACGCGGTTGCGGACCGCGAGCGTCGCCACCGCGGCTTCCAGGCGCGGGCCGAAGGCGCCGGCGGGAACGTCGGCCGGTAGCTCCGCCCGGGTCGCCTTGCCGCAACCCGGGCAAAGGCGGCGGTGCAGGCGGTGCTCGCTCACCCGCACGGCGATCTCGGGCAGCTCGGTGACCTGGTGGCGGGCGGGCTCGCCGGTCTCTTCGCCGGCCTCGGCGAAGAGGTGCCCGCAGCCGCAGCGCCCCGGCCAGTGGTCCACCACCCGATCGACCGCCTCGAGCGGCAACAGCTTGCGCCCCTTGCCCCGGTGGCCGGGCTGGGCGCCCTGCGCTCGCCCGGAGGGATCGGGGCGCTTTCGCCCGGGAGAGCCCGGCGGGTCCTGGCTCGGCGGGGTCGAGGAGTTCTGGGAGTTGCGGTTGAGGCGGCGCTCCAGCTCGGCGATCCGCTTCTCGTGCTTGGCGCCCTGCTCGGCTACCTGCCTGGTCAGCTGCTGGATCTGTTCGTCCATCCGCAACAGCACAGCGACAACCGCCTCGCGGCCGGAGTCATAGATCGCTTCGGCCTCGGCGCGCTCCATGCTGAGGAGTTCGCCGGCGGGTGGTTATGTCCCCCTACCCGACTGAACGGTTACTCATTCTTCTTTTCGGAGCGGACGGAACCGACCTACCGCTTCGGTGGATTGAGGATAAGGCACAGCGCGAATGAGGGACGTTATCTGCGCATAGCGCGGCTAGGGACCATCGGAAGCGAAGGATGCGTTATCCAGGCGCTGGTGTCCGGGCGTCCCTCGGCCGTGGCTTCGAGCGAGGGGAGCCGATGCCCCGAGGCGGGAATGTGGCCGCAGGCGGCGACATGCAATCTGGTGTTCTGCGCGCCATTGGCGCGCAGGATGTTCGGGAGCTGCGCCCGTAAGGGCGCGCGACTGAATTCCGCGGAGGGGCATCGGCTGCCCTCACGCGCCGCCATCAGGCCGTGCGACCCTCGATTCCCGCGGAGGGGCATCGGCTGCGCTCGCCCACGCTTCAGAGCCGTACCCGGTAAGGCCCGTCCGCAAATTGCGGCCTACGCGGTCGCGGTTCGGGTGGCGTCGCTTCCGGTGCCCATAGTAGGTTGCGCAGGAATGAGCGATCCAGCCAGGCAGGTGAGGGCGGTCGGAGAGGCGACCGAGGCCATGCACGGTGTCGCCCAGCAGGCCCTCGAGTGGGTACGGGTGAGCGAGGAGCGGGTGGCGGCGGCCGAGGCACGGGCCGAGCGCATCCGAGAGCAGCTCAAGGAACGGGCGATGGAGACGCTGCGCGGCGTCTCCAAGGAGGCTCGCGAGCGGATCGCCGCCGAGCGCAAGGCTCGAACCGAGGCCGAGGCCCGGATGACCCAGGCGGTCCAGGCGCGCGACCGGGCGGAGAAGGCGTTCGAGGAGCTTCAGAAGCGCTCGCAGGCCGAGCGCGAGGAGATCGTGGCGCAGACCACCAAGGCTCGCGGGGAGGCCGAGAGAGGCGCCGCGGAGGCGCGCGAGGAGGCCGAGGGGACCGTCGCCGAGGCGACGGCCAAGCTCGACGAGGAGATCGGGCGGCGGGTGGCCGAGGCGCGCGAGGAGATCCAGGCGGAAGCCGATCGCCGTGTCGCCGCCGCCGAGCAGCGGGCCGCCGACGCCGAGTCCCGGGCCGACGAGTCCCACGAGACCGCCGTGCGGCTGGAGACCGAGATCGAGCGGCGGGTCATGGAGGGCACCGAGGAGGTGCGCCGGGAAGCCGAGGAGAGCGTGCGCAAGCTGGTCGAGAAGGTCGAGCGAGAGGCCGAGGAGGCCGCCAGGGCCCGCGCCGAAGACCAGCTGCGGGTGGAGTCCGACCGGATCCGGGTCCAGGCGCAGCGCCGCGAGGAGCGCGCCCGCGAATCCACCGAGGACGAGATCAAGGCCAGTGTCAGCCGCGCCAGGCGCGAGGCCCAGGCGGCGGCCGAGGAGACCGCGCCGGAATGGCTGCGCGGCGAGTCGAGTGCCTCGACCGCCGGCTACCGCACCTTTTGATCAATTAACCTCGCCTCGCGATGCGCGAGGTTCGGATCAGGGACACGCTCAGTGGCGAGCCACGGGCGATCGACCCCAGTCAAGAGGTGGGGATATATGCCTGCGGCCCGACGGTGTACAGCCGCATCCACATCGGCAACGCCCGGCCTTTCGTCGTCTTCTCGCTGTTCGCCCGATTCCTGCGCTCCGAGGGCTACCGGGCGCGGCTGGTCATCAACGTCACCGACGTCAACGACAAGATCTATGCGGCGGCGGCGAAGGTGGGGGAGCCCTCCGCCGAGTTCGCGGCGGGGATGACCCGGGCCTACTTCGAGGACACCGACCGGCTCGGCCTCGGCCGCCCCGACGCCGAGCCGCTGGCGACCGAGACGATCGCGGGGATCGTGGCGCTGATCGCCGACCTGGTCGAGTCCGGCCACGCCTACGAGTCGAGCGGCGACGTCTATTTTCGGGTGCGCAGCTTCGACGGCTACGGGAAGCTCTCCAACCGGCACTTCGAGGACATGGACCAGGGGGAGGAGGCGGGCTCGGCCTCGCTCAAGGAGGATCCGCTCGACTTCGCACTCTGGAAGGCCCATAAGGAGGGCGAGGACACCAGCTGGGACTCGCCCTGGGGGCCGGGCCGGCCGGCCTGGCACATCGAGTGTTCGGTGATGGCCGAGCAGGAGCTGGGCGCCTCGTTCGCGATCCACGGCGGCGGCTCCGACCTCGTCTTCCCCCATCACGAGAACGAGATCGCCCAGTCCGAGGCGGCGGGGCGACCCTTCGCGCGAGCCTGGATGCACAACGGGATGGTCGAGGCCGAGGCGGCGAAGATGTCGAAATCGGAGGGAAACATCTTCCAGCTCTCCGAGGCCCTCGACCGCTACGGCCGCGATGCCGTGGTCGACTATCTGATCTCCGGCCACTACCGCCAGCCGCTCGCCTTCGGCCCCGAGCAGATGCATCAGGCGGTCGCCCGCTGCGAGCGGCTGCGAAATTTCTTCCGGGGGCACCCGACCGGCGGCGGTGGGGAGCCGGGGGGGGACTCGCCGTCGCAACAGCGCGGGGGCTCCGCCGAGTCCTCCCCCGGCTCCCGCATCGAGGCGTTCAGGAATGCGCTTGCAGATGACTTCAACACGCCGAGGGCTCTCGCCGAGGTGTTTGAGCTGGTGGGGGAAGCGAACCGGGGCGAGGTCACCGGGGCGTCCGAGGTCGTACTCGAGATGCTGGAGTTGCTCGGGCTCGAGTCGCTGGCGGAGGCTGAGGAGGCGGCTGGTTCGGAGGCGGAGGAGCTGATGGCCGAGCGCGAGCAGGCGCGGGCGTCGAAGGACTTCGAGCGCGCCGACGCGATTCGCGACCAGCTCGCCGCGCTGGGGTGGGAAGTGCGCGACTCCGCCGAGGGTCCTCGCCTGGTGGCTCGATGACGCGCCGTCGACATGTCTGAGTTCATCTACGGGAGACGGCCGGTGGAGGAGGCGCAAAGGGGGCGGCGTCGGGTTCACCGGGTCTGGCAGGCGCCGGAGACGCCGTCGGCGGAGCTGGAGCGTCTTTGCGGGTCCCCCGATCACCAAGGGGTGGTCGCCGAGGTCGACAACTATCCGTACGGGGACCCTCGCGGCCTGCTGCGAGGTGAAGATCCGCTGCTGGTCGCACTCGACCAGGTGCAGGACCCGCGCAACCTCGGTGCGGTCTGCCGCTCAGCCGAGTTCGCCGGTGCCGCCGGGGTAATCGTTCCCGAGCGCCGCTCGGCCGCGGTCACCGCCGCCACCTGCAAGGCCTCGGCGGGCGCCGTCGAGCACCTCCAGATCGCCCATGTCCGCAACCTCGCGGACTGGCTCGCCGACGCCAAGGCGGCCGGATTCTGGATCTGGGGCGCCGACGCCGACGCCGAGGCGGCCCCCTGGTCAGTCGACCTCAAGGGCCCGACCGTGATCGTTCTCGGCGGGGAGGGCAAAGGCCTCCGCCCCCGGGTCGCCCAGTCCTGCGACGGCCTCATCGCACTACCCCGCCGTGGCAAGGTCGAGTCGCTGAACGTCTCAGCCGCCGCCGCTGCGCTCCTGTTCGAGGCAGCTAGGCAGAGGAGGGATTAGACGCAGCTCCCGCGGGTGGCGCGGGGAGGGGGGCCGAGAACGGACACACTTGCCCGCCCGCGGGTCCCTCTCCTCGCGACAGGACCCACGGGCCGCTGGGCCCCATTCCCGATGCCTGCAAATGCAACGGCGGTTGCATTTCTGCAAATTGGGGGTTGACAGAACTCCGCCCGCACGTAAACTAGCGGCGCAACAAGGGTGAACCTCAGCTTGAGTGTGAGGTAGCCCGCCAATAAGAGGCGCCTCGGGGGAGGTAAGCGGCGCCACGACCCTTCAGCAAGGAGAAGGATCTGTGGCTCTATCTACGCCTACGCACGAAATGCGTCTCCCCGTGGCTGGCCGCCCCGGCCCCGCCCGAGCGCGCCAGTCTAACCCTCAAGTTGAGCTTGATGATCACTATCTGGTCGCCCTCGCCAAGGACGGCAGGCCCGATGCCTACGACATGATCGTCCGCCGCTACCGCGGCTTCGTCCGGCTCAAGGCCTCGTCCTACTTCCTGCTCGGCGGCGAGTCCGACGATCTGATCCAGGAGGGGCTGCTCGGCCTCTACAAGGCGATTCGCGATTACCGCACCGACCGCGAGTCGAGTTTCCGCAACTTCGCCGAGCTCTGCATCACCCGCCAGATCATCACCGCGGTGAAGACGGCGACCCGCAACAAGCACACGCCGCTCAACCAGTACGTCTCCTTCAGCCAGACGCCTGCCGCCGCCGGCGACTCGGAAACGACCCTGGACGAGGTTCTGCCCGGGCCCAGCGTCCACGACCCGGTCAACCAAGTGATCGCCACCGAAGAGCTGGCGAGCCTCGTCTCCTGCCTCTCGGGGGTCTCCGGGGTTCTCTCCGACCTCGAGAGCCGCGTCCTCTCGCTTTACCTCGACGGCCATTCCTACGAGGCGATCGCGGAGCGTCTCGAGTGCGATACGAAGACCGTCGACAACGCCCTGCAGCGGGTCAAGCGCAAGGTCGGGACCCACTTGGCGTCCCGTGAGGTCGCCCTCTGAGGCCTCAGTGCCAGCTAGGGCAATCCGCCAACACGTAGTCGAGTAGTTCGCGCCCGTGGTCCGAGGCGACGGCGATGTCGTCGGCCTTGACTCGGACCCGGTGCAGCGACTGCATCCGCAGCACGTCCCCCTCGGTCCGGTGATTCGGGAAGACGCCGGCGTAGGAGACGCCGAGGCGCTCCAAATCGTCGGCCACCAGCGCCGTCGCCGGGGTCTCCAGCGGCAGGTCGATGTAGATCGCGTCGAGGCCGAGGCGGTGGAAGAGGTGGTGGCGCTCGGCGGCGATCGCCTTCTCCAGGTCGGCTCCGGGCTCGCGGACCGTGAGCAGGGCGAGGTTGTGGTCGCGGTCGACCTCGACGTGCAGCTCGCTGCGGCCGGCAGGCTCGGCCCCGGCCGGCGGCTCGGCGAGCGTGCCGCGAAGTTCGCACAGCTCCAGCGTCTGGCTGACGATCTCCCGGTGGCGCTCGGGCACGTAGACCGGGCGCTCGTGCCCGTCGTTCAGCTTCGCGTAGAAGAGCGCCGCCGACTGGCGCCTCGGCGGCGCCCCCGCTGCCGCATCGTTGGAGACGGTGGCCGGGATCCAGCCGAGCAGGAAGCCGGTCTCGTGCGCCCCCAGATCGATGTTGGCGCGCTGGCTGTAGGGGTGGGCGGCGGTGGCCTCGCTGAACATCCCCGCCAGCCCCTCGCCCTGAGCCCAGTCCATCAGGAAGCGCTTGGTCCGCGTGAAGAGGTGCTGCCCCCGGGCGGCCGGCAGGGTCACGGCCTGACCCGAGTGCGCGACCGCGTCCCCGGCCGCGGCGAGGCTCATCCCCTCGTGGCAGAGCAGCTCGCCGTCGGGGGTCTCGGCGACGCAGGAGACATAGCGGCCGTCGGCCAGCCGGGCCTCGACCTCGCCCGCGTCGTAGACCCACTTGACGTCGTAGGTCTGGCCGTAGGCCGCTTCGATCGCGCCCGTCAGCACGGTACCCTCGGTGGGGTCAAGGAACCTGAACGTCACCTCCATCCCTCTATCTTCGCCACCACGCCCCCCTAGCTCAACCTGGGAGAGCACCTGATTTGTAATCAGGAGGTTGCCGGTTCGATTCCGGCGGGGGGCTTTTCCCCGGCGGCTTTGCCGCAACTATCGCTGAGCTCTGCGTTTAGCGCTTCCGAAACCACGAGCGCCGCCTGCCGATCCAGGCGGCCAGAGGAGGAAGTCGATGGAGTGTCGAATGCAGCGTGGCAGCATGGGGGACAGCGGAACTGGTGGGGGACGTGGCAGGTTCGGCCGGCTTGGCATTGCGCTGAGCGCCGCGGTCAGCGCTTGCGCGCTTCTCGCCGCGACGGCGCAGGCGTCCACGGTCACGGTGGGCAGCGTCCTGCCGCCCGGCTCGACGCCCGCCAAATTCGGCGAGGTCCAGACGCTGTTCAACACGGCGCTGCCGGAGCCGGGGGCGAACCTGGCCTCGCCGGCGACCGGCGCGGTCGTGCGCTGGCGCGTGCAGGGCGCCAAAGGCGGCCCGTTCTACCTCCGAGTGCTGCACCCGAATGGCAAAGGCGCATACGAAGCCACGAGCGCCAGTCTGCCGGCGACCCCCTCGGGAGAAGGCCTGCAGACCTTCTCGACCAACCTGCCGATCCATGCCGGCGATCTGATCGGAATCGATCCGACCAGCAAAGAAGATGAAATCGGGGTCGCCGAAGCTGCGGGCGCGAGCTTCGCCGCCATCTTCCCGCCGCCGTTCAACGGCTCGACCCTGGCCCCAAGCAGCACCATCTCGGGGAAAGAGATCGAGCTCAGCGCCGAAATCCAGCCCGCCCCGGCGATAACCGAGGTCACTCCGACTTCGGGTTCGGTCAAGGGCGGCACGGAGGTGACGATCACCGGCACCAGCTTCAACGGCACCAGCGCGGTGAAGTTCGGCACCGCCCCAGCGTCCAGCTTCACTGTGGACTCCGACACGCAGATCACCGCGACGGCTCCCGCAGCCGCCAAACCGGCCAAGGTCGACATCACCGCGACCACCCTGGCCGGTACCACCGGGAAGGTGAGGGCCGACCTCTTCACCTACACGGCCTGTGTCGTGCCCAAGCTGAAGGCAAGACCCTGAAGGTCGCGAAAAACCGGCTCAGGCAGGCCGGCTGCAAGGTCGGTCATGTGAAGGAGATCGCCGGCCCACCAGCCAAGGCGGGGAAGGTGGTCAAGCAGAACCCGAAGGCCGGCAAGGTGCTCGCCCCCGGCGCCAAGGTCAGCGTCAAGGTCGTCAAGGAGTAGGGAGGCGGTCGAAAGGCCGCGGCAAGCGCCGCTCGGGAGGGGCCTGCGGGCCCCTCCCGGCTTTCATCCCCCGCCGAGGACGCGGGCCTTCTCGGCCGCGAACTCCTCGTCGGTGAGAACGCCTTTGTCTCGCAGGGTGGCCAGGCGCTCCAGTCGCTGCAGGCGGGCGTCCTCGTCGCTGAGCACCGCGGTTGGAGCCTCGGCGGCGGGCTTGCCCTCGGCCGGCGGCCGGCGCATCTCCGGCCGGCGCAGTTTCGCGGCCCGCTCGCCGAGGTTCGCGCCCTTGACGGCCGTGACGACTTTGTCCCTGGTTGAGCCGAAGGTGTCCGTGAACTTGGCGTCCGGGTATTCCTCCAGGGTCTGCTTGCGCAGCTCGTGAATTCCGAAGGCGGCCATCCCGGCGACGATCAGGGTGGTGAGGAACGAGCGCAGGCCCTGGGTCGGCCCGGAAAGGAAGTAGATGCAGACCACGATCGCCAGGCCGGTGTAGACGTAGGCGTTGTAGCGCTGAAGCGCCGGCGCGATCACGCGGCGGGTGGAGCGGGCGGGCGCGGTCGGCGAGGAGAGCCACCCGGCGGCGGCGAAGAGGACGCCGACGACGATCACGGTCGTGGCGATGCTCGTCATCAGGGAGGTGCCGATCGACCAGGCGGCTTCGCCGGCCGGCTTGGCGCTCTCGACGGTGACCAGCTGGTCGATGACGATCCCGCCAGCGATGCGGCGGGCGACGATCACCGCGAAGCCGGCGGCGATCAACCCGATCCCGCTGAAGAGCACGGTCACCCAACGCCCGCCGCGGGAGAGGTAGATGGCGGCGGCGAAGGCCGCGAAGGTGAGGATCGACAGCGCCAGCGCTAGCCCCTTGATCGCCACGGCGATGTTCTGCGCCGTCTTCAGCTGGTCGGAGCGCAGGATCTCGATCTGGCCGGCGTCGGGTGGCAGTTTCTCGGCCAGGCTCTGGCCGATGCCGACCTGGTCGGCGAGGTTCGTGATCATGGCTCCGAGGTTGAGGCTGACGGTCCCTTCCGCGGTCGAGACCGCCTCCCCCTTGTCTTCGAGCACGGAGACCAGCTGTTCGTGGGCGGAGCGGTTGGCGTCCTCCCAGAGCGTCTGGGCGGTCGAGGATTCCAGTACCTTTTCCGCTCCCTGCCCGGCCACCTGGCGCAGTCCGCCGGCGGCGGGGCCGGCCAGTTCCTTGGTATCGCCGGGGAGGATGTCCTTCAGTTCACTCTCGACGTCGACGTTTTCGTAGAGCTGGTCGACGAGGTAGTCGCCGACGGCGCTGCGGATCTTTTCGTTCTGCAGCAGCCGGTCGCTGGTGTGGACCCAGTCGTCGGTGTTGAGGGCCTGGCGCTCGATCCAGATCGCGAAGACGCTGAGGAAGGCCAGGACCGACCCGGAGATGACAAGTGCTTTGACGGTGCGTCGGCGTCCGCGACTCATCGACGTGATGGTATACGTGGGCAATGAAGCTCGAGGGCATCCACCACATAACCGCGATCACCGAGGACGCGCAGCGCAACGTCGACTTCTACGCTGGCGTGCTGGGCCTGAGGCTGGTCAAGAAAACCGTCAACCAGGACAACCCGACCGTCTACCACCTCTTCTTCGCCGACGAGGGCGGGGAGCCGGGGTCCGATTTGACCTTCTTCGAGTACCCGGGGGTCGCACCGGGCCGGGCCGGCGTGGGGATGGTCCACCGCGTCGTCTGGCGTGTCGCCTCCGCCGATTCCCTCACGTTCTGGTCGGAGCGGCTGGCCGCGAACGGGATCGAGTCCGAGCGCGACGGCGACAGCCTCCGCTTCGCCGACCCGGAGGGGTTGGACCACGAGCTGGCGGTGGTCAGCGTCGAGGACGAGCCGCTGATCGCCGATCATCCCGAGATCCCGGCGGAGCTGGCGCTGCAGGGCTTCCACGCGGTGCGGGCCTACAGCGCCGCACCGGAGGCCAGCAGTGGCTTGCTCGAGGCGCTCGAGTTCGAGCCCGTGGACGGTGGCTGGGAGGCGCGCGGTGAGCGGCGCGGAGGGCTCTACGCCTTCGACCCGCCACCGGCCGAGCGCGGGCTGCAAGGGGCGGGAAGCATCCATCACGTCGCCTGGGCCTCGCTTCCGGAGGAGCACATGCAGTGGCGCGACAGGGCGATCTCGGCCGGGGCGCAGCCGACGCCGGAGATCGACCGCTTCTACTTCCGCTCGATCTACTTCCGCGAGCCGAGCGGTGTCCTCTTCGAGATCGCGACGACGGCGCCGGGCTTCACCGTCGACGAGCCGCTCGAGCACCTCGGCGAGAAGCTCTCGCTGCCGCCCGACTACGAGCACCTGCGGGACGAGGTCGAACCGAACCTGCGGCCGGTGAGAAACCCGCGCTCGGCCTCGGGGGAATGAGCCGGGACTTCGTCTGGAGGGATGCCGGGCGCACCGTCATCCTTCGCCCCGGAGCGTTGGCGCAGGCGGTCGGGCTGCTGGGCGAGCATGGCGTCGACTCCTTCGACCTGCTGAGCACGCCGCGGGCGCTGGCCGGCGCTCCGGAGCTCGCGGCCGCCGCCTCCTCGGTCCGCACCGTCCCCCCGGGCGCGGTCCCGTCCCTCGCCGCCACCCTCCTCGCCGAGTTGGCGGTTTGTCTCGATGGGCGTGACAAACCGGCAACTCGGCAGGGACGGGGGCTGGTCGCGCTGGGTGGGGGGCGGGTGATCGACGTCGCCAAGGCCGTCGCCTCGGTCACGGGCGCGCCGGTGACCGCGATCCCGACGACGATGTCCGGGGCCGAGATGACCGCCATCCACCGCCTGCCCGCCGGCGCCGAGGGGCGGGTGAGGGGAATGGTCCGCCCGGCGCTCGTGATCGCGGACCCGGAGGCGATGACCAGCCAGTCCGAGCCGGCGCTGCGAGCCAGCTCGATGAACGCCCTCGCGCACGGCGCCGACTCCCTCTACACGCCGCTCGCCAACCCGGTCTCGGCGATGACCGCCCTGCGCGGCGCCGAGCTGATCGCCACCTCGCTCGATCGGCCGCCGGCCGAGCGCGACCGCGGCGACCTCGCCCTCGGCTCGCTCCTCTGCGGCTACGCGATCGACTCCGCCGGCTTCGGCCTGCACCACGTCGCCTGCCAGACGCTGGTCCGCATCTGCGGTACCCCGCACGCCGAGACCAACGCCGCCGTCCTCCCCGCGACCGCAGCATTCTTGTGCCGGCAGGCACCAAAATCCTTCAGCGAGCTGGCGGTCGCCCTCGGCACCGACCCCGCCGGCCTCCCGGCCCGCATCCGCGAGCTCGGCGGCAACCCCGCCGGCCTCGGCGCGCTCGGTGCCGACCGCGCCAAGCTCGACGAGGCGATCGAAGCCATCCTCGCCCGCCCCGAGCTGACCACCGTCCCCAGCCCTCCTTCACACGAAGAGCTCGCGGAGCTACTCGCCGCCGCCTGGTAGAGGGTCGGGTGCCCCTCCCCAGAGGCCCCTGGGCCAGCGCCGCGAAGCGCCGCAAGCGATCTGCTGCGCAACGGCCTCTGGGGAGGGGCACCCGACCCTCTCGCCACGACCCGGGTAACTCCGCCCCCTCGCCCGTGTAGCGCTACGCGTGACCCCGGACCCGGACAGGCTGGCCCGCTACCACGACTACACGCGCAAGCACAGCGTCAACTGGCCCCTCTACCTCCTGGCCAGGGTGTTCCTGATGCCGTTCTTCCTCGTCTACTTTCGCTACGCCCGGACCGGGCGCGGCTACGCGCGGCTGAAGGGCGGGATGATCGTCGCCGCCAACCACCGCAGCTTCCTCGACCCGTTCGTGATCGGCGGCTGCCTCCCCTGGCGGCGGCCGATGAACTACGTCGCCAAGGCCGAGCTGTTCCAGCGACGGTGGCAGGGTTGGATCCTCTCCCGGCTCGGCGCCTTCCCGATCCGCCGTGGGGAGTCCGACGAGCAGTCGATGGAGACCGCGCGGCTGATCGTCGAGCGCGGCGGGGTGGTGTGCATGTTCCCCGAGGGGACGCGGATCCGCCGCGGCACCCTTGCCAGCCCGAAGCGGGGCGTCGGCCGGCTGGCGCTGCAGACCGGGGCGCCGGTGATCCCGACCGCCGTGCTGGGGACCGAACACGTCCGCCGGGGCTGGCGGATCCGGCCGCGCAAGGTGAAGGTGAGGCTCGGCAAGGCGATGACCTTCCCCCGCGCCGAAGAGCCCTCGCAGGCGCTGGCCGAAACCGTTACCGCACGGATCTGGCCCAACGTGCTGCTGCAGTGGGAAGACCTCGGCGGCCTGCCGCCGATGCGCCGCGCCGCAGTGATCGGAGCGGGCAGCTGGGGAACCGCGGTGGCCGTCCTGCTCGCCCGCGGCGGCCTCGAGGTCCAGCTCGGCGCCCGCACGGCCGAGCAGGTCGCGGTACTGCTCGAGCAGGGCGAAAATCGCCGCTACCTGCCGGACGTGCCCCTGCCCGAGTCGATCGACGTCCGCCAGGCCTCCGACATCGAGCTCGCCGGCCTCGACCTGATCTGCCTCGCGATCCCGTCCAAATCGCTGCCGCAGGCCGTCGGCACGATCGCCGATCGCGTCAGCACCCGCTCCTCGGTGCTGCTGCTGACCAAGGGCCTGGTCGCCCCACAGGGGCAGCTCCCGGCCGAATACGTCGGCGAAAGGGTGCGCGCCCGCGCGATCGCCTGTCTCGGCGGCCCCGCCCACGCCCGGGAGGCGGTCTCCGGGTCCGCCGCGCTCGTCCTCGGCTCCGCGGACCCAGACCTCCGCGTCCAGCTCGGCGAGGTCTTCGACCGCGCCGGCCTCGTCTGCGAGCGCTCCCGCGACGTCACCGGCGTCGAGATGGCCGGGGCCGCGAAGAACGCCGCCGCCCTCGCCGCCGCCGCGGCCGAGCCCCACGGGTTGAACGCGGCCGGCATCGCCGTCGCCGAGATCTGGCGCGAGTGCATCGAGTACGCGATCGAGCGCGGCGCCGAACTGGAGACGTTCTCCGGCCTGGCGGGAGTCGGCGACCTGACCGCGACGATGATGGCGCCGACCGGGCGCAACCGACGCGCCGGCGAGCTGCTCGGCACCGGCACACCCGCGGAGGAGATCCCGGCGAAGATCGGACAGGCCTCCGAGGGCCTCGACACCACCCCGCTGCTGGCCGCGGCGGTCGCCGCCTCGGGCGTCTCCGCCGACGCGCTCAGCGGCCTGGCCGAACTGATCGGTGGCGAGATCGACGCCGACGAATGGGTCGCGGGCCTGCGCCGCGTCGAGCGGGCAAGGCGGGCAGCTTGATGCCACTAGGCTTGGCCGGTGAGCGGCCCCAAGGAGAACGTCGAGCCGGGCGAGCTGGGGCCGGCGGAGAAGGCGGAGCTGGACCGCGCCTTCGAGGACTTCTACCGGTCGCATCTGCGCGATGTCTATTCCTACGCCTATTACCGGGTCGGCAACCATCACGACGCCGAGGACCTCACCGAGCAGGCCTTCCTGCAGGCCTACCGGCACTTCGACCGGGCCCGGCGCGAGTCCCACGGGCGGCCGCTGCGGCCCTGGTTGATCCGGATCGCCCACAACCTCGCCTCCAACTACTACCGGGACCGCTCGCGACGGCCGCAGACGTCGCTCGACAACGCCGACCCGATCGCCGCCCGGCACGACACGGTGGCGATCGCCGAGGGCCGCGAGGAGCTGCGGCAGGTGATGGCCAACCTCGAGCATCTCTCCGACGACCGTCGCGAGGCGCTGATCATGAGGTTCGCCCTCGGCATGGACAACCGCGAGATCGCCCGCGCCCTGGGTCGCTCCGACGGCGCCACCAAGGTCCTGATCCATCGCGCTATCAAGCAGCTGCAGGAGGAGATGAGCGATGAGCGAGATGAGTGAGCGAGCCGCCGGCAGCTGGGACGTCGAGCAGCTGCTGAGCGACGCCCTGCGGCCGATCGAGCCGCCCGAGCGGCTCTCGAGCCGGGTCGAGGACACGCTGTCGGCGGTCACCCAGGCGGCGGCGGAGGAGCTCTCCGACTGGGCCGAGGAACTATCCGAGAGCGAGCTGCGCGCCCTGCGCGACCCGCGCAACTGGGTGCGCCCGGTGGTCGCGGTGGGCGCCGGGAGCATCGCCACCGGCGCCCTGGTGCTGCTGGAGCTGCGCCGCCGCAGCAAGCAGCAGAGCGAGAGCGGCCTAAGGGCGCTTGCCGGCGGCTTGCGCTCGCGGCTCTGACCCTCCATCGCGTGGTTCCTTCTGCACCTCACGCGTAACTGAGGAACCACGGGGCGTGCCGGCGGCCGCCGCGAGGGCGAGCAGCCCGAGAACCAGGTTGACGACGTCGTTGCCGCCGTTGACCGGGAGAAAGCCGAGAATCGCCTCCCCGCTCCCCAGAGCGAAGCCCCAGATCGCCAGCGCGGTGCAGAGCAGGCCGACGCCGATCGCGTAGGGCCGCGCGGCGGTGCCGGCGGCGAGCAGGCCGAGAGAGCCGGTGGCGATGTAGAGGACGTTGAGCCAGGCGTTGACGCGGAGCACGCCCAGCGCTGCTTCGACCGCTCCCGGGCTGCCGAAGGAGGCGCTGTAGAAGAAGCCGACGATGCCGAGGACGACGAGGAACGCGCCGACCACGGTCGCGTAGAGACGTGCGGGGCTGGCGGCCTCCATCGGCGCCGATTGTAGGCTCCCCGTCTCCATGGCCCAGACCTGTTACCGCCACCCCGACCGCGAGACGGCCGTCTCCTGCTCCTCCTGCGGCCGCCCGATCTGCCCCGACTGCATGACCCCGACCCCGGTCGGGATGCGCTGCCCGGAGTGCATGCGGCAGCGGACCAAGGTCGTGCGGGGGGTGGGGCAGAGCGACGGCTTCGGGCGGGCCCCGGCGACCTTCGTCCTGATCGGGCTCAACGTGATCGCCTACCTGGTCGAGATCGCGGCCGGGTCCGGCGGCTTGAACAACCCGAGCGGTTCGGTCATCAACGACTTCGCGCTTCGCGGCGTCTCGGTTGCCGACGGCGAGTGGTACCGGTTGGTGACCGGCGGCTTCCTGCACGCGAGCCTGTTCCACGTCGGCTTCAACATGCTCCTTCTCTTCTTCCTGGGCCGGCTGCTGGAGCCGGCGCTCGGTACCCCCCGCTACCTCGCCGTCTACTTCGCGTCGCTTCTGGCCGGGTCGTTTGGCGCCCTGGCGTTGACCGATCCCCTGGTGGCGACGGTGGGGGCGTCGGGGGCGGTCTTCGGGCTCGCCGGGGCCGCCTTCGTGATCGCTCGCGGACGGGGCTTGGACGCCCTCGCCGGTGAGCTCGGGTTCCTGATCGTGCTCAACCTCGTCTTCACCTTCGGGCGCTCCGGCATCAGCATCGGCGGCCACATCGGCGGCCTGATCGGTGGCGTGGTCTGCGCTCTGGTGATCGTCGCCGGCGAGCGGGGGATGCTCGGCCAGCACCGGCGGGCGGCGGAGCTGACCGCAATCGCGGCCGTTGCCGTGATCTCGGTGGTCGGCGCCCTCGCCGTTGCCTGATCGCCGTCCTCAGGCTCGCCGCGAGGCGCGCGAGACCGGCGCCCGCAGCGCTGTGAAGGCTGTGTTGCCGGGCGGGTCGATCAACTCCGGGTGCAGCAGGTGCCCGAGCAGCTCGACCCCGTCGACCAGGCGTGGCCCCGGTTCGGAGAAGGCGGCGGAGGCGTCGACGGCGAAGGCTCGGGCGGCGCCGAGCGAGGCGATCCGCTCCCAGTGCTCCATCGCCTGGGCCCGGGTGTCCTCCAGCGATCCCTCGAGCATCACGATCACGAGTTCGGCACCGAGGCTCGAAAGCTCCCCCCAGCCGACCTCGGGAGGATTCAGGCCGGGGTCGCCGGCGACGTCGACGCCGCCGGCGATCGAGATCATCTCCGGGATCCAGAAACCGCCCACCCGGGGCGGGTCGAGGCGCTCCAGCGCGATCACCCGCGGGGTGGGGGTGCCCGAGACGGCGGCCCGGACGGTCGCCAGGCGGCCCTCGAGTTCGCCGCGCAGCTCGTGCGCGTGCTCTTCCATGCCTGTCGCCTCGCCCAGGCGAACTATCTCTTCGAGCATCTCACTGAGCGTTGCGACCCGCATTATTTGCTCAATATGGCACTTATCGAAAATGCCCCGTGGACGGACAGCTATATTCCGTTCGCCGCATGGCCGAGGACGTCCCAGCCCGAAGTACCGGGCCGCATAGCCGATGAGCGTCCTCCTGCTCGTCCTCCTCTTGCTGTTGATTGCGATCAACGGCTTCTTCGTCGCCGCCGAGTTCGCACTGGTGCGCAGCCGCCGCGGGAAAATCGAACAGCTCGCCGCCGAAGGGGAGTCCGGCGCGGAGGCCGTCGTCGAGCAGCTCGACAAGATCGACGAATCGCTTTCCGCCTGCCAGATCGGGATCACGATGGCCTCGATCGGAATCGGCTTCCTCGGCGAGCCCTCGCTCGCGAAGCTGATCGAGCCCGTCTTCGGCGGCCTCTCCCACGGGGTCGCCGCGGCGCTCTCGCTGGCGATCGCGTTCGCCCTCGTGACCGCGGTCCACATCAGCGTCGGTGAGCAGGTGCCGAAGATGCTCGCGATCGCCAGCGCCGAGAGCACCGCGCGCCGGGTCTCGCGGCCGTTGAACTGGTTCCGGGTCGGGACCGCGCCGGTGACGATGGGTCTGAGCTGGTTCTCCAACGCGATCGTCCGCCTCTTCGGCGTCAATCCGTCCGACCTCGAACAGCACCACACCGCCGAGGACCTGAAGCAGATCATCGACAGCTCGCGGATCGGCGGGCACCTCGATCCCGGCGAGGCCGGGATGCTCGGCGGCGTCTTCCACCTCCACGAGCAGGAGGCCCGCGAGGTGATGACGCCGATCCCGGCCGTGATCACCGTGGACGCTTCCGAGACGGTCGAGGCGGCGCTGCGGCGCTGCGTCACCTCCGGCCACACCCGCCTGGTCGTGATCGAGGACGACAACCCCGACCGGGTGAAGGGGATCGTTCACAACAACAGCCTCGCCCGGCTCTACATGAGCGAGGGCCCCGAGGCCTCGATCGAGATGGTGATCCGCGACGCCCTGATCGTCCCCGAGACGCGGCCGCTCGACGATCTCCTGCACGACCTCCAGGTCCAGCGCACCTCGCTCTCGGTCGTCGTCGACGAGTACGGGCGCACCGTGGGCATCGTCGCGGTCGAGGACATCCTCGAGGAGGTCGTGGGGGAGATCGAGGACGAGACCGACCCCCGCGCGGCGGCTCTGCGCCAGCTCACCAACGGTGATTGGTTCGTGCGCGGGCACGTCTCGCTGGGCGACCTCGCCGATGCCGGGATCAAGCTGCCGGTCGACAGCGACGCCTACAACTCGGTCGGCGGCTACGTCTTCGGCGAGCTCGGGAGGCTGCCGAAGCGCGGCGATTCGATCGTCGCCAACGGCTACACGATCAGGGTCGAGGCGGTCCGCGAGAACCGGATCGAGGCGGTCAGGATCAGCAGTTCCGTCCGTTCCGGTGCCTAGTTTCCCCAGGCAACCCGCGATTCACCAAACGTTGGAGGTACCAGCATGTGGGTTGTTCGCCTGACCGACAAGCAGCTCGAGGTACTGAGGGCGCTGTTGCGCTCCGAGGAGCATCTCGGCCCGGCGCTGAAGGGCTCGATCGAGGCGCTGGACCTGGCCCGATGGGACGAGCTGCCCGAGGCGGAGCTCCCCTGGGAGGAGGTCGAGATCGTCGCCCGCCGCCAGGGGATCTCCGAGGCCGACGTGATCTGGGATTTGTCCGGTAAGGGCAGCTACGACTAGACCAAGCAGATCAAGGACGCAGGGAGCGAAGCGTGCTCTGCACGTGAGCGACCGAGGACGCCGAGACGCGCCGGTCTAGTCGTAGCTGTAGAAGCCCGCTCCGCTCTTGCGGCCCAGCTTCTCTTCGCCGACCATCTCGACCATCAGACCCGGCGGCTTGTGGGCCGGCTCGCTGGAGTCGGCGTAGAGCGCGTCGCCGATCGCCTCGGCGACGTCCAGCCCGACGAAGTCGAGCAGCGCCAGCGGGCCCATCGGGTGTCCGGCGCCCAGCTTCATGCAGGTGTCGACCTCGCCGGCCTCCATGCCGGTCCGCTCGACCATCCGCACCGCGTCGAAGAGGTAGGGGAAGAGCAGCCGGTTGACGGCGAAGCCGGCCTGGTCGGGAACCTCGACCGCGGTCTTGCCGAGCGCGGCGCACCAGGCGAGGGCCTTCTCCCGCGAGTCGGTGGCGCCGTCGGGGATGCAGACCTCGACCAGCTGCATCCGCGGCACCGGGTTGAAGACGTGGAAGCCGAAGAGCTTCTCGGTCCCGGCCGCGGCGGCGATCGAGGCGATGCTGAGCGACGAGGTGGTCGTCGCCAGGTCCGAGTTGGGGCACGCTTCGGCGACGGTGGAGAGAAGCTCGCCCTTGGGCTCGACTTCCTCGACGATCGCCTCGACGATGACGTCGCAGTCGGCGAGGTCGGCCGGGTCGGTGGTGACCCGCAGACGCGAGGGCTCCGCGCCCTCGATCTTCGCGCAGGCGGCGACGACTTTCTCCTCGGCGCGCCAGGCGGAGGCCTCGCTGCGGGCGAGCAGAATCGTCTCCGCGGTCGTGGTCGAGACGGCGGCGAGGCCGGTGGCGATTGCCCCGCTCCCCGCGATCCCCGGACTGTCGTACCCCTGGTTCGTGCTCATTGGTCGGGGTTCCTATCACGCGTCCCCCGGCCGATGACGCGAGGCCCCTGTGACGAGCCCAAAGTGGGCTGATTGACGAGTCAGTCGGCGGTGGCCGGTCGGCTATCTTTGATCGAGGCGGCGCGACCGCGTCGCGAGACTTCGAGGAGAACGGAGACAGCCATGGCGGAGAACGGAGCTGGCAGGTTCGGTGGCCGCGAGGTCGTAGTCGTCGAGGCGCTGCGCACCCCGATCGGCCGCGGCCACC
>JBBDYP010000058.1:0-25096 GCA_040900615.1 Solirubrobacterales bacterium | reverse complement strand
CGAAGACCATGTCGGCGCCCTTCAGCGCCTCCTTGATCTCGTCGCGGCTCTCGGCCGCCGCGCCGGCCCCGACCTCGGGGTTGCCGCCGGCGCCGAGGCCGCGGGTCAGCTCCTGCCCGATCGAAAGCTTGATGTCGGCGTCGCAGGCCTGAAGCGCCTGGGCGTCGGTGTTGACCGCGACGAACTCGACGCCGCGGATCCCGGCGTCGATCATGCGGCTGACCGCGTTGGTGCCACCGCCGCCGGCGCCGACGACCTTTATGACCGCGAGGTAAGTGGATTCCATCTCCCGATTTCTCCAGCGAGCCGACTCGAGGGTCGGAGTTTTGAGTTGAGCCTTGTTCCGTCCGAGCCTTCAGCGAGGCTCAAGGGTTCGAGCCTCCGCCTCAAGTGCGGAAATTGCGCTCAACGTAGGGCATTCTCCCCCCTCTGTCAAACGCCCGACAGGCATCCTGCATGCGCAGAGTCTCGATGCCAAGTTGAGCCTTTCACCACACTCACTCTCAGGTCGAGCCTTTGGGCCGCTGGCTCTGCGATGCCGTTCTCGATCGTCGTTCATGGCTCTGGGACACGGGATCAGCCGGAAACGCCGAGGCGGCCACGGGCGAGCTCCAACCCTCAGGGCGCCGGGGGCAGGATGTGACCCGAGCCCCAGATCGCGGGTCGACTCGGCGCGTGCAGGTCTACATAATCGAGCGCGGTGATCGTCGGATTGGCGAGAACGGCCGCCGCCGCCCTCCACTTCCGCGCCGCCTGCGAGGCGTCGCCGAAGCGCAGTTCGATGCCCGAGGTGAGCATCACGTCCACCCCGCTTTCGCCGTAGTAGCTCCTTTCGACGTAGGGACGCAGGGCGGCTGGGACGGCCCCCAGGACACGGGCCTGCTGGCGCATCGGCCCCGCCAGCCTGCCACGATCCGGCAACTGGATGAGGGGCAGCTCGGGGAGGGTCGAATCCTCGGGCAGCGGGAACCAGGAGAGGATCGCGCCGTTGGCGCTGACCACCACCGCACCGGTGCCGATGCCAATCGTCGCCGCCGGCCTCGGCACCCGGACCGTCGGCGCCGCGGTGCGGTCGCGGACCAGGAAGAAGTAGGCGGCCGCCGCCGCGACGACGACGAGGACGAGGGCCGCCAGCCGGCGCCTCACAGCTCCCAGGTACTGGGCCAGGCGACCTCGCCCAGTACCTGGACCTCCGGCTCCAGCTCGACGCCGAAGCGCTCGTGGACGCGCCGCCTGCCCTCGGCCATCAGCTCGAGCACGTCGGCCGTACTCGCCGCTTCGAAGTTCTCGACGAAGTTGGCGTGCTTCTCGGCGAAGCGGGCGCCGCCGTGGCGCAGGCCGCGACAGCCGGCGGCGTCGAGCAGCTGTCCGGCCGAGCGCCCCTCGGCTCGCTCGTCGTCGGGGTTCTTGAAGGTCGAGCCGAAGGTCTTGATCCCCGAGGGCTGGGCCTCGCGGCGGCGCTCGCGCATCGTCGCCAGGGTCGCGCGGATCTCCTCCGGGTCGCCGGGACGCAGCCGGAAGGACGCTCGCGAGACGACTTCGCCGGGACGCAGGTTCGAATGGCGGTAGGAGAAGCCGAGGTCGGCGGGGAGGCGCCGCTCCGTCCCGGCGGCGGTGGCGACCTCGACCCACTCGAGGACGCGGGCCAGCTGGCCGCCGTAGGCGTTGGCGTTCATCCGCACAGCCCCGCCGGCGGTACCGGGGATGTTGACCCCGAACTCGAGGCCGGAGAGCCCCCAGCCGGCGCCCCTGGCCGCCGCCGCGGGCAGGCGGGCGCCACCCCCGCAGAGGACCGTGTCGCCGTCGCGCTCGATCGAGGCGAGGTCTCCGTCCAGCTTGATCGCGAGTCCGTGGAAGCCATCGTCGGCTACCAGCAGGTTCGAGCCGGAGCCGATCAGTCCTACGGCCAGGCCCTCGGCATCGGCCCAGCGCAACAACTCGACCAGCTGCGCCTCATGGTCGGGGCGGGCGAACCAGTCGGCCGGGCCCCCGGTCCGAACCGTCGTCAGCCGAGCCAGGGAATAGTCGCGCTGCACCCCGTCGGGCGGCGAGGCGCTCATCCGTCCCCCTCGACCAGGGCCTCGCCGAGGCGGAAGACGTCGCCGGCACCGATCGTGACCAGCACCTGGTCCTCGGCGCCGAGCGCCCGATTGGCCTCCAGAAGGTCGGCGACGGCGCGTCGTGCCGACTCTGCATCGGGCAGCCACCAGACCCGCCTCCCGCCCATCCGCTCCGCCGCCGCCTGGGCGACCCGCAGCCCGCTGACGCCGGCGAGTGCGCCGACCGGCTCCTCGCGCGCCGGGTAGACGTCGAGGACCGCGACCTCGTCGGCGAGCGCGAGGGCGGCGCCGAACTCCTCGGCCAGGGCCTTGGTCCGTGAGTAGAGGTGCGGCTGGAAGACGGCGACGAGGCGATCGGGCGCGAGCTCCCGCAGGGCGGAGAGGGCGGCGCGCACCTCGGTCGGGTGGTGGGCGTAGTCGTCATATATGCGAGTGCCGTTGCGCCCGCCCTTCAGCTCCAGCCTCCGACGCACACCCGGGAAGTCGGCGAGCGCGGCGGCGGCCGCATCGATGTCGAGACCGGCGAGGCCGATCGCGGCAAGGGCGGCGCGAGCGTTGGCGCGGTTGTGGCGGCCGGGAACGGCGAGCCGCAGCTCGGCCGGGCCGGGAACGCCGGCGTCGAAGCCGACGACCTCCCCACCGCCGGCGAGGTCGTCGAGGCCGCCGTCGGCCGGCAGCACCGCGCCCGCGGCCGGTGCCAGGAAGTCGCGGAAGGCCCGGTGCAACTCGGCCAGCGAGCCCCAGCGGGCGTGGTGGTCCATCTCGACGTTGGTGACGACGGCGATCTCGGGCCTCAGCTCGAGGAAGCTGGCGTCGCTCTCGTCGGCCTCGGCGACCACCCACTCCCCCTCGCCCCAGCCGGCGTTGGCGGCGGCGCCGTCCTCGCCGAGCCCCGGCACCTCGCCGCCGACGAAGAACGCCGGGTCGGCGCCGATCGCCCGCAGCGCCCAGACCGCCATCGCCGTCGTGGTCGTCTTGCCGTGGGTGCCGGCGACCGCGATCAGCCGCTTCTCCGCGCAGAGCTCCGCCAGCAGGGCGCCGCGGTGGATCTCCCGGGCCCCCCGCTCGCGAGCCAGCGACAGCTCGGGGTTGCCGCCGCCGATCGCCGTCGAGACCACCACCTCGGCGCCGGCCGGCAGGTTGGCGGCGTCGTGTCCGACTACCGGATCGAGGCCGGCGGCGCGCAGGCGCTCCATATAAGAGGAGTCGGAGCGGTCGCTGCCGCTGACCGTCGCGCCCAGCCGCGCACAGACCAGGGCGAGGCCGCTCATCCCGGCCCCGCCGACGCCGATGAAGTGGAGCCGGCGGTGGCCCCAGTCGCCTCGTGCGCTCATCCGGCCGCCGCCAGGACCTCGTCGGCGATCCGCCGGGCGGCGTCGGGCCGTGCCAGCGAGCGCGACGCCGTCGCCATCTCCTCCAGCCGCTCCGCGTCGCCGAGCAGCGCGTCCACCTCACTCGCCAGGCGCTCCGCGCTCAACTCGCCGTCCGCGAGGACGATCGCCGCTCCGCCCTGCCGCATCCACTCGGCGTTGGCGCTCTGGTGGTCCGCGGTCGCAAAGGGGTAGGGGACCAGGATCGCCGGGCGCCCGGCGGCCGTCACCTCGAAGATCGAGCCGCCGGAGCGGCCGAGGACCAGGTCGGAGGCGGCGAGGCCGTCTCCGAGGTCGGGCTCGTAGGCGAGAAGCGTGTAGCGGTCGCGATGCGGGGCCGCGGCGAGCCGGTCCTCCAGCTCGTCGAAGTCGCGGCGCCCGGCCAGGTGGACGACGTCGAAGTCGCGCCCGACGCGCTCCGCGAGCGCTTCGATCGCGGCGAAGTTGATCGAGCGGGCGCCCTGGCTTCCTCCCACCACGAGCAGGCAACGGGCGCCCTCGGCGATGCCGAACCGCCGCCGCGCGGCACCGCGGTCGGCCCACAGCACCCCCTTCGGCACGGGCCGCCCGGTGACGAGGTAGGCCTCGCCCGTCCGGCCCTCGATCGGGAAGGCCAGGCAGACGCGCCGTGCGCGGCGCGCCAGCAGCCGGTTGGCGAGCCCGAGGTGGCTGTCGGCCTCGGTCAGGACCAGCGGCGTCCGGGTCAGCGTCGCCGCCACCCCGGCCGGGCCGGCGACATAACCGCCGCCGCCCATCACCACGTCGGCGCCGCGGCGTCGCAGCGCCCGCCGCGCGGCGCCGATCGCGCCCAGCGCCTCAAACCCGGCGCGGGCCGCGCGCAGCGGGTTGCGGCGGTCGATGCCGCGCACCTGGAGGAAGTCGATCTCGTAGCCGGCGGCGGGGACAAGCTCCGCCTCGATCCGGTCGCGGGTCCCCAGGAAGGAGACCTCGGCGCCGCTAGCTCGAAGCTCTTCGGCGACCGCCATGGCGGGCACGACGTGCCCCGCGGTTCCCCCCGCCGCCACCACCACTCTTGGCTTTCCTGGCACTGCTCGATCGACTCCTTTCGCGTGCGGGCGCTCGCCCGCCTTCGACGACGCGCAGTTTGCCAGCGCGGGAACCCGCCGAGGTTCGTGCCGCGCTCGCGGTGCCGCCGCGAGCGACGTTGAGGATCAGGCCGACCGCGAACAGGGTCGCCATCAGGCTGCTGTTGCCGTAGGAGACGAAGGGCAGGGGCACGCCGGTCAGCGGCGCCAGCCCCATCACCGCGAAGAGGTTGATCGTCGCCTGGACGAGGATCAGCGAGGTGAGCCCGGCGACCAGCAGCTTGCCGTAGGTGTCCCTCGCCTTCTGGGCGACTTTGAGGCCGGCGTAGCCGAACATCGAGAAGAGGCCGACGACGCCGACGATCCCGACCAGGCCCAGCTCCTCGCCGATCACGGCAGAGATCATGTCGGTGTGGGCCTCGGGCAGGTAGAAGGCCTTCTGGACGCCGTTGCCGATCCCGACCCCGAAGAGGCCGCCGGAGCCGAGCGCGATCTTCGCCTGCGCCGCCTGGAATCCGGCCCCGGTCGCGTCGGCCCCGGGGTTGAGGAACCCGGTCAGGCGGGCCATCCGGTAGGGCTCGACCACCGCCATCAGCAGGGCGAGCACGCCGATGCCGAGCGCGATCAGGCCGAGGTCCCGGGGCCGCGCCCCGGCCGCGAGCAGGGTGGCGCCGACGGCGAAGGCGACGACCATCGTCGTCCCCATGTCGGGCTCCAGCATGATCAGCAGGCAGGCCGCACCGACAACCAGCAGGAACGGCATGAACCCTTCGATCGAGCGGGCCCGCACCGGCTTGCGGGCGAGCAGGTCGGCGCCGTAGAGGACCAGCGCCACCTTGGCCAGCTCCGAGGGCTGGATCTGCAGGAAGCCCGAGCCGATCCAGCGGCTGGCGCCGTTGACGGTCGAGCCGATCCCCAGCACCGCGACCAGCAGGAACAGCGAGCCGGCGAGCAGCATCGGGGTGAGGCGGCGGACGGCAAGCAGCCCGTGGCGGGCGACGATGTGCATGACGACGAGGCCGGCGGCGCCGAACATCAGCGTCCGCTTCAGGTAGAAGGCGCTGTTGGAGAGGCCGCCGTCGTTGAGGACCTGGGTGGTCGAGCTGGCGGAGAAGACCATCACCGCGCCGAGCGCGAGCAGGCACAGCGTCGCGGTCAGCAGCATGTTGTACTCGGTGGACACGGCAGCCCGGCGCGAGCGTTTCTTCGCCTTCATCCTCGCCTTGGCGGGCCTGGCGAGGCGCCCGCGCCCGAGCGCGAAGGAGCTCATCGCAGCCCCGCGACGATCTCGCGGAAGCGCTCACCGCGCTGCTCGAAGTTGTCGAAGGCGTCGAAGCTGGCGCAGGCCGGCGAGAGCAGGACGACCTCGCCGGGACGGGCCGCGGCGGCGGCGCGGCGGACCGCGTCCTCGAGGTCGGCGCAGCGGTGCAGCTCGACCCCCGACTCGACGACGGGCGCCAGCTCACTCGCCAGGCGCTCGGCCGAGGCGCCGGTCAGGTAGCAGGCGGCGCAGCGCTCACGGACCGGGTCGATCAGGGGCGCGAAGGGCTCGCCCTTCTCACTGCCGCCGAGGATCGCGTGCACCCCGGCCTCGAAGGCGCGCAGCCCGACCGTGGCCGAGGCGACGTTGGTCGCCTTGGAGTCGTTGACGAAGCGGACGCCGCCGACCTCGGCGACCTGCTCGAGCCGGTGCGGAACGCCGGCGAAGCTGCGCAGGCCCTCGCGCACCGCGTCGCGATCGAGCCCCATCGAGAGCGCGGCGGCAGCGGCGGCCATCGCGTTGGCGACGTTGTGCTCGCCGAACAGGCCCAACTCACGGACGGGGAGCAGCGCCTCGCCGTCGTAGAAGATCGTCCCCTCGGCGAGCGCCACCTCGCAGTCCGGGCCGGCACCGGTGCAGAAGGCGACCCGGCGCGCGCAGCCGCCGAGGTCGGTCCCGCTGAGGAACGGGTCGTCGGCGTTGAAGACGGCGACGTCGTCGTTGCCCTGGTTGGCGAAGATCCGCAGCTTCGCCGCCAGGTAGGACTCGAGGTCGGCGTGGCGGTCGAGGTGGTCGGGGGCGAGGTTGAGGAAGACCGCGCACTCGGGCGCGAACTCGGTCGTGTCCTCGAGCTGGAAGCTGGAGGCCTCGCAGACGATCGTGGCGCCGGGATCGACCTCGCCGGCCAGCTGCGAGAGCGGCGTGCCGACGTTGCCGGCGACCGCGACCGGCTCGCCGGCACCACGGTAGATGTGGCCGATCAGCTCGACCGTCGTGGTCTTGCCGTTGGTCCCGGTGACTGCGACGAAGCGGTTGGGGATCAGCCGCCAGGCCAGCTCCAGCTCGCCGACGACGTCGAACCCCCGCTCCAGCGCCTCCGCGATCACCGGCGCCTCCCGGGGAACACCCGGGCTCTTGACGACGGTCCGCGTCCCCTCGAGCTGTGCCAATCCATCCGTATCCAGGACGACTTCGACACCGACCTCCCGAAGCCCTGCCGCCGCATCCGGATACCCGGAATCGACCCCCCGGACCGTCTCGCCTCGAGCGGCCAGCATCCGCGCCGCCGCCCGCCCCGACCGAGCCAGACCGACAACCAGAAACGGCCCCTTGGGCAGGGGCGGCCGCAGCTCCTTTGGCGGTGGCATGTTCACGCCTGCATCTTCGCCCTCCGGGGCTGCGAACCTGTGCGCGGCGCGCCTACGTATGCGCCACGCGGGGCCCCACCAGGAGAGCCACTGAAGGATTGTGGTGCCGGTCGGCCCCAAGATCCTTCACTCGATCGGCCGGAGGCGGGGTGTCCCGCTGACTGTTCAGCGCCCAATGCTCTGCTGGTACAGCGTGAAGCCGATGCCCGAGCAGACGGCGGCGACGATCCAGAAGCGGAGCATGATCTTCGTCTCCGACCAGGCCATCATCTCGAAGTGGTGGTGCAGCGGCGCCATCAGCAGGACGCGGCGGCGGAAGGTCTTGAACGAGAAGACCTGGACCGCCACCGAGAGCGCCTCGATCACGAAGATGCCGCCGATGATGATCAGCAGGACCTCGGTCTGGGTCATCACGGCGAGGGCCCCGATGGCCCCGCCTAAGCCGAGCGAGCCGGTGTCCCCCATGAAGATCGAGGCCGGGAAGGCGTTGTACCAGAGGAAGCCGATGCAGGCGCCGACCAGGCAGGCGGAGAGCAGGGCCAGGTTCTGCTGCTCGTTGGCGACGAAGGAGATTGCCGTGTAGGCGAGCAGGACGATCGCGCAGGAGCCGGCGGCGAGCCCGTCGAGGCCGTCGGTGAGGTTGACCCCGTTCGAGGTCCCGCCGATGACGAGGAAGACGAGGACGAAGTAGAGGACCGGGCCGAGATCGATGCTGCCGTCGCCGATGCGGAGGTAGAGGATCGGCTCGAGGCCGACCTCGTGCCGAGCCACCCACCAGAGGCCGAGGGCGAGGATCAGCTGCAGGACGATCTTCCAGCGCGCCGAGAGCCCAAGCGAACGCCGTTTGACGATCTTGATGAAGTCGTCGGCGAAGCCGATCGCGGCGCAGCCCATGGCGACGCCGAAGACGGCGAGGCTCTGCGGGTCGCGATCGGAGAGGACGAGGAAGGGGACGCAGATCGAGGCGAAGATGATCAGCCCGCCCATCGTCGGCGTCCCGGCCTTGGCGTGGTGCTCCTGTGGCCCGTCCTCGCGGATGTGCTGTCCGAACTCGCGCACCCGCAGGTACTCGATGAATTTGGGGCCGAGGAAGATGCAGATCAGCATCGCCGCCATGCCGGCGATCAGGACTTCTCCCATCAGATCAGCTCCGCCAGCTCTTCGGCGACGGCCTCCAGGCCGGCCGAGCGCGAGCCCTTGACCAGGACCGCGTCGCCCGGGGATAGGCGCGCCGCCAGCAGCTCGGCCGCCTCGGCCGGGTCGGCGACAAGTTCGTCGGGGTCGTAGTCGCGGGCGGGCAGGCCGACCCCGATCAGCAGGTCGACCCCGGCGGCCCGCGCGTGCTCGCCCACCCCCCGGTGGAAGCCGGCGGATTCGGGTCCGAGCTCGCCCATCTCGCCGAGGACCGCGATCGTCCGCGACGCCTCGTGGGTCGCGAGATGGTCGAGCGCCGCGCGCATCGACACCGGATTGGCGTTGTAGCAGTCGTTCACGAGGACGATCCCGTCGCCGAGCTCCAATCGCTCACCGCGGAAGCGGGAGAATCCTATGCTCGCAGCGCGATCGGCCATATCCGCCGGCGCCGCCCCCAGCGCCACGCCGGCCGCGATCGCGGCCAAGGCGTTGGTCAGGTTGTGCGCCTCGGCGAAGGGGAAGTGGAAGCGCTCGCTGCCCAGCGGGGTCAGGATCAGCGCCTCGGTCACCCCCTCGACCACCCTCACCTCGGTCGCCTCGACGTCGCCACCGGGGCCGAAGCGGAGCAGCCGATCGGCCCCGCCGAGGTGGGGCTCGAGCTTGCCCGCCTCGGCCGGGACCACGGCGACTCCGCCGTGCGGAAGCGCCGCGAGGATCTCCGCCTTGGCCTCGGCGATCGCCTCGACCGAGCCCAGCAGCTCGACGTGGACAGGGCCGACGTTGGTGATGACGGCGACGTCGGGCTCGGCGATCTCGCCCAGTTCGGCGATCTGGCCATGACCCCTCATCGCCATCTCCAGGACCAGGGTCTCGGTGTCGTCGGGGGCTTCGAGCAGGGTCAGCGGCAGCCCGATCTCGGTGTTGAGGTTCTCGCGGTTGGCGTGGACGCGGCCGGGGAGGAGCGCCCGGGCGATGTCCTTGACCGAGGTCTTGCCGACCGACCCGGTGACGCCGACGACGTGAGCGCCGAGGGCCCGGCGCCAGGCGCGGGCGAGGGCCTGCATCGCCGCCAGCGGTTCCTCCACCACGAACACCCAGGCCCCGAGTTCGCGGTTCTTCTCGGATACCGGGGAAAAGTGCGAACTCGGCGAAGGGCTGAGGACCACCCCCCAGGCTCCGGCCTCGATCGCGGCTGGGGCGAATTCGCCGCCGTCGCGCTTCTCCCCGCGCAGGCCGAAGAAGAGGTCTCCCGGGCCGGTCGCGGTGGAGTCGATCGTCGCCCGCCGCGGCGAGCCCGGCTCGCCCTCGGCGACGATCTCCGCCCCCAGCGCGGCGGCGATCTCCTCGGCCGTCAGCCTCACGCCGGGCTGCCCAGCTTCCGCAGCTCCTCGCGAGCAACCTCGCGGTCGTCGAAGGGAACCTTGCGGCCGCACTCGAATTCCTGGCCCTGCTCGTGGCCCTTGCCGGCGATGACGACCGTGTCGCCGGGGTGGGCCCGAGCCAGGGCCAGGGCGATCGCGGCGCGGCGGTCGACCTCGACCTCCAGCTCGGCGGCGCCCTCCGCCCCGGCGACGACTTCGCCGACTATCGCCTCCGGTTCCTCGGAACGGGGGTTGTCGGAGGTGACGATCGCGAGGTCGGCGAGCTGCGCCGCGGCCCGCCCCATCTTCGGCCGCTTGTCGCGATCGCGATCGCCGCCGGCGCCGAAGACGGCGATCAGCCGCCCCTCGGTGAGCCGGCGTGCCGCCCGCAGCACGTTCTCCAGCGAGTCGGGCGTGTGCGCGTAGTCGACCAGGACCGAGAACCCCTGCCCCTCGTCGATCGGCTCGAAGCGTCCCGGCACCCGCGCCGCCGCCGCCAGGCCGGCCGCCGCCACCTCCGCCTCGACCCCGAGCGCCGCCGCCGCCGCGAACGCCCCCAGGGCGTTTGCCACGTTGAAGTGCCCCGGCAACCCCGTCCGCACCGCGATCTCGCCCACCGTGAACCGAGCGCCACCGGCGTCGAAGGAGGCGTCGCGGGCGCTGTAGTCGGCCTCGGCGCCTTCGGCGGAGAAGGTGATGCAGTCGAATTCCTCGGCGAGGCGGCGGCCGTAGGGGTCGTCGACGTTGACGATCGCGGTCCCCGGCCCGGTTTCGAACAGCTTGCGCTTGGCGAGGAAGTAGTCCTCCATGTCGGCGTGGAAGTCGAGGTGGTCCTGGGTGAGGTTGGTGAAGAGGGCGACCTCGAAGTGGATCGCGTCGGCGCGGTGCAGCGTCATCGCGTGCGAGGAGACCTCCATCACGCAGGCGCGGTCGCCGCCGTCGAGCATGCGCCGGAAGGTGGCCTGCAGGTCGATCGCCTCCGGCGTCGTCCGCACCACCTCCTCCTCCACCCCGGCCACGACCTGCTTCACCGTCCCCAGCAGACCGCAGCGGATCCCGGCCGCCTCGAGGGTCTCCCTGACCAGGAAAGCCGTCGTCGTCTTCCCGTTCGTCCCGGTCACCCCCACCACCCGCAGCTCGGAGGTCGGATCCCCCCAGAACCGCGCCGCCAGCGCCGCCATCGCCGCCCGCGCGTCAGCGACAACCACCTGCGGCAAGTCGAGCCCAAGCTCCCGCTCCACGACCAGCGCCGCCGCGCCCGCCTCAACCACCCGCGGAGCAAAGTCATGCCCATCCACCTTCTGCCCGCGCACGCAGAAGAACAGCGTCCCCGGCTTCACCTTTCGGCTGTCGTAAGCCAGGTCGGAGATCTCGGCGGACCCATCTCCGACGATCCGGGCCTCACCCGACAATTCGGCTCCCGCCACAAGCTCATCCAGCTTCATCGAGTCGATTCTAGGTAGGAGGTCGGGTGCCCCTCGCGCGCGCGGCGTCCTGTTTTTCGCACTGACCGCTCAGCGAGAGAGGCGACGCGCCCGGCGAAAAACCCAGCAAGCGCGAGGGGCACCCGACCTCCCCCCACAATCGTCCCTATTCCTGCGGAACCCCAAGATAAGGAAGAGCGAACCCCGCGATCTGCCCAAACGCCGGCGCCGCCACCGACCCGCCGTAGATTTCACCCTGCGGCTGGTCGACGATCACCGCCGCCAGCAGCTGCGGGTTCTGCGCCGGGGCGAAGCCGATGAACGAGGCGACGTATTTGGTCTCCGAGTAGGTCCCGTTTTCGGCCACCTCCGAGGTGCCGGTCTTGCCGGCGAGCGTGTAGCCGGGAACGCTGACCTCCGAGGCGGTGCCGCCCGCGGCCAGCACGCCCTCGAGCATTTCCCGCACCTGCGCCGCGACCGCGGCGTCGATCACGCGGCGGCCCCTGGGCTCGTGGATCTGCCTGTCGCCGATCCGCTTGATCAGCTGCGGCCGCTTGAGAACACCGCCATTGGCGATCGCCGCGTAGCCGGCCATCACCTGCATCGGCGTCACCGCCAGGCCCTGGCCGATCGGCAGGTTGCCCATCGTCGAGCCGGAGTATTGGTCGAGGTCGGGGACGATTCCCTGCTCCTCGGCCGGGAACTGAACCCCGGTCGGGCGGCCGAATCCGAAGCGGTTGATCCAGCGGCTGAACTTCTCGCTGCCGACCTGGAGGCCGATCGTCACCGCACCCACGTTCGAGGACTGGGCGAGGATCTGGGCCACGGTCATCGTCTCGGTCGGCCGCGCCTCGGCGTCTTCGATCGTGCGGTCGGCGACCTGGATGCTCGGCGCCAGCGTGAACGCGGATTCCGGCGTCACCAGCTTTTCCTCCAGCGCCGCGGAGACGGTGAAGGCCTTGAAGGTCGAGCCGGGCTCGTAGGTGAAGCCCGTCGCCTTGTTCAGCAGGTCTTCGTTGCTGGCGCTGGAGAGGTCGGTCGGGTCGACCGGCGGCCAGTTGGCCATCGCCAGGACCTGGGAGCTGCGGGGGTCCATGACGATCGCCGTCGCCCCCTTCGGCAGGTACGTTTCGCCGACTTCGGCCAGCACCGCCTCGGTCTTCTCCTGGATCACCGGGTCGAGCGTCAGCTGGATGTCTTCGCCGTCGCTGGTCTCCTTCACCGTTTCCAGCCTGATCGGCTCGCCGAGTGCGTCGTTGACGATGCGGCGTTCGCCGTCGTCGCCGCGCAGGACCGATTCCTCGCCCGCCTCGAGGCCGGTCAGGCCCTGGTTTTCGGAGCCGACGGCGCCGATCACCTGCGCCGCCATGTCCCCCTGCGGATAGGTACGGCGGCTGTCGGGCAGCTCGCCGATTCCTTCCAGGTCGAGCGCTTCCACCCTGGCCGCCGTTTCGAGGTCGACTTTCTGGGCGACGTAGGAGAAGCCGGATTCCGCGGTCAGGGCTTCCAGCACCTCGCCCCGGCTCTGTTCGAGGATCGGCGCCAGCTTGGCCGCCGCCTGCGGCGGATGCTCCACCTGGTAGGGCGTGGCGTAGATCGTCGCCGCGTCTTCGGAGGAGGCGAGCTTGTTGCCGTGGCGGTCGAGCAGGCTGCCGCGCAGGCCCGGCACGGTCACGGTCTCGGTCTGCTGGGAGATCGCGTCGGAGGCGAGCTGGGCGCCCTGCACCCCCTGCAACCAGAAGGCGCGCCCGATGACCACGAGGAAGCAGAGCAGGAAGCCGGCGAACAGCAGCCCGATCCTGCGCTCGATCAAGCGCATCCGCGCCGGCCTCCTAGCCCGGACTCGCCGCGGCAAGGCGCTGCGCCGCCGTGGCCACGTCGTCCGGGCCGGCCTCGATCAGCTGCGGCTGCTCCAAGTTGGGCATGACCATCCCGAGGACGCCGGCCTCGTGGCGGATGCGGGCGGTGCTGTAGCGCTGCGCCTCGCGTCCGCCGAGCATCGAGTTCTCCTTGTCGAGGGCGGTGATCTGCTGCTCGATCTTGCCCGAGGAGGCGGCGAAGCTGAGGGTGACGACGTTGAGCGCGACGATCCCCACCAGGAGGACTCCGAGAACCGCGATCCAGGCGCGACCGCGGGTCATCCGCACGACCAGGCCGGAGTCGGGGAGCTGGCGGACGGCGACCGCGGTGCGGCCGACCGCGAGCGGGATCAGCTGGCCGCCGCTGGCGCGCTTCGGCTTCGGCCTGACGCGCTGCGGCGTCCGGGCGGGCGCCCTGCGGGCGGGAGCGGTGGCGGGGCGGGCAACGGCGCGGGCGCGCGGGGCCGGGCGGGCCGGGGCGGCCTTCTTCCGCGGCGGCGTGGTCCGCGAGGGCGCCGGGGCCGGCGCGGTCCTGCGCGCTGGAGCGGCTACGGCCATCAGCCGGCCTCCCCCGCCGGCGTCTCCTCGGCGATCTTGAGCGCCACCCGCAGGTGCGCGGAGCGCGAGCGCGGGTTGGCCTCGACCTCGGCTGGGCCCGGCGACACGGCGCGGCGAGTCAGCAGCTCGGCCTCGGGCTCGTGGCCGCAGACGCAGACGGGAAGCTCGGGCGGGCAGACGCAGCCGCGCGCCTTGGCGGCGAGGAACTGCTTCACGGGCCGGTCCTCGAGCGACTGGAAGGAGATCGCGCCGAAGCGCCCGCCGACGGCCAGAGTGGCCCAGGCCAGCGGCAGCGCTTCCTCGAGGATCTCGAGCTCGCCGTTGACGGCGATCCGGATCGCCTGGAAGCTGCGCTTGGCGGGATGGCCGCCGCCGAAGCGGGCCGCGGTCGGCATCCCGGCCTTGATCGCGGCGACCAGCTCGGACGTGGTGCTGAGGGGCCGGCGGCGGACGATCTCGCGGGCGATCCCGCCGGCGTAGCGCTCCTCGCCGAAGCGCCGCAGGACCTGGGCGATCCGCGACTCGGGCCACTCGTTGACGAGGTCGGCGGCGTCGAAGCGCTGGCGCGTGTCCATCCGCATGTCGAGCGGCGCGTCGTAGGAGTAGGAGAAGCCCCGCTCCCAGGCGTCGACCTGCATCGATGACATCCCAAGGTCCATGTAGATCATCTCTGGGCGTATGCCTTCGCCGCGCACGGCACGCAGCCCTGCCGCGAAGTCGGCGGCGATGAAGCGGGTCCGGCAGGGCACCTCGGCGGCGAACTCGGCGAAGCGGGCCTCGGCGGCGGGGTCACGGTCGATCCCGATCAGGGTGCCGGACGGCCCCAGCAGCTCGGCGACGAGGCGAGCGTGCCCACCGGCGCCGAAGGTGCAGTCGACCGCGGTCTGACCCGGCTCCGGCGCCAGCAGCGAGACCAGCTCGGACGCCAGTACGGGCTCGTGGCTCATCGCCGCGACGCCGATGGGCCGAAATGTCTCGCCATGGCTGACATATCGGCCCGTCGACCGCTGGGTGTGGATTGGCTGGGCATGGAGTCTCATGGTTGCGCGGTCCCGGCGGCGGCTAGGCCCTCGGCGATCTCGGGGGCGGCGGCGTCGAGCTCCTCCTCCTGCTTGGCCCAGGCGTCGGCGTTCCAGATCTCGAGGTACTCCCCCGCCCCGATTACGACGCAGTTGCCGTCGAGCCCGGCGTGCTCGATCAGCGGTTTGGGGACGCGGATACGCCCGGCGGAGTCGAGCTTCTCGTCGAAGGAGCCGCCGTGGAAGCGGCGGCGCAGCTGCCTGGCGTCGCGCCCGAACGGGCTGTGCGGCGAGAGGAAGCGGTCGGAGAGCTGCTCGAACTCCTCGGTCGTGTGCACCCAGACGCAGGGGTCGAAGCCCTTGGACAGAACCACTCCATCGGCCAGCGAGGCGCGAAACCGCGACGGGACCGTGAGTCGGTCCTTGGAATCGAGGCTGTGCTCGTAGAGACCCCGAAATGCCACCTCGGCGAGTCCTTTCTGAGCGGGAGGGCCGGAAAAGAGTTGGACCGGAGTGATGAGGTGGGAGGAGCCTCACCACCCCGGTCCTGGGCTTCAACTCGAGCGCCACAATAACCCACACTCCCCCACTTTGCAACACAGCCCCTCCCCTGCAAGCCCATTTGCATCCGCCGGCGCGCGGTAGGTTCTGCGCGTGAGCACGCCCGAGGAATCCCCAGGCCCGGTATCCGAGGAAGCCGGCGCTCCCTCGAGCGAGGCGCCGCCGCCCTCGCAGGAGGCGCCGCCGCCCACGGTCGAGGCGCCGCCGCCCACGGTCGAGGCCGGGCCGCTCGCCGCTCCCGACGCCGACGACGCCAACGACCTGCGCGGCTTCCACTTCAAGCGGCTGATGCGCAAGACGCTGACGCTGGTCCTGCTCGCCGTCTTCACGATCGCCGCCGGAGTCGCCGGCGCGGCGTTCCTCGGACCCGCGATCGGCGGCGCCGCCGCGGTCGTCGCCTTCCTCGTCGGGGTCCTGATCGTCTTCGCGATCGCCGACTCCCGCGCCGCCGACGCCTTCTTCCAGGCCTACGCGCAGCAACACGGATTGGCGCTCGGCGGCCGCGGCCCCCTGCCGTCGGCGACGCCGCTGCTGTGCAAGGGCGACGACCGCTACGCGGAGCGAACGCTGACGGGGACGATCGGCGAAGGGATCGACGGGACCCTCGCTCTCTACACCTACGAGGAGGAAACGACCGACTCCGAGGGTCACCGCCAGACCAGCTACTACCGCTACACGCTGGGGCTGGTCGAAGTACCCGGGTGCGTCCAGCACGTGCCGGAGCTCTACTGCCAGCGCAAGTTCGGCCTGCGCGTCCTCGAGGGCCTCGAGGACGTCTTCCGCCGCTCCAAAGAGCGGGTGAAGCTGGAGAGCGAGGTGCTGGACGACAAGTACGAGATCTTCGCCGGCAAGGAGCAGGACCCCGTCTGGCTACGCCAGCTCTTCGCCCCCACCTTCATCGTCTGGCTGACCGACGCCGCCCCGAGCAAGTTCGCCTTCGAGCTGGTCGACGGCACCCTCTGCTGCTACGTCAACGGCCACAAGGAGAGCGCCGAGGAGCTCGACAGGATCTGCGCCGCCACCGCCACCGTGGCAAAGCGGCTGCGGGACGAGGCGCAGGAGTAGCGGTCACTTCTCAGAACCCCGCCAGCAGCGTGCCGGCGTTGGCGATCAGGCCGGCGGCGATCATCAGCAGGACCGAGGGGACGAGGACGAGGGCGACGACGAGCTGGATCTTCGGGGCGGCCCGGGCGGCGCGCTCCTCGACGGCGCGGCGGCCGTCGCGACGCAGGGCGCTGGCCTGACTTCGCAACTGGTCGGCGAGGGGGGAGCCGAAGCGGCGCGAGCGCTCGATCGCGGCTACCAGCGTCGCCAGCTCACTGCCGGGGACACGGGCACGGAGCGAATCGAGGGCGGCGCTGAGCGGCGTGCCGCAGGACAGCTCGGCGACCGCGATCCGCATCTCGTCCGCCAACGGCCCCTCCCCCGCCCGAGCCAGCTGCTCCAGGCCGGCGGCGGGGCCGCGGCCCGAACCGGCACTGACGGCGAGCAGGTCGAGCGCGTCGGGCAGCGCGGCGACGAGGCGTCGCCGGCGCCGCCGCGCCTCCCGCTCCAGCAGGGCGTCGGGAACGAGGAATCCCGCCGCCGGCATCGCCATCGCGACCAGCAGCGCCGTCCTCCCCGGGGCGGCGGGTGCGGCGAGGAGCGCGGCGAGGCCGCCGCAGGCGGACCCGGCCAGCTTCGCCGCCAGGACGGCGCTCAGCGGCAACCGCGACTCCAGTCCGGCGCGGCGCAGCCGCTCCGGCAGCCCGAGCCGCAGGGCTGCCCTGGCGGAGCGGCCGCGCAGGCCGAAAGGGAGCGAGGCCGCGACCGCCCCGCCCCGCCCGCCCCGCAGCTCGCGGAGGGCCCCGAACCCGAGCAGGACGGCAAGCGCCGCGAGCGCTCCGGCGCCGCTCACTCGGCCACCCGGGAGAAGCGCCTGATCGCGACGAAGCCGGCCAGCTGAAGGACGGCGGCGAGGGCCAGCAGGATGGCCGACGGCGGCGAGCCGAGGAGCTTGGCGACGAAGCCCGGCTGGACCAGCTCGGCGAAGAGGGCGCCGCCGCTCGGCATCGCCACGACCAGCAGACCGGTGAAGCGAGCCTGGGCGGTGGCCGAGCGGGCGTCCTCGGCGACCCGGTCGCGCTCGGACGCCCCGGCCGCGAAGCGCCGCAGCAACCCGGCCAGATCGCCGCCGGCGAGCCGCTGGCTGAGCAGGGCGGCGGCGATGGCGTCGACCCGCTCGGAGCGCATCCGGCGCCGCCATGCCTCCACCGCCTCCGCCGTCGCCGCGCCCAGGTCCAGCTCGGCGCCGAGGCGGGCCAGCTCGGCGGCCGGCGGGCCGTCGAGGTAGGTGGCGGCGGCCGGCAGCGAGGCGCGCAGCGAGCGGCCCGCGCTGAGCGAGTCGGCGACCGCGGTGGCGACTTCCGGCAGCGAGCGCTCCACCGCGGCGCGGTAGCGGCGCCGGCGGCTGGAGATCGCCCAGGCGGCGATGGCCGGACCGGCGACCGAGAGCGGCACGGCCAGCGCCAGCCCGGCGAGCATCCAGCCGCCGGCGACCGCTGCGGCGGCTCCGAGGGCGGCCAGCCGTCGCCGCTCGATCGTCGAGGGCGCGTAGCCCTCCAGCCCCGCCCGCCGCAGCGGCTCCAGCGCCAGCCGCAGCCAGCGCGCCGCCGCGGGGCTGGCCAGAAGCGCCTCCCGCGTCGCCAGCGCGAACAGGCCACCGGCGGCGGCCCCGGCCAGGACCGGGAGAAGTCCCGTCGCGCCCATCAGCCGACATCCACGGGCATGTCGACGCTGCGAACAGCCGTGGCGCCCGCCGCCCGCACGACCTCGGCGACATCGGTGACCAGGCGGCCGCCGTCGGCGCGGCGCTCGAGGTGGACGACGAGGTCTATCCCCCGCTGCACCTGCTCGGCCACCGCCGCGTGCGGCAACCCGACTCCGGCCATCAGCGCCAGGGTCTCGAGCCGGCCCAGGGCGTCGGCGGGCGAGTTGGCGTGGACCGTCGAGAGGGCGCCGTCATGACCGGTGTTCAGAGCCGTCAGCAGGTCCAGCGCCTCGGGGCCTCGCACCTCCCCGATCACGATCCTGTCCGGGCGCATTCGCAGGGCGTTTCGCAGGAGGTCGCGAATCGTCACCTCTCCCCTGCCCTCGACGCCCGCCGGCCGGCTCTCCAGCCGCACCACGTGCGGCTGCTGGAGGCGCAGCTCGGCGGCGTCCTCGATCGTCACCACCCGCTCGCCGGGAGAGATGAAGCTGGAGAGGGCGTTGAGGAGCGTCGTCTTGCCGGAGCCGGTGCCGCCGCTGACGAGGACGCTGCGGCGGTCGCGGACGGCGACCTCCAGGGCGTCGCGCTGCTCGATGCTGAGCGTCCCCAGCGCCACCAGCTCGTCGGGCCCGGGCCGGCTGGCTCCGAAACGCCGGATCGAGACCGCCGGGCCGTCGATCGCCAGCGGCGGGATCACGACGTTGACCCGGGAGCCGTCGGCGAGGCGGGCGTCGACCATCGGGCTGAGCTCGTCCACCCGCCGCCCGAGCGGCGCCAGGATCCGCTCGATCGTGTTGCGCAGCCCCTCCTCGTCCTCGAAGGCGACGCCGGTCGTCTCGATCCGGCCACAGCGCTCGACATAGACGGTCCCCGGCCCGTTGACCATCACCTCCTCGACCGCGGGATCGGCGAGCAGGACCTCCAACGGCCCGAGGCCGACGCTGTCGCGGACGATCCGCGCCGCGATCTCCTCACGGTCGGGGGCGCCGAGCAGCGCCGCCTCCTCGTCGACGAGCTCGCGTACCGCCTCGCGCAGGTCGCCGCCGCGGTCCCGGCCGGAGGCCGCCTCGGTGCGGCGACGCTCGACCAGCCGAGCCCGCATCGAGGCGGCCAGCTCGGCGACGTTCCGCTCCCTTGCGTCCATCTCAGCCCCTGAGGAGGATCGTCACCTGGCGGGCGAAGCTCTGGGCGGCGATCAGGCGCAGCGCCTGCTCCCTGGTCAGGCCGAGGGTCGCGGCCGCGGTCCCGCCCGGCCCCGGCCCGTCGACCCCGGGCGCCAGAGCGAGCAGCGGCACCGCCGCGGCCGCTACGTAGGTGCGCCCTGCCCCCGACCCGGTCGGTTCCGTGGTCACCACGACATCGACCCTCGCCCCCGTGGGCTGGGCGCCGGCAACCGCCAGGGCCTCGGCGCCGCTGACCGCGATCTCAACCGGGCGCCTGCCTTCCCCCAGCGCCGGCCCGGCGCCCCTGTCCCGCGGCGGGCGCAGCTGGGAGGCGAGCAGGTAGGCGCCGGCGGGTACGGGTGCCGCCGGGACGAGCCCGACCGCTTCGCCCGGCGCTTCCAGCGCCCCCGGCGGCACGAAGCGCAGCGGAACCCTGCGCACCTCCAGCTGGTCGGAAGCGAGGGCGGGATCGATCGGCCGGCCGGGCCGCAGGTCGGCGCCCGCCACGAGGACCGGCCGCAGCTCTCCGTAGCCGCGAGCGACGCGGCTGCCGTAGCCGTCGGCGATCGCGGCGGCACCGGCGGCCGCGAACAGAGCCGCGAGCAGGAAGGCCAGCGCCCGGCCCCGCCGGCTCACGCCGCCCTCTCGCCGCTCAGGAGCGGCAGCTCGAGCACGGCCTCGGTCCCAGTCTCCGAGCAACGCAGCCTGAAGTCGCCTCCGTGCGCGGCGGCGGTCCGCCTCACGATCCGCAGCCCATGCCCGTGGCGGCGCCTGCCGGAGAGCCGCGCGATCAGCTCCGCCGGGCTCTCGCGGCGGGACTCGGGCCGCGACCGGCGGCCGGAGTCGACCACCGCGATCCGCAGCCGGCCGTGGGCGAGCGTCGCCCCGACCCGGATCCGTGGACCACCGTGGTCGATCGCGTTGACGATCAGGTTGTCGAGCGCCTGCGCGATCTCGCAGCGATCGCCGCCGAGGACCGCGTCCGCGGCCCGCGGGCCCAGCTCGAGCGACCCGCCCGCCAGCACCGCCCGGCCCCTCCAGCGCCCGACCGCCGCTTCCAGCAGCGGCCTGGCGGACAGCGCCTCGGTGACCGTGGCGGCCGGCGCGCCGTTGATCTCGCGGTCGAGTCGCTCGAGGGCGGTGGTCGCCATCTCCACCGAGAGGTCGAGCCCCTCCGGCAGGGCGGCAGGCGTTCCCGGCGACACCAGCGCCAATGCCTGCAGGGGCCGCCGCAACTCGTGCAGAGCCTCGTTGAGGGCCATCCGCCGCCGCCCCATCCAGAGGCTGCGGGCGGTCGCCACCGCGGCCAGCGAAGCCGCGAACGGCCAGCCGGCGACAATCTGCGACAGCTCGGGCGACAGGGTCATGCCGCTTCGCTCGCGTGGGTCGCCATGGCCCACCAAGGCCACGCCGGTCCGGAATCTCCCCCGCCCGCGCCGGGAGTCCGGATATTGCGCACCCATCACCTCAATGCGGTCTCGGCCAGGCGCTTCGAGGCGAGGGGTGCGCTCGGATAAGACCTCCGGGGCATCGAATCCCGTTCCGTCCATTTCACCGATCGGTGTCGAGGTTCATGCCACATTGGAACTTTTCCATTCCGTGAGGGCTCGTCGACATGGGAATCAATGGAGCGTTTTGGAATACTTGATCGAGAAACCCGGGTGGACCCCCGACCAAATCCACCCGATTGCCACCCCAATCTCGGCCCCTAAATAAATCGGAGGAATCACCCCTTGGCTCAGACCCGGACGACCCCAGAGGGCATCACCCAGCAGCTTGCGAAGGCGCTTGCCCATCCCCTGCGCGTGCGCATCCTCACCTCGCTGCACAAGGGGATCTCGAGCCCGAACCAGCTCGCCCAAGAACTCGGCGAGCCCCTCGGCAACGTCAGTTACCACGTCAAAACCCTGCTCGAATACGACTGCGTCGAACTCGTCAAAACCGAGCCGCGCCGTGGCGCCGTCGAGCACTTCTACCGCGCCACCGAGCGTGCCTTCTTCAGCGACGCCGACTGGGCCAAGATCCCGGCCTCGGCCCGCAAGGGAATCACCGGCGCGATCCTCGAGGCGATCGGCAAAGACGCGACCGAGGCGATGATCGCCGGCACGATCGACGCCCGCACCGACTCCCACGTGAGCCACACCCCCCTCCTTCTCGACGAGAAAGGCTGGACCGAGCTCAACGAGGTGCTGGCCGACGCCCTCAACCGGGCGATCGAGATCCAGGAGGGGGCCGCAAGCCGGCTCGCCGAAGAGAAATCCGACCCGATCGCCACCAAACTGGCGATCCTCCACTTCGAGTCGCCCCCGGCCAAGGCCTCGAGGTAACTGCTTTAGACATGGAGATTCCGCGGCCTCGGCTCACCGGCCGGGGCCGCGGAATCCCGGAAGCAGGTGAACCCCAGGACGTGGACCGGGGGACGCTTCACTTCCTGACCCTTCGCGTGCCAGCGCCCCCAGCAACAAGCCCTCCTTGATGGGCGTCAACCGCCCAGCCCCGACGTACTCGGCGTTCACGCGGTCACTCCTTGGGCGACAAGCGGCCCTAGTAGGTGTAATTCCTAGGCAACGCTCTCACCAAACGCCATCAGTGGCACGGCCCGCGGTCTCAGCGATGGCCCGGCGCGTGGACCCACCTCGTCTGAGCCGACATTCAGCTTCGCCCGTCGATCAACCGGTAGCCGATCCCCCAGCAGTTGACGACGTAGCGGCAGTGCTCGGGGTCGAGTTTGCGGCGCAGGCGGCTGGCGTGCGAGTCAAGCGTCCTGGTCCGGCCGGGGCTGCGGAAGCCCCAGACGTCTCGCAGCAGCTCTTCCTTGGAGAAGACGCGGGTCGGGTCTGAGGCGAGGACGCGGAGGAGGGTGAATTCCTTCTTCGCCAGCGTGATCTCGCGCTCGCCGACGGTGACCCTGCGACGGACCGGGTCGATCGTCAGCTCGCCGACCCGGCTGGGGCCGTCGCGGCGGGTGGCGCGGCGGCGCAGGACGGCGCCGATCCGGGCGCGCAGCTCTTCGTAGCGGAAGGGCTTGGTCATGTAGTCGTCGGCGCCTGAGTCGAGTCCGCGGACGCGGTCGGTATCCGCGCTGCGGCCGGTGAGGACGATCACCGGCAGTCGCGGGTCGAAGCGGGACTCGACGCCATCGGCCTCGCGGATCTCCCGCAGTACGTCGAGGCCGGAGGCGTCGGGGAGCGAGAGGTCGAGCAGGAGGAGGTCGGGTTGGTTGTAGCGGCAGAGACGGAGCGCGTCGGAGGCGCTCGGCGCCGGCAGCACCCCGAAGCGATCCGCCGAGAGGTGGTCGCAGAGCAGGTCCAGCGTCATCGCGTCGTCCTCACAGACGACGACGCTCGCGATCTCTTGTCTCTGCGGCAACATCCCCCTCCCAAGGGATCGCGGGAGGCAGGCTCTCCCCCTCCACTGAGGGGATCTCGAGGACAGCGTCAGCGCCGCGGCACCAGACCAGCCGCCGGGGCGACACCGCGTAGTGGAACGCGAGCGGGCGTCCACCCTGGTCGAGGAAGACCAGATCGAGATCGAAGCGCATGCCGAAGGTGTGGACGCTGGCGCAGCGCGGGATCAGAAGGCCGTCGCCCGACAGCTCGCGCGGGAGCCAGCCGATGCCGAGCAGGCGAGCCCTGAAGCCGACCGCTACCGGGATCTCCCGGCCGAGGACCCGGCCGCGGGGAAGGCTGCTCAGCCGGTCGGCGGCTCGACTCGATTCCATTCCCGCGCAAGTCCCGAGGTCGCGGGGCCTCTCCCCCTCCGTCTGGGCTGCGTCTACGCTCCCAGCGATGGCACCAAAGCCCAGGGTCGCGGTCTTCGGCCCCAACCCGTTGCTCTCGATCACGATCGAGCAGCTGAGCTCCGACGGCGGCGACGACGTCCACGTCCACGCCGCCGGGCAGGGGGTGTGGGTGGCGCGGATGGCCGCCGAGCTGGGCGCCGAGCCGGTCCTCTGCGGCTTCGCCGGCGGCGAGACCGGAACGGTGCTGCGGCGGCTGCTGGAGCAGTTGCCGATCGAGCTGCGGTTGGTCGAGACGGCCGAGGCGAGCGGTGCCTACGTCCACGACCGCCGCGGCGGCGAGCGCGAGCCGGTCGCCCAGAGCGCCGGGAGGCCCCCCTCTCGCCACGAGATCGACGACCTCTTCTCGGTCACCTGTGCCGCCGCCCTCGACTCCGACGTCCTCGCCCTCTGCGGCCCCTACCCGAGCGAGGCGCTGCCGCTGGAGATCTACGGCAGCCTCGTCGCCGACGTCAGGGCCAATGGCATCCCCGTCATCGTCGACCTCTCCCCACCGCGCCTCGACAGCGCCCTCGAGGGCAAGCCCGACCTGGTCAAGATCAACGACTGGGAGCTGGCCGCCTTCATCTACGGCCCGGTCGACACGCCGGAGCGAATGCGGGCGGCGGCCGAGCGGCTGCTGGAGAAGGGCGCGGCGGCGGCGATCATCACCAGGGCCGGTGAGCCAGCGCTGGTCGTGCGCGACGGCGAGGCCTGGGAGCTGATCCCGCCCCACTTCGAGCGCGGCTCCCGCGAGGGCTGCGGCGACTCGATGATGGGCGCCCTCGCCGCCTCGATGGCCGCTGGCCTCGAGTGGGAGGAGACGCTGCGGCTGAGCGCCGCCGCCGGCGCCGCGAACTTCCTCCGCCACGGCCTCGGCACCGGCTCCCGCGCCGTCGTCGAGGAGCTGGCGCTACGGGTCGAGCTGCGCAAGCTCGATTAGGTACACCGCCGTTCCCAGGATTGGGGCCCCTATACGGGCCAAGATGCTGGGAACGCTTCGATCTCCCGGCTAGACCGACGGGCCGAAGGGGAGCTCGAGCGGCTCGCCCTCGACGATCGCCCGCGGCGCGGTCTCCATCATCCACTGCAACCGCGGCCCCAGGACCTCGACGGCGCCGAGGCGTTCGAAGGCGGGGCCGAGGGTGAGCGGGCGGCCGGCGAGCGAGGTGTGGGCGTCGCTGCTGATGACGTGGACGAGGCCGAATTCGGCCATGGTCAGCATCCCGTCGGCCATCTCCTCGCGCAGGAAGAAGTCGGCGGTCGCCTGGATCAGGGCTCCCTCGACGACCAGAGCCGCCATGCGCTCGAACATGTCGGCGGAGAGGTGGCGCTCGGGGTGGGCGATCAGGGCCCGGTGGCTACGCTCGGCCAGGTGGGCGACGCGGCTGGTAAGGCTGTCGCTGAGTGGGCCGGGGGCGGGCTCGAGCAGCACCCAGCGGCCGCTGCCGAGGGCGACGTGGCTCAGTTCCTCCTCACTGAGGGCCTCGACCGCGGTCTCCGCCACCTCGCCGCCGGGCAGGATCGCGATCGGGATGCCCTCCTCCTGCAGCCTCGAGTTGAGCGCCTCGACCCGGCCGGCGATCTCCTCGATGCGGACGTCGTGGTCGTGGCGGATGTGGGGCGTGGCGCAGACCACCTCGATCCCGTCGGCGGCGGCCATGCGGGCCATCGCGACGCTGTCCTCGACGTCGAGCGCGCCGTCGTCGAGGCCGGGAAGGATGTGGCAGTGGAGGTCGATCATCTTGGTCGCCCTCGCGAGGCTAGTCGCTCCCACTCCACCCCTGCCATGTGCAACCGCCCGTTCAGCGCCCGCCCCGAGCAGGCACCGAACTAGGATCATCGGCAAGATCATGAACCTGTTCACGCAGGGCTTGCGTGAGCGGATGGGCTTCAACTCATGGATAAGAAGACGACCCGCAGAGGGAATTACGAGTCGGGCTCCGACTATGTGCTCGAGTACGGCGAGCTCCGCTTCGCCTTCAACGAGCAGGACTTCGGTCAGCGCGTCGAGCAGGCGGCGGTCAAGCTCGCCTTCGTCGACCAGGGCCTGAGCCAGGAGGAGCTGGACGACCTCCTCGACCTCGCCGTCAGCGGCGAGATCGCCGAGCCCAGCTCACGCCTCGGCGAGCACATCAATGACAACTGGGAGGACCTGGTCGGCCCCGCCAACCGCAGCCTCGTCCACTGGATCCGCCGCCTCGTCTTCCGCGGCGCCTGGCTCGACCAGCGGGTCAAGGAGGGCGAGCTGGACGTCGTCTTCGACGAGCGCACCCAGACCTTCGGCTACGTGCAGCCGGACCGCAGCTCGGAGCTGATCGAGCTGTCCAAAGAGCCGTCCTGGCGCCGCATCGCCTACCGGCGGTAGCGGGCTGCGCGACGCGGG
>JBBDYP010000057.1:0-25119 GCA_040900615.1 Solirubrobacterales bacterium | reverse complement strand
GCCCTTTCAGGAGGTCATTCTTCGTTCAGGGTCGGACGAGATCGGTGGATCGAGGTTAAAAGGAGACTTGATCGGGAGGTTCGCGCCGCTCGACCCCCTAGATTCATCTGTATGCAAATCACTCAAGTTCAGGACGAGATCATCAACACGGCGCACACCGAGGGACGCATAGACCCCGCCACCTTTTCGCGATTGCTGCTTCATGACCTCAACGATGTTCACGCGGCGATCCGCGACCTCTCGGAGCGAGGACTGCTGGAAAGCGCCGAGGGGGACGCCTTCCGCCTGACCGACGAGGGACAAGCCCTCCACCGAGCGCAGGAAGACGCCCGCCGCGCCGCCGTGGTCAGTCGCACTTCAAGCTGGCAGCGTCGCTAGTCGAGCCAGGATGGACCCCGCAGCCGCCGCTCTAATCGGTGCTGGACTTGGCGCGGGTGGTGCGGTAGGCATCCAGTTCCTGGGCCATTCCCTCACCCTCAAGCGCGACCGCCAGAACCAAAAGCGAGAGCGACTGCACCGGGTAGTAACTGAAGCTGCTTTCGCCCTGTCTCGCCCCGCCCGTGACGAAAGAGTGTCGCGGGAGGAATGGGAGCAAAGAGAGAGGCACCCAGAAAGTCGAGCAGCACTCAATCCAGAGCTAGTGCGAGACATTGAACCCTTCGCAAATCGAAGCTCCGATGGGATCACCTTGCTCCAAGTCCACTTCGGCGATGAACATTGGCTTATTGACAGCTACATCTCAACGTGTGCAGCTTGTTTGAAGGCCGAGGAAAGCTGGAGTGAACACACCCGCAAATCAGATGATCAGCGGATCAAGGTAATCCCTGATATCGCCAAGGTAATGCGCGAGGCGCAGGAAGCACGGAACGGGTGGATCAAGGAAGCCCGTGCAGAGGTGGACCGGATCTAGCGCTCGCAGCCTTCGCCATTCCAGCGACTAGGCTTGCGCCGTGCCCAAGGACCCCAAGCGCAAGGCTGCCAGCAAATCCGTAAAGGCCGCCCAGAAGCAGTTTGAGCGCGACAGCAAGGCCGCGCGAGCGGCCCGGCGCAAAGCCTTCGCGAAGGCGCAGAGGGACGGGCTATCACTCCGAGAGATTGGCGAGTTAGTCGGCCTCGATCACTCCCGAGTCGGCCAGATCATCCGCGGCGACTAGCAAGACTGCTGTGGAGATTTCCTCCACACCCTGCTAACTTCGGCCCATCGACATAAAGCGGCTCCCGGCGGCGCTGTCACGCCAACCGGGAGCCTGACCACAAGGAGAACGAGCCTCCTCATGGCTAACAAGAACCCTATGGGCGGAACGCGGCCGATGCCGCTAGACCTCCCCGCCAAACACATTCCCGTCCTGCGCGCCTGTTTGACCGGCTGGCTAGAGGGCGCGCAGGAAGACCTGAAAGCCCCCGAGCGGTTGCGGCAACCCGACAAAGCACGGCGCGAAGTCCAGGCGTTTGAGCGCCTGTTGGTCGCGCTGACGACGAGGCAAATTGTCCTCCCCGATGAGGCCGCGCGGGAGGCTGTCGACGTCGCAACGGCGGACGACGACGAGGCGAACAACTACAAAGAGGTTGCCGCCAATCACGATGCCCTCCACGCCCTGCTCGGCGTGCTGGGCGGGAGCGCGTGAGGTCGATGCGCGACCTCAACATGCAGCGCGCCGTGCTGGCGCTGGTGCTTCGTGAGCATCCGATCCTGTTGACGCTACCGGCGCTGGCGGGTCGGGTGCTTGCGAACCCCCGCACCCTTGTCGGGGGGATCGCACTCGCCCGCGCCCTCCGCGATCTTGACGACGAGGGCTTGGTTTTCAGCAACGGGTTCTTGATCCAGCCGAGCCGACCGGCGCTCTACGTCAAGCGCCTACTGAGGGAAAGCTGATGCTGGTCCCTGGGCGGTTCAGCAGTGCCGCAATTGGAATCGGTAACGGCGAGGTGGAGATTCGCCTGAGCGACGGCGGCAACTGGCAAGTCAAGGTGAAGCTGGGCGAGGATGAGGACTGGCGGTTGCTCTGCCGAGGCCACGTTGACGGCAGCATCTTTGAGGCTGGCACGCCGACCGATCAGAAGCCGATCACGGTCGGCCCGCTGATGGTCGATCCGGCCGCTCGCCGGGTGGAGGTTCGCGGGAATGAGGTCCGGCTTGCCGCGCACGAGTTTGAAGTGATCGCGCTGCTCGCCACCGACCCCAACCGCGTCTTCACCAAGCAGGAGTTGCTGCGGGAGATTTGGGGAACCAGGGGCGGCGGCGCGATTCGCACTCTCGACTCGCACGTGAGCCGCGCTCGCGTCAAGCTCCGCAAAGCCGGGGCGGAGGGCTTCATCGTCAACTGCTGGCGTGTCGGCTACTCGCTCTGCGAGCGCGGCTAACTCGCAGGCTGCGCCCAGAGGCTTAACAAAAAAAAGGGGGCCACTTTCAGGGTTCGACGCCCTGTGTAGTAGTGACCAATCCATTTGCACCCCGGTTTCGTAGCCCGCCTCCACAGAAGTTGGCCCGATTTTTTGCCGGATTTCGTCGCCTCGTTCGACAGGGAGATATGAGGCACGGGATCGAACGGCGGGTTAAGAACGGGGGTCCACTTTCGCGGCTCGCTGCTCTGTGGAGTATCAGAGCAAATTTCTTACAGCCGCTTTTTCACCTTCGCCTAGCGCTTCGGGGATGGGTTCGCCTATCGCTTCCCCTGTCGCTTCGCGGGCCGGTTGAGCCGAAGGGCCGCTATCGCGCATCCCAGCGCGGTTTGCGGGCCTGGCGTTTTGCCGACATTCCTATGCCACTTCCAATTCAAAACACGACCAAGGAGGTCATCGTCATGTTCTCTATCCATTTTCTCTCCGCGTCCCTTGCACTCGACGCCTGCGCTACCACCTCCGCGCTGGTTCGGCAGCGGCTCTCCACCACCTCGGCGACCGTAATCGCCTTGGTGCTGGCAACTCCGCCTCCACAGCCGATCACCGGCTCGGCGCTGACTCCGCAGCACCTCGCCGTCAATCGACCAATGCGCCGGGGGCTGGCGTGAACTGGAAGGCAGGCGCTCGCCTGCGAATCCCGGAAGCGACCGGCGAGGTGCTTGCCTCCATCGGCGAGCATCGCGTCCTCTCCACCGCCCAGGTGCGCGCGATCCACTTCCCGGATCGCAGCCCGCGCCGCACTCAGCAGATCCTCTCCCACCTGCGGCGTGCGGACCTCATTGCCTACGTCGATGCTCGCCGCGCTCCCCGGCGCTTGTGGTTCCTGACCGAGCGCGGCGCTGATTGGGTGGCCGACGCCGGCGACGTGGATCGCCGGCCAAAAGTCCTCACTCCCGAGCAGGCGGCTGGCCCGCTTCGCTCCCACACGCTCGGCGTCAACGAGGTCGGGATCAGCTTCCTACAGGCGGCGCGCGAGCGCGGGGACGAATTCGGGCCGCTCTCCTGGCGGCACGAGGTGTCCCATCCCTTGAATCGTGGACGCGGCCGCGCTCGCCGGAAGCTGATCGCCGATGCGGTCTTCACCTACGCCCGCGTTGAGGATCGGTCGATCTTCATCGAGCAGCGGTTCATTGAGGTGGATCGCGCAACCCTCTCGGTTGAACGCCTGGTCGCCGAGTTGGCCCGCTACGGCCAGCTTGAACGGGCACGCGAAAAAACCGGCAAGCCCCTGTGGGGTGACTACTACCGGATCTTCCCGCCTGTGATCTGCGCGCTGACGGGTGCCTCGCGCAAGTCGCTCAATCGGCGGCTCGACGTCGCGCTTGGTCTGCTTACCGACCATCCTGCGCTCGACCGGGCCTACGGGGTGAGGATCAATTTCTGTCTCTTGGATGACCTCGCGGATCGCGGCCCCTTCGCCCCGATCTTCTATGCGGTCGGCGAGCGGGATGGAGCGGTTGACTGGCTCGGCGAAGGCCGGGACAGTTGACCACGATCCCGCTCGAGATAGACGACGCCCTGATTGAGCGCATCGCTCGGCGCGCTGCCGAGCTCGTCAGGCAAGGGGACGGCGGTAGTGCGTGCGATGGCTGGCTGCGTGGCGCGGACAAGATCGGCGGCTACATCGACTGCTCCCGGTCGCGGGTCTATGCGCTCGTCTCAGCACGCCGCATCCCCATCCATCACGACGGGTCCGCGCTGATCGCACGCCGCTCCGAGTTGGATCACTGGCTGCGAGCTGGAGGTGGTCGGCGACCTTGACCACCCCGACCAGGGAGGTACCCTGTAAAGACATAAGTGGGGCCGCGTGCTGGAACACCGGCCCCGTGACGACCGGCTCAGTTGCACCAGGCCGGTCGCAGCGGGAACGGTAGCGGCATGTCGCGTGTCCGTAAGACCCCCACACTCCCCCGCAGCGCGCGCGACGGCGGGCAGAATCGCGAGGAGGCCAGCCCGATAATGGCGGCGAAACTTAAAAAGACTCGCTACCCCGGCATCTACAAACGCGGCTCCCGCTACGTGATCACCTGGGAGCATCGGGGGAAGCAACACAAAGAATCCTTCCGCACGCTTCCCGAGGCCCGCGAGGCCAAGGGCAAACGTGATGCGGGCGAGAAGCGCCCGAGGTCGCGGATTCGCTTCGGCGACTATTTCGGCGAGTGGATCGAGAACTACGCGGGCCGGACCTCGCGCGGGTTCTCGGAGACGACCCGACCGGAGTACCGCAGGCCGATCGAGGCCCACGCGATCGCGCGGTGGAAGACGTGGAGGATGAACGAGGTAGAACCCGCCGACCTCCGCGACCTGTTCGGGCAGATGCGGCGGGACGGCCGCACCACCTCGGAGATCAAGAAGACGCGGGCGGCGCTGTCGGTGATGTTCGCCACGGCGCTTGAGGACGGCGTGGTTCAAGTGAACCCGGTCCTCGGCGTTCGCATCCCGTCGCCGAGCGAGGACGAGACGCCGCCCGCCGACAAGGCCAAGGCGCTGACGCGAGCCGAGCTAGGCGTTCTCTTGGCGGCGCTCCCGAGCGAGTCGCGGCTGTTCTGCACGTTCCTGGCTCACACCGGCTTGCGGATCAGCGAGGCGGTCGGGCTGAGGTGGGAACACCTTGACCTCGGCGAGGATCCAAAGGTGCGGGTGCGCGAACAGCTTTACAAGGGCAAGCGCAAGCGGCTCAAGAGCAAGGACGGCAAACGCGATGTTCCGCTCTCCCCCGGCATGACGCAGCAGCTTCTAGCGCTGCGGCGGGATGGCTACCGAGGCCCCGAGTCTCCCGTCTTCGCGTCGAAGGCGGGCACTCCCCTGCGACCCGAAAACGTCTATCGCCGTGCCCTGACTCCCGCTGCCATCGGTGCCGGGTTCAAGGTCGAGGTCGAGGTCAACGGCAAGATGAAAACGCGGTCGGCCGTGTCCTTCCACACGTTCCGCCACACCTGTGCCAGCTTGCTCTTTGAGGCGGGCCGGAACGTGAAGCAGGTTCAGACTTGGCTAGGCCATGCCGATCCCGGCTTCACCCTCAAGACCTACATTCACTTGATGGATGCGGGCGTGGGAAGCGCTGCCTTCTTGGATCACGCGGTAGGCCGGGAGTCAAATCCCGAGGGCGACCGGATCACTGCTCTCGTCTAGCGATCCGCGCTACTCCGGGGAGGCTCGCCGCTCGCCCTCGCGGACACGCTGAGCACCCTCCCGGTCGAAGCGGCGCTGCACTCGCTTCATCTTCATATGCAGTCTGAGGTCTCCGGGCATGTGGCTCACGGAACGCAGCCCGATCCGGTCGACCAACTCGACGCCGGGAATACGTTGCCCGGTCTCAAGGGTTTCCACCACCAGCGCCTCATACGGGGTGCGGTGCCGATCAAAGTGGCAGAAAATCCGAGGCAGGCCGGTGAATGAATCCGGGCTCCAATCAGCCGCGATGATGCTGGCGAAAGGGATGCGCCCGACCGGCACCATGTATTCGCCACCCCTCCGGACGATCCTCGCCTTGGAGCCTTTGATTTTGATCCGCTGAGCGCTGTTCGAGCCGACCTCTAGCCCGTTGCCGTAGAAAGCCCACCCCTCGGTCTTGAACCAGGGCGAAATTCTGCCCCACCGGAAAGCGTCATCGGGGTCGGGGTAGAGGTCGGACCTGGCGGCGTCAACGACGATCAGCTCGGCGGCCGGATCTGCGCGCCCTGGGCCTAGGCGTGCTTCCAGCGCAGACTTGATCTCAAGACGATGCTCGACTTCAGCTTTTTCGTTCGCGCGCTGTCGGGCTGCCCGCTCGGCCAGAAAAGACCAGAGAGCGATCCCGGTCCTGACGACCTCGGCGCCGGTTTTGACCTGCTCGGAGTCCATCGCTTCATCAACGTACCGCGCCGGGCCAGCGCTGACCGTGGCACCGCCACCAGCGCCCCGGTTCCCCCTGGTGGGTAGCCTCGAAAGCCATGAATGAGGCGATTCAGCACCAGGGAGGCGACGGCCGCCAACGAAGGAACCTTAATGTCTGACAAGAGCGCGATTGAGTGGACCGAGGCGACCTGGAACCCGGTCACCGGCTGCGACCAGATATCCCCCGGCTGCGCCCACTGCTACGCCAAGACGTTCGCTGAACGCTGGCGCGGCATTCCCGGTCACCCCTATGAGCAGGGCTTCGCCCTTCGTCTCTGGCCCGACCGCCTTGAGCAGCCATCCAAGTGGAAGCGTCCCCGCCGCATCTTTGTCAACTCGATGTCCGACCTCTTCCACGAGCAGGTGCCTGACGAGTTCATCGCCCGCGTCTTCGACGCGATGGAGGGAGCAAGTCAGCACGTTTTTCAGGTGCTGACGAAGCGCCAGGATCGGCTTCTCGACCTTGCTCCCTCCCTGCCGTGGCCTTCCAACGTTTGGATGGGAGTCAGCATCGAGAACCGCCGCTTTGTCCATCGGGCCGATGCGCTTCGCGAGGTGCCCGCCTCTGTCCGTTTCATATCTGCGGAGCCGCTGCTAGGGCCGCTTGAAGGCCTCGACCTCGGCGGGATCGACTGGCTGATTGCCGGTGGCGAGTCTGGCCCCGGCCATCGACGGGTTGATGAAGCGTGGATCGTAGATCTGCGCGACCGCTGCAATGCCGAGGGCGTCGCCTTCTTCTTCAAGCAGTGGGGCGGACATCGCCCGAAGTCGAATGGGCGCGAGTTGGCCGGGCAAACCTGGGACGAGTACCCCGCCGATCCAGCGTTGGTCCCCGCCTAGTCGAGCATCGAAATCTGACCGTGGGCGTTGTCCCTGGTCGCGCCCTCGAACAGCCGCTTTGCCAACGGATGCTTGCTGGCCATGACGAAGTCGTAGAGCGGGGTCCGGGTCTTTTCTCCCCGAACCTCCTTTGAGGAGGTATAGGCATAGCCGAATCTGCCGAGAAGGTCACGGTAGTGCTCACGCACGGCAACCCGCCAGTCACTCGGGTTGCAGCGTGGATAATCCGGCCCGAGGACCCGTTCGACTGCCTGGAAGTACCCGGCCGCCAAACTGCGGTAGAGGCCGTGGATCGGCAGGTTGATCATCAAGTCCATCGGTCGTTCCTGGGTCAGCGCCTCGATAGTCGCGGGTTCCAGGGTGCAGCCCTGCGGGTCTAGAAGCGCAAGGGTCAGGGTCCGCCGACGTGGGATCACGGAGCGCACCCAAGCGATGGTGGCCGCGTCGTTGGAGTCGGCGCACTTGATGTGCGGCTTCGCCGTCAAGCCCGCCACCCGGCGTTCCAGGGCATCTATGCAAACGCTGTCGTTGTCAACGAAAGCGAAGTGGGAATAGGTGGGCTGGACGCCGAGCGCTATCAACGGCGAGCCTACGACAAATTCGCCAGTGTCCTGGACCCAGCACATTCCCGGCCCGCAGTAGGTGTCGATATAGGCGAGACCGCCCCATTTGTTCTTCATCGCCGCCGCCACGATCCCGGTGTATCGCTCGATGTAGTGCTTCTTGTGGGCGTTGTGCGCCTTCACGACCCTGGCGGGAAGGCCATCGGGCGCGATCACCAATTCGTCGGTGCGGCCCGGGTAGACCGGTGGGTTCAGGTCCGGCTCTACGTCGAACGCCGGGGGGAGACTAATCGCGGGGAGCGCCACTGAGCCAGAGTAGGGACGACTCCGGACGTTCCCATCGCCTTCCGATTCGGTCCCGGTGATTCAGGGGTGGCAAGGGGGTGGCAAGGACGCACCCGCAAACAACCGAAAACGCGGCCGAGGCCCGAACCCCGGAATTGGCTCTGTGATGCCGAAAAGCTTTAACAGACGCGAGCCCCGGCAACCGCAGCAGCGGAATCATAATCCGCGTGTCGGGGGTTCGAGTCCCTCCTCCGGCATCGCAAACGTCCGCCAACGCTGGGTTTCGGAACGAATCCTGCGCCCCCTGATAGGTTGAGCGTCCAGCTAGCGATCATGCTGCGCTCGAACCGCCAAGATCGCCGGGAAGCCTCGAATCAGCTTGGGGAGACCATCGTGAACCCAGCCCGGATGCTTTTTGTGCTCTTGGTCGTCATGCTGCCGTTCGGCGTGGTCGCATGCGGGGATGACAACGGGACGGAGACCGTCACCGAGACCGTCCCCGCCGCTGGTGGCCCATCGACGACCGCCGAGGACAAGGGCCACGTCGTCAACGTGGAGCTGGGTGAGTCGGGCTCAACCTACTTCGTCAAACCCGATCAAGCGACGGTCGATGCCGGCACGGTCACGTTCGCCGTCACCAACGTCGGCAAGCTCTACCACGAGTTCATCGTCTACTCCAATGTCGACGGCGTCCCTCCTGGCGCGCTTCCGGTCAACGAGGAAGACGAGGCCGACCTCGTGGAGGACGACATCGTCGGGGAGGCGCCATACGCGACGCCGCCGATCGTGCCCTCGGACAAGAAGCCCGGCGATGCAGATCACCGCATCCGCGCGGAAGGCTGGGGTGCGGAACTGACGGTGGACCTCAAGGCCGGGGAGTACATCCTGCTCTGCAACCTCGCGGGCCACTACTCACAGTTCAAGCAGTACTCCGCCTTCACGGCCGAGTAAGCCGCCCATAGCGCCGTTGTGCTCGGGCCAGCTTCTCCGGCCCGTAGAACCGGCGCGCCCACCACGAGCCCGGCCGAGCCAGCCTGAAGGCGGCGATCATCAGCAGGGTGTCAGCGGAAGCCACGGATACAGCCCGCACTCCACCGCAATCCCCGGGCGCGATCATAATCCGCGTTTCGGGGGTTCGAGTCCCTCCTCCGGCATCGCTCGGCCTCGGGATTTCCGAACCTCGAGGGCGCCGATCTCGCCGACAAAGAGATCGCACGACTCCAGCGAGTCGCAGCCGCAGCCGCTGGCGGTCGTGAGCCAGTCGCGCATCGCCTGCGCCCGTTCGATCAGCGCCTCGACCTCGGGCAGCTTGCGTGCGGCGAGCGCCTGCAGCTGCTCGTGCGCCGGGGCGCCCTGGTCGATGGAGTCGAGCAGGGCGCCGACCTCTTCCAGGGAGAACCCCGCCTGCTTGGCAACGTCGATGATCCCCAGCCGCTGAACGGTGTCGACCGCGAAGCGCCGTTGCCCGCTGACACGCTCGGCCTCCGGCAGGAGGCCGTTGCGCTCGTAGAAGCGGATCGCCGAGACGTTGACCTTGGCCTTCTCGGCCACTTCCCCGATGGTGAGCGTTGCGTCCGCCATTGCGATTGCTACTTGACCTAAACCCAGGTTCAGGCTCAACACTAGCGGGAGCGGAAACCCACCCCAAAAGGAGCCCAAGGGAATGACCGACTCGAAGCCGACCGCCTGCTCGCTCGGCGCGAGCGACCTGCAACGGCGCCTCGATCAGATTGCCGGGGTAGGCGCCGCCAGCCTGGTCGACCGCGACTCCGAGAACGGGAAGCACACGCTGCGCTTTCGCCCCGACCCGGGGACGCGCCGCCGCCTCGAGGAGATCGTCGCCGCCGAGGCCGAGTGCTGCTCGTTTCTCGACCTGAGCCTCTCCGAGCGCGACGGCGAGCTGATCCTGACGCTCGCGGCCCCGGAGCACGGCCAGCCCGTCGCCGACGAGCTGGCGGTCGCCTTCGCGGGAGGGTCGAGGTGAGCGGCGCCGAGGAATCCTCGGCGCCGATCCTGGGCTGGCGCCGTGGCGCTGTTCATACGCAGCCGACAGGGCAAGGGTGCTGAGCCTGCGGACCTGAGGCACGGCGTATCTGGGCGGGCTGCGAGGATCCGGCCGTGACCGGGAAGTCCATCGCCCTGTTCGCCGCCGCCGCCCTTGCCGAGATCGGCGGCGCCTACCTCGTATGGGTCGGCCTCAAGGAGGACCGCGGGGCGATGTTCGTCATGCTCGGCGCCCTCGCGCTCGGCCTCTACGGCGTGGTCGCCGCGCTCCAGCCGAGTAACGAGTTCGGGCGCGTGCTGGCCGCCTACGGCGGAGTCTTCATCGTCGGCTCGATCGCCTGGGGCATCGCCCTCGACAGCTTCAAGCCCGACCGCTACGACCTGATCGGCGCGGCGATCTGCCTGGTCGGCGTCGGGACGATCATGTACGCGCCCCGGTAGCTCCCGCAGCGCCACCGGCTCGGGCGAGCACGCGTGCCTCCACGAAATCCGCTGTTCTTTCCCGTCCGGCGGGTCGGGGCTATGGTGGGTCGAGGATGGTGGGAGGCCCGGGAGCAACCGGCACCGATCCGATCGAGGACTGGGGACAGGTCGTCTCGTTTCGGCCTGACCTGATCCTGCGGCCGACGGGCGTGGACGAGCTGAAGGGGATGCTCGAGCGGATCCATCGCGGCGAGCTGGGGAACGGGCGGGTGCGGGTACCGGGCAGCCTGCACTCCTGCTCGGAGATCGTCGTCTCCGACGCGATCCTCGACACCTCGCGGCTGCCGAAGTCGATGGACTTCGAGCCGGGCGACGCGGCGGTGGTGGCCACCGCGAACACGACGCTGCACGAGTTCCTGGCCGAGCTGGGGCGTCGCGGCAAGTCGGTGACGGCGACCGGTGGCACGGACCACCAGACGCTGGCCGGGCTGATCTCCACCGGGACGGCTCCGGCCAGCTCGCGCCATGCGCTGTACGACCTGCTGGAGTGGGTGGAGCTGGTCAGCGTGGACCCGGCCAGCGGACAGGCGGTCGAGCGGCGCATCGCGCTCGGCGACGCGGACTTCCCGGCGGCCGTATGCTCGCTGGGGCTGCTCGGGGTGCTCACGCGCGTCCGCTTCCGCCTCGTCGACGAGCTCTACTTCTCCGTGGTTCAGAAGGTCGTCGACCTCGACGAGGTGCTGAGCGACCTCGACGCGACCTCGGCCGAGTACGACTTCTGGCGCGTCAACTGGATGCACAAGAGCGACAGGGCGCTGCTCTGGGCGGCCACCGCGGTCCCGCGCGCGCAGTCGAAGCCGGATGGCGACTACCCCACCGAACAAGCCGAGCAGGTGCTCGACGTCGTCTTCGGAGCGCTGGACAGGCTCTCGGACACCGGGCCGCTGCTGACCGGGGCCCTGGAGCTGGTCTACGACGTGCTGGCCCTCACCTACCAGGAGAACCGTGTCACCGGCCCGCTTCGCAACATGCTCCCGGTCGACCGGCGCGCCCCGCTCCGCGTGGCGATGGCCGAGTGGAGCTTCCGGCCGCGGGACCTGCACCGAGTGCTCGGCGAGTGCGAAGACTATTTCGAGGACCACGGCTGGCCGAACATCCCCACCGAGATCGAGCTGACCCGCGCCGACGGGAGCCTGATGTCGGCCTGGAACTGGGACGGTCTCCCCTACGTGGTCAAGTTCAACTTCATGTACCTGAGCGAGGTCTGCACGGAGCCCGGTGAGAAGGAGGCGATCCACGCACACCTCCGCGGCCTCTGGGAGCACCTCGATGCGGCCGGCGTGCCGTTCAAAGCGCACTGGGGAAAGATCAACTTCATCGACCCCGAGTTCACGCGGCGCAACCACGGGCTCGACGCCTTCCGCCCGCTGATCTCGCCGATGTTCATGAACGACTACCTGGCAGAGAGGATCGGGGCGGTCTAGCCCCATCGCAATTTCGACCACCGGACGGAGTCCAACCATGAACGACGAACCCGCCAGCAGCGCGTTCCCCGGCCTGACCGACATCCACGCGCACCCGGCGATGAACGCGTTCCTCTGGGACCGGGACCTGCGGCGGCACTACTGGACGGGGGGCACGTTCAACCCCCTGGCCAGCCTCACCGACTTCAAGATGCTCGAGCAGGGCGGCGTCAAGGTGCTGTGGTCGTCCCTCCACATCCCCGAGCCCAACTACTTCCGCAACCCGCCGCTCCGTATCGCGGCCCACCTCACCGGCGGCGGGCGCAAGCTGCTGAAGCTGAGCGCGTGGGAGTGCCTGCTGGCGATGGCGGACGAGATGGAGCGGCAGGTGGCGCGCGCCGACCGGTTCGAGATCGCCCGCTCCAACGCCGAGCTCGACCGGGCGCTGGCGGCCGGGAGGACGGCGATCGTCCACACCGTGGAGGGCGGCCACGTCCTCGGCGCCGGGCTCGACGAGGACGACCTGGACGGACGCCTCGAGCGGCTCGCCCAGCTGGCCGAGCGCGGCGTCGCCTCGCTGACCCTGGCGCACCTCTTCCGCAGCGACCTGGCGGGGCACGCGGAGGGCATCCCCGCCGAGCAGCACAAGATCCTCTTCTGGAAGCTGGACACCGAAGTCGATCCGGGGCGCGGGCTGACGCCCAAGGGCCGGGCGGTGGTCGAGCGGATGGTGGAGCTGCGGATGGTTCCCGACGTGACGCACTGCACGCCCGCCGCCCGCAGTCAGGTCTACGAGCTCGTCGCCAACCGCGTCCCGGTGATCGCGTCGCACAGCGGGGTGAGATCGATGAACGACGTGCCGTACAACCTCGACGAGTCAGACGTGCGCGCGATCGCCGCGTCGGGCGGCGTGGTCGGCGTGATCTTCATGCCCTACTGGCTGGACGAGTCGCACCCGGGCCCCGGCCTGGACGCGATCTGGAGGACGATGGACACGGTGCGCGGCTGGACCGGCTCGTGGGCACACGTGGCGATCGGGACCGACTTCGACGGCTTCACCGACCCACCCGACGACTGCGACAGCGAGGCGCGCCTCCCCCTGATCCGGGAGATGCTGTTGGACAAGGGGCTCTCGCGGGACGACGTGGAGGCCGTGGTGGGCGGCAACGCGCGCCGCGTCCTCCGCGACGGCTGGCGGTAATCCGCGCCGGCTCCTCCCCGGTCCCCCGCCTCCTCAGCCGCCTGTGGCGTAGCGCAGGAAGACCATGCCGCTGCCGAAGCGGCGTTGGTCGAGCAGCTCGAGGCGGAGGCGAACGTCGTCGGGAAGGGCCCGCTTGCCGCCGCCGACGACGACGGGCGCGAGGAACAGGTGCAGCTCGTCGACCAGGCCGGCCCGGATGGCCTGAGAGGCGAGAGCGGGGCCACCGACGGTATGTCGCTCCGTGCATCCGCCTTGATCCGGCGGACGGCCTCGGGGTCGAAGTCGCGCTCGATCCGGGTCCGGGCGGTGGACGGCGACTCCAGGGTCCGCGAGTAGACGACCTTGTCAGCCGCCCTCCACAGCTCCGCGAAGTCGCGTATGTGGGGCGGCTGGTCGGTGACCGCGCCGTCGCTCTCCCAATAGGTCGTCACCTCGTACATCCGGCGCCCGTAGAGGTAGGTGCCGACCGGTCGCTCGAGCTCGTTGACGAACGCGTGGACCTCCTCGTCGGGCTCCGCCCAGTCGAACTTTCCGTGCTCGTCCTCGATGTAGCCGTCGAGCGACGCGATCACCGAGTAGATCAGCTTGGCCATGTCCAGTCTCCTTTCGCCGTCTCGCCGCTCGACGGCGAGGGTGGGATGTTCTCGGCGTCGGACCTGGAGGCGGCGCTGCGGGACCCCGACGATCGGCACCAGCCGCGCTCGCGGCTGGTCGCGGTCGAGCAGACGACGAACATCGGCGGCGGCCGGGTCTGGTCGCCGGATTCGATCGACGCGGTGCTCGAGGTCGCCCGCCGCCGCAACCTGCGGACCCACCTCGACGGGGCGCGGTTGCTGAACGCTGCGGTCGCCTCGGGCGAGGCGCCGGCCACCTACGCGGCAGGGTTCGACACCGCCTGGATCGACTTCTCGAAGGGCCTCGGGGCGCCGGTCGGCGCCTGCCTGGCGGGTTCGCGCGAGCAGCGCATCGCCGACTACGGGGAGCTGCGCCGCGAGCTGATCGGGATCGAGCGCGAGGAGCTGCTCGGCCTGCGCGGCAGCGGGCGGCTGCGCAACTCGACGATGCGCCAGATCGAGCGCGACCTCGACCTCGAGGAGGCGCGGATCCGCAGCTAACGGCGCCAGCCGACTTGCCGGTTTGTCTCGAATAGCGAGACAAACCGGCAAGTCGGCATCAGGGAGCGAAGTCGGCGTCAGGGGGCGAAGAACTCGCGGGCGCGGGCGGCGACCAGGTCGGGGCGCTCGTCGGCGATGAAGTGGCCGCAGCCTGGGACCAGCTCGACCCGCATCTCGTCGGCGTGGCGCTGGTAGCCGGCGAGCATGCTCGGGCGCAGCGCCGCGTCGTCGGTGCCGAAGAGCAGCAGGGTCGGCACGGTCAGCCGTTGGTCCTGGTAGCGCCCCCGCGCCACGGGCAGCACCTCGCGCAGATTGAAGACCCGGTACATCTGCACCGCCGCCCGCGCCCTGTCCGGCTCGGCGAGGTTGTCGGCGAAGGCGGCGATCGTCTCCGGCTCCCAGGCCTCGCGTACGGTGGACGCCCCGACCAGCACCTTCGGGACCAGCTTGCCGCTGCGGTGCAGGCGGTAGCCGAGGCCGGGCGCCAGGATCAACCACTGGTAGTAGAAGCGCCAGGCCTCGGTCACGGTCGCGCGCCGGTTCGGCCACGGAGTGGCGATGTTGAGCGCCAGGTAGCGCTCGAATCGCTGCGGCGCGCGCAGGCAGAGGAGGAAGCCGATCCAGCCGCCCCAGTCGTGACCGACCAGCTTGACCCGGTCGAGGCCAAGCTCATCGAGGACGGCCAGCACGTCGGTCGCCATGTCCTCCTTCTCGTAGCCGTCGCGGGGCGCGTCGGACCAGCCGAAGCCGCGCAGGTCGAGGGCGAGGACGCGGTGGCGGTCGGCCAGCGCCGGCATCAGGTGCCTCCACTCGTACCAGTGCTGCGGCCAGCCGTGCAGGCAGAGGACGACGTCCTCACCGGCCCCCGCTTCGGCGACGTGGAAGCGCAGGCCGCGCGCCGTCACGTAGCGGTGGCTGACCCCCTCGACATCCGGAAGCTCGCTCATCGGGCCCTCAGCGGTGCGGGCGGGTGCCTGGCGCAATCAGGCGCGGCTGGTGACGCCGCCCTCGCGGAACTCGAGGACGACCTCTTCCATCGATGTCGCGTTGCAGGGCACGCCTTCCGGCCAGGGTTTGACCGGCTGCTCGGAGAGCGTCTTCAGGCCGTTGCCGCTGATCACGATCACGGTCACGTCGTCGCGACCGATCATGCCCCGCTGCGCCAGCTTCATCGTCGCCGCCACCGTGGTCCCGCCGGCGGGCTCGGTGAGCACCCCCTCGGTCGCCGCCAGCAACTCCATCGCTTCGAGGATCTCGCCATCGGGAATCGCCGCCGCCGAGCCGCCGCGACTGCGCACCGCCTCGACCACGAGCGGGCCGTCGCCCGGGGCGCCGATCGCCAGCGAATGCGCCAGGGTCTCCGGCTGCTGGGGCACGATCTCGTCCGTGCCCTCGACGATCGTGGTCACGATCGGCGAGCAGCCGGTCGGCTGGCCGACGTGCAGCTTCGTCGCCGCGGTCTCCGCCAGCCCGAGCGCCTCGAACTCCACCAGGCCCTTGTGGACCCGCGAGGAGAGAGTGCCGCCGGCGGCGGGCATCACGATGTGGTCCGGCGCGCGCCAGTCCAGGTCCTCGACGACCTCGTATGCCAGCGTCTTCGCGCCCTCGGCGTAGAACGGGCGCAGGCTGATGTTGGCGAAGGGGATCCCGGTCGCTTCCGCCAGCTCACGGCAGGCGCGGTTGGCCTCGTCGTAGTTGCCGTCCACCTGGCAGACCTGGGCGCCGAGCGCGCGGACCCCGCGCGCCTTCGCCCGCTCGAGGTTGGCGGGATAGAAGACGTAGGGCTTGATCCCGGCCGCGGCGGCCAGGGATGCGGTCGCGGTGCCGACGTTGCCGGTCGAGACGCAGCCGATCTCCCTCGCGCCCAGTTCCAGCGCCCGGGCGACCGCGACGCCGACGACCCGGTCCTTGTAGGAGAGCGAGGGGCGATTCGTCGAGTCGTCCTTGACGTAGAGGTTGGGCAGGCCGAGCTCGGCGCCGAGACGCTCGGCCCGGATCAGCGGCGTCTGGCCGGCGAACTGAGCCACCCGGCTCGCCGCCTCGCGGCTGGCGATCGGCAGCAGCTCCTCGAAGCGCCAGATGTTCCACGGGCGCTCGCCGAGCGGGCGCTGGGCAATGCGCTCCTTGGCCAGCGCGAGGTCGTACTCGATGTCGAAGCCGGTGTCGCAGTCCGGGCAGCGGAACCTGGTGTCCGTGAGCTCGCTGCGATGGCCGCAATTCGGGCAGACGAGTTCGGTCGCGCAGGAGCTGGTTCGTGGCCCGCCAGGCCTTCCCAGATGCGGCTCAACCGCGTCGCTCATCGCTCCTCCTTTACCGCCTCAGGGGCCGGCCACGGGGCCGGGCCCCCTGCGGGCGCTCGTCCATTGATCGCAGGGGTATAACACATAGGCTGTCAGCACTCAACGCTTTCTGCGCAAATAATCAGAGATCAGCGCAGAATCTCCGACTGCAAGGTAGCGGAACCGGCACGGCACCCGTCATCGGGGAAACTTACTGTCTGTAGAGTTTCTGTCTTCATCACCGAAGAATCGCCGAATGCCCAGCCCCCAGGAGCGCTTCGCAGCCAACCTCCGCCAAGCCCGCTCCAGGGCTGAGATCTCGCAGGAAGAGCTGGGCTACCGCTGCGACCTGCACCGCACCGAGGTCTCGCTGCTGGAGCGGGCGAGGCGCGAGCCGCGGCTGGCGACGATCGTCAAGCTGGCGGGCGCCCTCGGCACCACCCCGGCCGAGCTGTGCGGCGGAATCGCCTGGCTGCCCGGACCTCAACGCTTCGAGGTCGAGCCCGCGCCGCGCGGTCGTTGAGTCAAACGATGAAGTGAGGCGGGGCCGGCGCCGGCCGAGCCGACGCGACCAGGATCCGTCAATGACGATGTAGATCCTGGCTCATGACTGGTCCTCCTTTGCCACCCCAAGGCGGTTTCCCTGTCTGAGAAGCCCCGCCCCCTTCACCGGTTTGATCGCCCGGCCCGACCATTCATAACATAGGTTGGTGTAACAATCAAGTCAGTTTGCTTAATCGAGTGGACTAATCTTTGATTTGGCTCAGGGGGCCGTGGCCGGGCTCTCGGCGAGTACCGGGATCGCCGCCGAATCGGGCCAGGCCTCGAACTCGCCGGCCCGTCCAAACGCGATCAGCAGCTCCTCGGCGACGTGGGGCGCGAAGGGCGCGAGGGCCTGTACGAGCAGCGCCAACGCGGCCATCTGCGCCTCGGCGTCGGCCCGGTCGAGCTGCCCGCGGCGCTTCACGACCCTCTTCTCGAAGTCCTGGATCCGCTCGAAGAGCCGGGTGATATCGCGTACCGACTTGTGCATCTGCAGCTGCTCGGTGTCGGCGGTGATCCGGCTGAGGCCGTTGTCGCACCATTTGCGCAGGCGGTCGCGCATGAACTCGGTGTCGGCGGCCGCCTCCTCGTCGTGGGGCGTGTCCTCGAGCGCCGCCAGGCGGTCCTGGCAGTAGGTCCAGAGGTTGCGAATGAAGCGGTTGGCGAAGCGCAGCGCGCCGTCGCTCCAGTTGAGGGTCTTCGCCGGCCCGGCCGCGTAGAGGACCGCGAGGCGCACCGTGTCGGCCCCGTAGCGCTCGACCAGCTCGTCCGGGTTGACGACGTTGCCGAGGTGCTTGCTCATCTTGCGCCCCTCGGCGATCACCATCTCGTGGAAGAGGCAGCCGGCGAACGGCTCGCCCTTCGCCATGAAGGCGAAGGGGCCGATGTCGCGCAGGGCCTTGGTGACGATGCGCTGGTCGAAGACGAAGCCGCCGCTGTCGCCGCCGGCGACCAGGCGCTCGGCCGGCAGCCACTCCTCCAGGTCGGGGTGGTCGAACATGCGCTCATCGCGAGCGTCGGGAGGGACCGCGGCCGGGACCCAGAGCCACAGCGCGTCGAAGTGGCAATCCAGGGTGTCGGTCTCGCGCTTGGCCGCAGCGCCGCATTTCGGGCAGGGGACGTCGACGAAATCGGCGCGCTCAGCCAGGGGATTGCCCTCGCCGGTGGGCGCGATGTCGCGCGGGAGCTTCACCGGCAGGTCCTCCTCGGGCACCGGCACCGGACCGCAATCGGCGCAGTGGACGATCGGGATCGGCGTGCCCCAGGAGCGCTGGCGCGAGATCGAGAAGTCGTTGGCCCGGTAGCGCTTCGCATCGCGGGCCCCGGGCACGGCCGCGGCGGCCTCCTCCCCCGGCTCCCCCCCGTCGTCTCCGCCGTCCCAGCCGACCCGGTCCACCCTGCCGGCGATGTCCTCGTCGGCCTCGTCGACGGCGGGGATGCCGAGGGCGGCGGTCGGGCCGTAGCGGGCGTCGACGAGCGGGGAGACGATCACCGGCAGCTCGACTCCATCCGGCCCGGCGACCGTCGCCTCGGTGTCGAGGACCGGGACGGAGCGGGCGTCGCGGGCGCTGCGCTCCCAGCCCCCGGAGCGCATCCGCTCCAGCTCCTCGCGCACCTCGGGGCCGGTGGCCCAGGCGTCGACATCCGGGTGTCGCGGCGAGAGCAGCACGAACCGCGCCTGCGCGAGCGAGTCGCGGTGGGGGCTGAAGACGGTGAGAGCACGGCCGTCGCCGCCCTGGACCTCGATCTCGACGCCGTCGCTGCGTCCGAGGATGTAGCGCTGGGTCGCCAGCGAGAGGTCGTCCCAGTTCTCGAGCTGCTCGGTGTTGACGTCGTTCTCCTCCAGGTAGGGCGTGATCCGCAGGAACCAGGTCGGGCGGCGGATCAGGCGAACCTCGTTGTGGCAGCGCCAGCAGCTGCCGTCCTCGACCTGGATCGAGGCGAGGGTGGTGCGGCAGGTGTCGCACCAGTCGACGGTCGCGTCGTCGAGGTAGATCATTCCCGCCTCCAGCAGCTGCAGGAACAGCCATTGCGACCAGCGGTACTGGCTCTCGTCGGAGCTGTAGAAGACGCGGTCGTAATCGAAGGAGAAACCGAGCCGCTTCATCTGGCCGAGCATCCGCTCGCCGCAGGCCGCCACCCAGTCGGCAGGTGGCTCCTGGCGCTCGATCGCCGCCAGCTCGGCCGGCAGGCCGAAGGCGTCGAACCCGAACCCGAACAGCACGGCGTCGCCGCGGGCGCGGCGGAAGCGGGCGTAGGCGTCGCCGATCGAGTAGTCGCGGACGTGGCCCATGTGCAGGTTGCCCGAGGTGAACGGACTCGACGGCTTGACGTAGACCCGCGCCTGGCCGTCGGCCGGCCGCGGCGCCTCGAAATCGCCGCGCTCGGCCCAGGCCGCCTGCCTGGCCGACTCGATCGCGGCCGCCTCGTAGCTGGGCTTCTGCTTGCTCATCGCACGCTCAAGGCTAACTGAGCGTGTGTGAGCGCTACGGAGCCGACGCCCCGCCGTCCCCGGAGCCGCCGCCGTTCACCCTCCTGGTGAGCTTGGTAACCCGCTGATTCAGCGTCGTGATCTCGCCGTCGATCGTCTGCACCTGACCCTGGAGCGAGCCGACCTCCCTGGTCAGCGTCGCCGTCTGCTTGGCGTTCTTGTCCAGCGCCGCGGTTTCGCGCTCGAGGCGATCGAGGCGGTTCGAGAGGTTGATGACCGCGTCGCGAGACCGCTCCTCCGCCTTGGTGGCGCGGCCTTCGAGCGTCGACTCCTTTCCGGTCAGGCTCTTCTCGGCGATCCCGAGTTTGTCGACGAGGGTGGAAAGCTCGCTCTGAACCTGATCGATCGAAGCCTGACTGGCCGCGTCTTCGCTGCTGTCCTTCGCATCCATCGCGATCACCAGCGAGGCGACACCGAGTGCCAGCGCCACCGCGGCAATCCCGATCAGTACCCAGGGCTGCCTTTCTTCACTTTCCTGCACGATCCATCTCCTCTCAGGCGAAGGTCCAGAGCTTGTTGCCGAGGAAGTTGAACGGCATCGCCGCCGCCACGGCGATCGCCTGCGCGGTGAGCTCGCCCATCGTGCCGGAGGCGATCAGCGCCTCCAGTACGACGAGGTTGAGACCCAGCGAAGCGACGCTGACCGCGAAGAAGCGCGCGGCCTGGAACCTCGCCGATCCGTCGCCCGGCTCGAACGTCCAGTGGCGGTTCCAGAGGAAGTTGTTGGTGACCGCCACGCAGAACGCCCCGACCGCGGCCGCCGTGTGGTGGATGCCGAAGCTCCCGGCCAAAACGGCGAAGACGCCGAGGTTGATCAGGTAGCCGGAGCCGCCGACCAGGCCGAACTTGACCAGCTGCACCCAGTTGGCGGGATGGCGCGCGGCGGCGCCAAGACGATCAGCAAACTCGGAGGCCCCGCCCATTCGGCGGCAGGTTAGCGGGCGTCGCGGCTGCAAGTGGCTGACGGCACACGTAATGTTCCGCTCCGATGCGGGCGAGAAGGGCAACCATCGCTGCGCTGCTGGCCACCGCGGTCGCGCTGGCGCTGGCGCTGGCGTTCGGCGGCGGTGGGGATTCGAAGCGGGCACGGGCAAGCGACGCGACCGTCTCCGGTCAGCCGACGGTGGCGATCGTCTCGCCGCGCAACGGCGCCCGCCAGACCAGCCACGCCGTCGTCGTCAAGGTCGACATCGCCAACTTCCGCCTCGCGCCGCGCCACTTCGGGGCCGAGCCGCAGCTCGGCGAGGGCCACATCCGCTTCAGCCTCAACCGGGTCCCCGACTGCGTCGACCCGGTGAAGCTCCTGCATGCGATCAACAGCCCGATCGGCAAAGGGCGCCTGGTCGGCCGCTCCTTCGACTACCCGCCCTACGCGGGCCCCAACGGCGTGCTGGCCGAGCGCATCGGCACCGCCGGCAGCTACTCGCCCGGAACCCGGCCGGAGATCTACTACCACGGCCTGCGGCCCGGCTTCTACCGGATGATCGTCAACCTCGCCCACAACAACGGCGCCACGACGGAATACCACGCGGTGACCAATTTCCAGATCCTGGCTCGCCCCGGCCACGGCCCGAAGCCCTGCGAAGAGGGGAAAGTGCCCAGCGCCAAGGCCGCCGCCGGGCCCCGCTGAGCCCACCGCCAGCCACGGTTGGACCAATACTTCACTTTGTATAGTCGGTTGGGATGCGCACGTACCGCCGACTGATGGGCTTCCTGCGTCCCTACCGCCTCCAGCTGTGGGGGTCGCTGGTGTTCGCCTGGGCGGCGATGGGGATGACGGTGCTGATCCCGTGGCTGATCGGCCGGGCGGTGAACGCGATCGAGAGCCACGACAAGCCGGACCTGCTGCCGCTGGCGCTGGCGATCCTCGGGGCGGCGATCCTGCGCCTGGGGCTGACCGTGGTCCGACGCCTCGTCGCCGGCAGAGTCTCGCTGGCGGTCGAATTCGACCTGCGCCAGAAGTTCTACGCCCACCTGCAGCGGCTCGAGCTGGGCTTCTTCGACTCTCAGCAGACCGGGCAGCTGATGTCGCGGGCGACCGTCGACCTGCAGTCGATCCGCTTCTTCCTCGGCTACGGGCTGATCTTCATCACCCAGAACCTGCTGACGATCGTTCTCGCCAGCGCCGTCATGTTCGCGATCAAGCCATGGCTGGCGCTGATCGCCCTGGCGCCGGCGCCGCTGATCGTCTTCACCGCCTCTCGCTACAACCGCGTCTCCCGGCCCGCCCTGCAGGAGGTCCAGCAGCGGATCGCCGAGCTGACCGCCGAGGCGGAGGAGAACGTCTCCGGGATCCGCATCGTCAAGGCCTTCGCCCGCGAGGAATACCAGCTGCACCGCTTCAGCCGCGCCGTCTCCCGGGTCTTCGACCAGAGCGTCTACTCGACCCGCCTGCAGGCGTTCTTCTCGCCGCTGATCGGGCTGCTGCCGCAGCTCGGCATCGCGCTGGTGCTGCTGATCGGCGGCCGCGCGGTGATCGACGACAGCCTCAGCCTCGGCGACTTCACCGCCTTCTACACCTACATGGTGATGCTGGCCGGGCCGATGCGGATGCTCGGGACGACGATGGGGATGGCGCAGCGGGCGATCGCCTCCGGCAACCGCCTGTTCGAGATCCTCGATCGCGAGCCGCGAATCGAGAGCCCGCCGCAGGCGCCGCCGCTGCCGGCCGGCGGCGGCCGGGTGCAGCTTCGGGGCGTGACGCTCCACTACGAGAGCGCGAGCGAGGCGGGCCGGGGCGAGCGCGAAGCGGTGCCCGCCCTGAGCGACGTCGACCTCGAGGTCGAGCCGGGCCGGGTCGTCGCCCTGGTCGGCCCCTCCGGTTCGGGCAAGACGAGCCTGGTGGCGCTGATCGCGCGCCTCTATGACGCCGACGCGGGCTCGGTGCTGGTCGACGGCGCCGACGTGCGCGAGGTCGACGTCGCCTCGCTGCGCTCGGAGATCGCCTTCGTCGCCGACGACAGCTTCCTCTTCACCGCCAGCGTCGCCGAGAACATCGCCTACGCGCGGCCGGAGGCGACGCTGGAGGAGATCGAAGCGGCGGCCCGGCGCGCTCAGGCCGACGGCTTCATCCGCGAGCTGCCGGACGGCTATGACACCAGGGTCGGCGAGCGCGGTCTCACCCTTTCCGGCGGTCAGCGCCAGCGGGTCGCGATCGCGCGGGCGCTGCTCGCCGACCCGCGAGTCCTGATCCTCGACGACGCCACCTCCTCGGTCGACGCGACCACCGAGGCGGCGATCAAGTCGGGCCTGCAGGAGGCGATGGCCGGTCGCACCACCTTCATCATCGCCCACCGCCTCTCGACCGTCTCGCTGGCCGACGAGGTGGTCGTCATGGACGGCGGCCGAATCGTCGACCGGGGCACCCACGAGGAGCTGATGAGGGGCTGCGGCTTCTATCGCGAGATCGCCGAGCACGGCCTCGCCGACAGCGTCTTCCTCCAGCGCGACTTGGAGGAGCGCAAGGAGATGGCGCGGCTGTGAAAGACGCGAGGAACATCGCCAGGCTGTTCGGCTCGCTCTGGCGGCTGCTCCGCGGCGACGATGAGCGCGGCCGCAAGGTGCGTTGGCTGGTCTCGCAGCTGCGGCCCTACCGCGGCCGCGTGGCGCTGATGTTCGTGGGATTGCTGGCGGCGACCGCCGCCGGGCTGGCGCCGCCGTACCTGGCCGGCCGCGCGATCGACTCCGGGATCCGGACCGGCGACCTCGCCGCACTCGACCTGATCGTCGCCGCCTTCGTCGCCGTCGCGGTCATCTACGCCGCCGCCACCTACCTGCAGACCTACATGGTCGGCTGGGTGGGGACGCGGGTGCTGCAGGATCTGCGCCAGCGCGTCTTCTCTCACCTGCAGTCGATGTCGATCGGGTTCTTCACGAGGCGCAGCCCGGGTGTCCTGATATCGCGCATGACGAACGACATCGAGGCGCTCAACCAGCTCGTCACCAGCGGCGTCGTGACGATGTTCTCCAGCACGCTGACGCTGGTCGGGGTCGTGGTGATCCTGCTGGTGCTCGACGTGCAGCTGGCCCTGGTCACCTTCCTCACCTTCCCGCTGCTGGCGATCGCCAGCGTCGTCTTCCGCATCGTCTCCCAGGGCGCCTACCGGGCGACCCGGGAGCGGATCGCGGCGATCACCGCCTACCTGCAGGAGACGCTCAGCGGTGTGCGGGTGGTCCGCAGCTTCGGCCAGGAGCCGCGCCACCTCGAGGCGATGACCGAGCTGAACGAACGCAACCGCGAAATCAACATGCGGACGGTCTACCTCAACGCCTCCTACTTCCCGGCGGTGGAACTGCTGGCGGCGCTGGCCACCGCGGTGATCCTCCTCTACGGCGGCTCCCAGGCGATTGACGAAACGATCCAGATCGGCGTCATCGTCGCCTTCGTCGGCTACCTGACCACGTTCTTCGAACCGATCCAGCAGCTCTCCCAGCTCTACACGACCTACCAGCAGGGGATGGCCGCGCTCGACAAGATCTTCGAGCTGCTCGACACCAAGCCGGACATGGTCGATGCCCCCGAGGCGATCGACCCCGGCACCCTGCGCGGCGAGATCGAGCTGGACGGGGTGTGGTTCTCCTACGCCGAAGGCGAGGAGCCGACCGACGACCTCTGGGCCCTGCGGGACGTCGACCTGCACGTGCCGCCCGGCCAGACGCTGGCGCTGGTCGGCGCCACCGGCGCCGGAAAGTCGACCTTCGCCAAGCTGGTGGCGCGCTTCTACGACCCGCAGAAGGGCCGGGTGCTGGTCGACGGCCACGACCTGCGCGGCGTCCAGCAGCGGGCGCTGCGGCAGCAGCTGGGGATCGTGCCGCAGGAGGGCTTCCTCTTCTCCGGCAGCGTCCGCGAGAACGTCGCCTTCGGGCGACCCGAGGCAAGCCTGGAGGAGATCGAAGCGGCGCTGGGGACCGTCGGCGCGACCGAGTTCGTCGCCGCCCTGCCGGAGGGGATCGAGACCCAGGTGGGCGAGCGCGGCGTCCAGCTCTCGGCCGGCCAGCGCCAGCTGGTCGCCTTCGCCCGCGCCCTGCTGGCCGAGCCGCGGATCCTGATCCTCGACGAGGCGACCTCCAACGTCGACGTCCGCACCGAGAAGACGATCGAGAAAGGCCTGGAGCGCCTGCTCCAGGGCCGCACCGCGATCGTCATCGCCCACCGCCTCTCGACGGTCCGCCGCGCCGGCAAGATCGTCGTCCTCGAAGGTGGGCGCATCGCCGAGCAGGGCAGCCACGACGAGCTGATCGCCGCCGGCGGCCCCTACTCGAAGCTGTACGGCGCCTGGGCCGACTCGTCAGCCGCCTGAACGACGCGCGGAGTGCGAGTGAGGGGAGCCGAGGCGCTCTTTCAGCGAGGCGTGGGCGAGGGCAGCCGATGCCCCTCCGCGGGAATTGAGGGTCGCACGGCCTGACGGCGCCGGGCGAGGGGAGCCGATGCCCCTCCGCGGGAATTCAGTCGCGCGCCCTATCGGGCGCGGCTCCCGAACATGCTGCGCGCCTATGGCGCGCAATAGACAGATTGCATATCGCCGCCTTCGGCGACATTCCCGCCTCGGGGCATCGGCTCCGCTCGTACGAAGCCACGACCAGAGACGCCCAGACACCAGCGCCTGGATGACCGCTGCCGACTTTCACCCACCTCT
>JBBDYP010000056.1:8967-25133 GCA_040900615.1 Solirubrobacterales bacterium | reverse complement strand
CCGATCGCGATGCACCAGGCGATCCAGTTCATGATCGCCGACATGGCGACCAAGGTCGAAGCCGGTCGTCTGCTGGTCTGGAACTCCGCGGTCCTGCTCGACCAGGGCCAGCGCAACACCCGCGTCTCCTCGATGGCCAAGCGCTTCGCCGCCGACTCGGCGATGGAGATCACCGTCGACGCCGTGCAGGTCTACGGCGGCTACGGCTTCATCAAGGAGTACCCGGTCGAGAAGCTGATGCGCGACGCCAAGATCATGCAGCTCTACGAGGGGACCAGCCAGATCCAGCGCCTGGTGATCGCCAAAGAGGTGCTGCTGCCGCGCAACATCGACGAGACCACGCCGGGGGCCGAGGCCAAGCAGGCCGACGCCGCCCGCGACAGCCAAAGCGAGCAGGCCGCCGCCACGGTCTAACAGCAGGCCGACGGGCCTCCAACGTCCGCCATTCGGACGTCTGAGGCCCGTCGGCCCGGTTTTGAACTCCGGCCGCCGGCGGGTACGGTCTCCGAACATGGAGGTCTCCGAGCGGGCTGTTGCTGGCCGAGCAGCGCGGGCGAGCGCCCGCCGCTCTTCGCACCGCGCCTGGGAGCCGGGAGACGGCCGCGAGGACCCGGTCGCGAGCTTCGCGATCGCCGGGCGCGAAAGCGGCCTCAAGCGCAAGCAGCGCGCGGCGATCCTGTCGACCGCGGCGCGCACCTACCGCGACTCGATGCGGGCCTTCGCCTCCCAGCGCAACCTCGAGGTCTGGTACGCCAGGCTCGACGGCGAGGCGGCGATGGGCGAGGCCGAGATCGACGACCCCCGGGCGCTGAAGCAGGTCCGCAAGGGGGTCGAGAAGGCGCGGGGCAAGGACAGCCTGCGGGCGCTCGAGAAGCTGACGGAGACGGTCGACGGTGAGCTGCGCTTCCGCAGCGAACCGCCGCTGCTGGTCCCCGGCGAGGAACTCGTGCCCGCCGCCGATGGCCGCGACGTGCGCGAGTTCCTGGAGGGGGTCCTGGCCAGCTACCGCGACAGCCTCCCGCCCGATCGCCAGCACCTGCTCGACGGCTACCGCCTCCGCCAGATCGCCCGCAAGGTGGTCGGCGTCGGCAGCGTCGGCACCCGCGCCTGGGTGGTGCTGCTGACCGGGGCCGACGACGGCGACCCGCTGTTCCTGCAGGCCAAGGAGGCGGAGGCCTCTGTGCTGGAGCCCTACTCCGGCGCCAGTCGCTATCGCAACCACGGGCGGCGGGTGGTCGAAGGCCAGTGCCTGATGCAGGCCGCGAGCGACATCTTCCTCGGCTGGTGCCCGGCGGTTGGTCTCGAAGGCAAGCGCGACTTCTACGTGCGCCAGCTCTGGGACTGGAAGCGCTCGGCCGAGGTCGAGAGCCTCACTCCGCACGGCCTCGACGTCTACGCGCGGATGTGCGCCTGGACGCTCGCCCGCGCCCACGCCCGCTCCGGCGACCGGGTGGCGATCGCCGCCTACCTCGGTGCCGGCGACGCCTTCGACCGGGCGATCGCCGAGTTCGCCGAGGGCTACGCCGAGCAGAGCCAGGGCGACCACGCGGCGCTGGTCGCGGCGATCGACCGCGGACGCCTCGAGGCCGAGGAGGCGTGACGATCAAGGCCTGGCGAGTCGTCCTCATCCTCTCGGCCGCGCAGTTCATCCTCGTCCTCGACACGACGGTGATGAACGTCTCGATCTCCAACGTCGTCGCCGACCTCGACACCAGCGTCGAGAGCGTGCAGCTGGCGATCACCGCCTACATGCTGGTGATGGCCTCGACGATGCTCCTCGGCGGCAAGCTCGGCGACGTCTGGGGCCGCCGCCGCGCCTTCCGCATCGGTCTCGTGGTATTCGCGATCGGCTCGGGGCTGACCGCGGTGACGCCGGGGATTGGCCTGCTGCTCATCGGCTGGTCGCTGATCGAGGGACTGGGGGCGGCGCTCATGGTCCCCGCCCTCGTCGCCCTGATCGCCTCCAACTACGAGGGCCAGAGCCGCGCCACGGCCTACGGCATCATCGGCGCGGTCGCCGCGGCTGGTGCCGCCGCCGGGCCACTGATCGGCGGCGCCGTGACCACCGCCTGGAGCTGGCGGGTCGTCTTCGCCGGCGAGGTAGTGATCGCCGCCCTCGTCCTGTTCGCCTCCAGCCAGATCAAGGACGCGGCGCGGGAAAAGGCGGGAAAGCTGGACTGGGTGGGAGCGTCGCTCTCGATCGCCGGCCTCTTCCTGATCGTCTTCGGCGTCCTGCAGAGCGGCAGCTGGGGCTGGGTCCTGCCGCGCACCCCGCCGTCGATTGGCGGCACCGAGATCACCCCGCTCGGGCTCTCCCCGGTCCCCTTCGTGGTCCTCGCCGGGTTCGGCGTCCTGCTCGCCTTCGCGCGCTGGTCGGAACGGCGCGAACGCGGCGGCGAGGAGCCGTTGCTGCAGATCGCGCTGCTGCGGATCGAGCAGCTTCGCGGCGGCTCGCTGATGATCTTCGCCCAGCAGGTGATCCTGCTCGGGACCTTCTTCGCGGTACCGCTCTACCTGCAGGTCGTGCTCGGCAAGGACGCCTTCGAGACCGGAGTGAAGCTGCTGCCGCTCTCGATCGTGATGCTGGTCACCGCGATCCTGGCGCCGAAGCTCTCCAGCCGCTTCTCACCGCGGGCGATTGTCCGCGCCGGGCTATTCGCGCTGCTGGTCGCGGTGCTCGGTCTGGTCGGCTCGGTCGACTACACGCTCAACTCGGCGGTCTTCGCCGTCTCGCTTGGGGTGATGGGGTTCGGCGCCGGCCTGATGGTCTCCCAGATCGGCAACGTGATCATGTCCGCGGTAGACCGCAGTCAGACCAGCGAGGCCGGCGGGATCCAGGGGACCTTCCAGTACCTCGGCGGCGCCCTCGGCACCGCCCTGGTCGGCGCCGTCCTGCTCGGCGGCCTGACCGGCGCCTTCAACAAGTCGGTGGTCGAGAACCCACAGATCTCGCCGCCGACCCAGGAGCGGATCGCCACGGCGACCGAGCAGGGAATCTCCTTCGTCCCGACCGCGGAAGTCGAAGCCCAGCTGTCCGCCGCCGGCGCCTCTCCCGGCGAGACCGCGGCGATCGCCAGCAGCTACGACGACTCCCAGATCGACGCCCTCAAGATCGCCCTGCTCTCGGTGGCCGCCTTCGTCGTCGGCTCCTTCTGGTTCACCAGGTCCCTACCCGGGGAACCCATGGTCGGCCGCACCGCCCCAGCCTGACCTTGCCCCCGGGGGGAGAGATTGGCAGCGGTCGACATTTGAACCGCTATGCGAAACAAAGGACGACCGCAAACGCCGACGGCGCTGCCCGGGTGACCGACGTGCGCTTCGAGCGCGAACCCGATGCGGTGATGAGGCGGGTGGCGCTCCTGCTGGAACAGAGGCGGAGCGCGTCGGGCGGCGCCCCCGACCTCGAAGGTCAGGCGCCCTCCTAGGCGACGCGGGGGGCGGCGTCGCCGCGCTTGGCGGCCTTCAGGCGTTGAATCTTGTCGAGGCCGACCTTGCGCAGGCGGACCGACTCGGGGGTGATTTCGACGCACTCGTCCTCGCGCACGAACTCCAGCGCGCCTTCGAGCGAGAGCCGGGTCGGCGGGGCGAGGCGGACGAGGATGTCGGCGCTGGCGGCGCGGACGTTGGTCTGGTGCTTCTCTTTGGTCGGGTTGACGTCGAGGTCGTCGGCGCGGGCGTTCTCGCCGATGATCATCCCTTCGTAGACCTCCTCGCCGGGGCCGACGAAGAGCGTGCCGCGCTCCTGCAGAGCGTGCAGCGAGTAGCTGGCGGTCTTGCCGCGGCGGTCGGCGACGAGCGAGCCGCTCGGCCTGGTCCGCAGCTCTCCCGCCCAGGGCTCCCAGCGGTCGAAGACGTGGTGGAGGATGCCGCTGCCGCGGGTCTCGGTGAGGAACTCGGTGCGGAACCCGATCAGGCCGCGGGCCGGGACCAGGTACTCCATCCGCACCCAGCCGGTCGAGTGGTTGACCATCTGCTCCAGCCGCCCCTTGCGGGCGGCGAGCATCTGGGTGACGGCGCCGACGTGCTCCTCGGGCACGTCGATCGCCAGCCGCTCCACCGGCTCGTGGATCTGGCCTTCGATGTCGCGGGTGACGACCTGGGGCTGGCCGGCGGTCAGCTCGAAGCCCTCGCGGCGCATGATCTCGAGCAGGACGACCAGCTGCAGCTCGCCGCGGCCCTGCACCTCCCAGGCGTCGGGACGCTCGGTGTCGTTGACCCGCAGCGAGACGTTGCCGACCAGCTCGGCGTCGAGCCGCGAGCGGATCTGGCGCGCAGTCAGCTTGCCACCGCCCTCCGTCCCCGCCAGCGGCGAGGTGTTGATCCCGACCACGATCGAGAGCGAGGGCTCGTCGACCGTGATCACCGGCAGCGGCCGCGGGTCCTCGGGGTCGGCCAGGGTCTCGCCGATCGTCACCTCTTCGAGGCCGGCGACGGCGATGATTTCGCCCGGCCCGGCCTCCGCGGCGCTGACCCGCTCCAGGCCCTCGGTGACGTAGAGCTCGGAGACGGTGGCTTTCTGGACGCGGCCGTCGGCCCGGCACCAGGCGATCTGCTGTCCGGAGCGGATCGTCCCCTGACGCACGCGGCAGATCGCCAGGCGCCCCAGGTACGGGGAGGCGTCGAGGTTGGTGACGTGGGCCTGCAGCGGCCGGTCCGGGTCGTACTCGGGGGCGGGGATCCGCTCCAGCATCAGGTCGAGGAGGGGGGAGAGGTCGGTCCCCTCGGCACCCTCCTCCAGCGCCGCCCAGCCCGCTTTGGCGTTGGTGTAGACGATCGGGAAGTCGATCTGGTCGGAGTCGGCGTCGAGGTCGATGAAGAGCTCGTACACCTCGTCCACGACTTCGGCGATGCGGGCGTCGGGGCGGTCCACCTTGTTGACGACGAGGATGATCGGCAGCTTCGACTCCAGCGCCTTGCGCAGGACGAAGCGGGTCTGGGGCAGCGGCCCCTCGGAGGCGTCGACCAGCAGCAGTGCCCCGTCGACCATGGTCAGGGCGCGCTCGACCTCGCCGCCGAAGTCGGCGTGGCCGGGGGTGTCGACGATGTTGAGCTTGACCCCGTCGTGGGTGACCGCGGTGTTCTTGGCGAGGATCGTGATCCCCTTCTCGCGCTCGAGGTCCATCGAGTCCATCACCCGCTCGGCCACGTCCTGACCCTTGCGGAAGGTGCCGGTCTGCCACAGCATCGCGTCGACCAGCGTCGTCTTCCCATGGTCGACGTGGGCGATGATGGCGATGTTCCTGAGGTCGTCTCGAGTGGCGCTCATGGGCGAATTGGGAGGGTAGGGGACGCGGGGACCGGCGGCCCCAAATCGGGCCTAACCAAGACGAAGCCCGCCTGAGAGGCGGGCTTCGCAGACTGCTTAAAGCGTGGCGCGGACTACGAAGTCTGCTGGACGCTCGCGGCGGCCGGGCCCTTGGGGCCTTCTTCGGACTCGTAGCTCACTTTGGCACCCTCGGTCAGGGACTTGAAGCCCTCGCCGAGGATGGCGCTGTGATGTACGAAGACGTCCTTCGAGCCGTCGTCGGGCGTAATGAACCCGTAGCCCTTGTCGTCGCTAAACCACTTAACAGTTCCAGTGGGCATGCATTGCCTCCACATTGTGTGCTGCGAACGCGGAGGATGCGGTGAAGCAACGACGCGAGCGCTAGGCACAAACTTTGCCGGTATCGACCGGCCCTAACAGGGGGGACCGTAGCAGGATCGCCCCGCGACGCGCCGCAAATTCGGGATCGCCGGGCGTCCGGGACCGGATCTAGCGTTGCGGGCGTGCGCATCTTGGAGAGCATCGATCGCGATCTGATCGCCGACTTGCTCGCGCGTGACGAGTACTTCTGGCTGGATCTGATCGATCCGGGCAAGGCCGAGGCGGACGCCCTCGCCGATCTCTTCTCCTTCCACCCGCTGGCGCTCGAGGACACGCTGAGAAGAGAGCAACGGCCCAAGCTCGAGGACTTCGGCGAGTACATGTTCCTCGTCTATTACGGGGCGGAGGAGGGAGAGGGCGGCGAGGTCCGGCTGGTGGAGGTGCACGCCTTCCTCAGTGGCGGCTACATCGTCACCTCCCACGAGCGCCGGTGCGCGGCCCTGGAGGAAGCCCGCCACCGGCTCTCGGCGCAGGCCCCCCGCTCGGAGCAGTTCGTGGTCTACCGCGTGCTGGACGGCCTGACCGACACCTTCTATCCGGTCCTCGACCGCCTCGACGACCAGATGGAGCGGCTCGACCTCGAGATCTTCAGCCGGCCGACGCCGAGCCACCTCGAGCAGATAACGGCGCTGCGGCGGGATCTCGTCGCCCTGCGCCGGGTCGTCACCCCGCAGCGCGACCTGCTGGCGCGCGGCGTCGAGGACATCCTCGAAATCCCCGGCCTCGAAGCGGACTCGCGCAACTACTTCCGCGACGTCTACGACCACGCGATCCTGATCTCCGACCAGATCGACTCCTACCGGGACCTGCTGGCGGGGACCCGCGACGCCTACCTCTCGGTCGTCTCCAACCGGCTCAACCAGATCACCAAGCAGCTGACGGTGGTCGCGACGATCTTCCTGCCGCTCTCCTTCGTCGTCGGGTTCTTCGGGCAGAACTTCAGGTGGATGGTCGTCAACGTCGATTCGGCCGCCGCCTTCCTCGCCCTTGGGATCGGCAGCCTGGTGGTCTCCGTGATCGCCCTGCTGGTCTGGTTTCGCCGCGGCTCCTACATCTGAGGGCGCTCGGAATTCCGTCTTCACGTGTTTAGGGATAACCGGTCCTGCCGACTAGGTCTATACAGGTGAATTTTCCCGGCACCTTCCGCGTTCGGCTCGTCAGGCGGTCCTCGATCGTCACGGTGGCTGCAGCCTGCCTGCTGGCGCCCGGCGCCGCGCAGGGGATGTCCACGCCCGGCGGCGACGCCCTCTCCCCGCGTCTGGCCGAGCTGGCCGAACCCGCTGTGCGCTCGGCCCCCCGCGCCGAGCAGGCGGCGCGGCTGAGCCTTGCGGCGAGCGGTCCCGGCAGTCTCCTGCGCGACGGCAACCGCGTCCTCGTCGACGTCCGCTTTGAACGCGGCGCCGCGGCCGGCGTCGACGCCCTGCGCGCCGCCGGGGCCGAGATCGTCGACCTCAGCCGCCGCTACCAGACGGTCACGGTCGCGGTCAGACCGGTCGATTTGCCAGAGCTGGGCGACCTCGCCCGAGTCGGCGGCGTCACCGAGGTCCTCACCCCGATCGTCCGCGGCGCCGATTGCGGCGGCTCGGTCCGTTCGGAGGGCGACACCCAGCTCGAGGCCGCCGACGCCCGCGCCAGTTGGGGGGTCGACGGCACCGGGGTCACGGTGGGGATCCTCTCCGACTCCTTCGACCGCGACGCCGGCGCCGCCACCCACGCCGCCGGTGACGTCGCCAGCGGCGACCTGCCGGGACCTGGCAGCCCCTGCGGGTCGACGACGCCGGTCGGCATCCTCGAAGACCCCGTCTTCGCCGCCGACGAGGGGCGGGCGATGGCCCAGATCGTCCACGACCTGGCGCCGGGCGCCGCGATCGACTTCGCCACCGCGTTCGGCAGCGAAACCCAGTTCGCCGCGAACATCAGGGCGCTGGCCGCCACCGGGTCCGACGTGATCGTCGATGACGTCTTCTGGTTCGCGGAGCCGATCTTCCAGGACGGGCCGGTGGCCGTCGCGGCCAACGATGTGGCCGCCGCGGGCGCCTCCTACTTCTCCGCCGCCGGCAACGACAACCTGATCGACGCCGAAGGCCGCGACATCGGCTCCTGGGAAGCGCCCGAATACCGGGACTCCGGTAGCTGTCCCGCCGAATTGCTCGCCCTGCCGGGCTTCGGGGAAGGTCATTGCATGGATTTCAACCCCGACCCACTGGCATCCGACGACACCTTCGGGATCACGGTCGTGTCGGGGGCGACGCTGAGGGTCGACCTGCAGTGGGCCGAGCCCTGGAACGGCGTCACCACCGATCTGGACGCCTTCCTGCTCGATACGGGCGGTGAACTGGTCGCCGCCAGCGGCGAAGACAACGTCGGCAAAAGCCAGAAACCCCTCGAGGTCCTCGAGTGGAATAACCCGGGACCGACCCAGGAGGTCCAACTCGCGATCAACCACTGCTTCGGGACCTGCAACGAAGTGGCGAGCGCCGCGACGCCGCCGCGCCTCAAGTTCGTCCTGCTGCAGAACGGCAGCGGCGTGACTGCGTTCGAGTACCCCGAATCCTCCGAAGGGGACGTGGTCGGGCCGACGATCTTCGGCCACAGCGGCGCCAGCGGTGCGATCGGCGTCGGCGCGGTCCGCTTCAACACCACGTCCGCGCCCGAGGTCTTCTCCTCGCGAGGACCGCTCACCCACTACTTCGGCCCGGTCCTCGGCATCACGCCGGCGCTGAAACTGCCGTCGCCCGAGACGCTCGCCAAGCCGGACGTCGTCGCCACCGACGGCGGCGCGAACACGTTCTTCGGTCAGGTTCAGGGGGGCGTCCATCGCTTCTACGGCACCTCGGCTGCGGCGCCGCACGCGGCCGCCGTCGCCGCTCTCGTGCGGCAGGGCAACCCTGGGGCCACCGCCGCCCAGGTCCGTGCCGCCCTGACCTCCACCGCCCGCCCGGTCGGCGCCTTCGGCCCCGAGGCGGTCGGCGCCGGCCTGGTCGATGCCTACACGGCCGTCGACCTGCTGGCGCTGCCGCCGGCGATCACGATCACCGAGCGACCGCAGCCGCTCAGCCGCAATCGCCGCCCGACCATCCAGTTCACCGCCAACCGCCCGGTCGCCTTCAACTGCGAGGTCGACGGCTCCGCAGCGCAGCCCTGTGCCTCTCCGTTCACCTTCCCGAGCGAGCTGAGCGATGGCCAGCACGGCGTCGCGGTGTTCGGCACCGATCTGGCCGGCAGGGTCGGCAGCAGCGGGGTCGTCGCCTTCACCGTCGACACCAGGCGCCCGCGGACGTCGATCGCCAAGCACCCGCGGAAGCTGATTCGCACCCACCGCCGCAAAGTCCGGGCGAGCTTCCGCTTCCGCTCCAGCGAGGCCGACTCCACCTTCATCTGCAAGTTCGACCGCGGCCTCCTCCACTTCTGCCCGCAGTGGGTCTCCCGCCGCTTCGAAGCCGGGAGGCACACGGTGCGGGTGCGGGCCCGCGACGCGGCGGGCAACGTCGACAAGACCCCGGCCGAATTCCGCTTCCGCGTAAAGCGGGTCGGATAGCCGATCAGGGTTCGGTGCGGGCCGCCTGGCGCCGCATCACCCAGTGGCCCGCCAGCAGCAGCGCGAGCAGGGCCGCGGCGCTGCCGAAGACGAGTGGGTCGGTGAGCGAGAGCCCCTCGAGGCGGGTGCCGAAGTAGACGGAGATCGCGGTGATCGGCAGGTAGCCGACGGCCGTGGTCCAGGCGAACCGCAGGACCGGGACCCGTGCCGCCCCGGCGGCGTAGGAGACGACGCTGAAGGGCAGGATCGGGATCAGTCGCATCGCCAGCAGCAGGGTCGGGCCACCGCGCTCGATCATCGCCTCGATCCGCTCGAAGCGCTCTTCTCCCAGCCAGCGGTCGAGCAGCGGTCGCGCGACCGAGTGGCCGACCGCGAAGCAGAGCAGCCCCGAGAGGATCCAGCCGAACATCATCAGCGCCAGCGCGGGGAAGAAGCCGTAGGCGAAGCCGGCGGCCGCGTCGACGATCTCGGCCGGGTAGAAGACGACGGCGTGGATCAGGGCGAGGGCGAGAATCAGCAGCGGCCCGCCGATGCCGAGGCTGTCGATCTCTCGCCGCACCTCCTCGTGGTCGCCCTGGATCGCGGCGCTGAAGGAATCGCGGAGGGCCGGGACCGCGAGCACCAGGCCGGCCAGCAGGGCGATCCCGGCGAGGGTGATAGCGATCTCGATCAGGGGAACGCGGGGAACTCCTTCCACGGAAGGGTCCTCAGCCGCTTCCGCGCCTGTCGATTCCGGATCCACCCCCTCAGCCTTGCAGCCGGTCCGCCAGCCCCGAGTGGCGGCCGCCGCCGTCGTCGCGCTGGACCGCGGCAGCCAGGACCGCCCTGTCGCCGACCAGCACGCAGCTGCTGCGGGCACGGGTTATCGCCGTGTAGAGAAGGGGGCGGGTCAGCATCCGCGAGTGGGAGCGGTGGCAGACGCCGACCACGACGGGCACCTCGCAGCCCTGCGCCTTGTGGACGGAGATCGCGTAGGCGAGCCGCAGGGTTCCCGTCTCCCCATAGGGGATCACCAGCGAGCCGCCCTCGTCGGTGTCGACGACGATCGCCTCCTCGTCGGGATCGTCGCGCCGCAGGAAGACGATTGAGCCGTTCATCAACCCCAGCTCGTGGGAGTTGCGGGTCTGGATCAGCCGGTCGCCGATCCGGAAGCGGTCGTTCAGCGCCCGCTTGCCGTCCGGGTTGAGGCGGGCCTGGAGGCGCTCGTTGAGCGCGTCGATGCCGACCGCCCCCCGGTACATCGGCGCCAGCACCTGTACGTCTCGCACCGGGTCCAGGCCGAATCGCTTCGGCACCCGCTCGGCGACCACCTCGACCACGGTCTCCAGCGCCCGCTCCGGGTTGGCCCGGTCGATGAAGAAGAAGTCATGGTCCTGGTCCTCGCTGGGCTCCAGGTGCGGCGGGCGACCCTGGTTGATCTCGTGGGCCGCGGTCGTGATCATCGACCGCGCCGCCTGGCGGAAGATCTGGGTGAGCCGCACCACCGGCGCCGTGCCGGAGGCGATCAGGTCCTCGAACGGCTTGCCGGCGCCGATCGGCGGCAACTGATCGGCGTCGCCGACGAGGACAACGTGAGTCGACTCCGCCAGCCCGTTGAAGAGCACCTCGGCCAGGCGCAGGTTCAGCATCGAGGACTCGTCGACGATGACCAGATCGGCCGGCAGTGGGTGCCCCGGCCGGAAGGCGGGCTCGCGCCCCGGCATCCATTCGAGCATGCGGTGGATCGTCTGCGCCTCGTGCCCGGTCGCCTCCTCCATCCTGCGCGCGGCGCGGCCGGTGGGGGCGCAGAGGGCGATCGTCGCGTGGGCGGCCTCGGTCTCGGCGACGATCGCCTTGGTGCAGACGGTCTTGCCGACTCCGGGGCCGCCGGTGATGACCGAGACGCGGGAGGCGAAGGCGCCGCGAACCGCCGCCCACTGCTCCTCGGTGAGGCCGTCGTCCGGGTTCTCGCCGGGGTCGTGGTCGAGGTGGGGGGGCGAGTCGATGCGCGTGCGCAGCGTCGCCGCCACCGCCAGCTCGCTGGCGTGCGTCGACTCCCGGTACACGCGTCCCTCGTCGACCAGCAGTCCGCGCGCCTCGACCAGCACCTCGGGGTCGGCGGCGAGGCCGATCAGCTTCGCGGTGCGCCGGGTCAGCTCCTCCAGCGGCAGGTAGCTATTGCCCTGTTGCTCGGCCTCGGCCAGGGCGAACACCGCGGCCGCCTGGGCGCGGCGGCTGGACTCTGGCGGCACGTCGGCGGCGAGGGCGATCCTGTCGGCCCGGGCGAAGCCGACGCCGTCGACCTCGGTCAGCCGGTAGGGGTCCTCGTGCAGGATCGTCATCGAGCGGTCCCCGTAGCGGGCGTGGATCGGGGCCGCCAGGTGGGCCAGCCCGTGCGGCGCCAGCTGCACATGGAGGTCGCGCACGGCGCGGCTGGCGTGCCAGGATTCCGTCGCCGCCGCGGCCTGGTTGGCGCTGACTCCGCGCAGCGCCCCGAAGACTGCCTGCGGGTTGGCGGCGATCGCCTGCAGCACTCCCTCGCCGTGCTCGTCGACGAGCCGCTCGGCCCGAGCCGGCCCGATGTGGCGCAGCGAGGTCAGGTAGGCGACCTGGCCCTCGCGGTCGGCCGGGTCGAGCGGAAGCGCGCCCTGCGCCCGCAGCTGGCGCCCGTAGCGGGAGTGGGTCTGCCACTCGCCACTGACTTCGGCTCTGTCCCCCGGGGCCAGGTGGGCGACCGGGCCGACCAGCGCGAAGCCCTCGCCGGACTCCGCCTCCTGAACCTCGAGCACCGCGTAGCCGTCGTCCTCGGCCCGGAAGATGACGCCGAGCACCTCGACCGTGCCGGTATAGGCGGCAGCGTCCGCGTCGAAAAGGGTTGCCGTTCCTCGCACACGTCAAAGCTAGCCGCCTGCGAGGCGGTACCACCGGCGGGTTAGGCCAGCTGTTCGTCGAGCTGCTTGCGAAGCGTGTCGCAGACGGCTTCGACCTCCGGGTTGTAGCGCTCGGCAGAGAGCACGCCGAGGAGAACCTCTGCGTCCGCCCTGGACATCGTCAACGTGATCGTCGTATCGGTCATGGATCCTCCTGGTTGTGTGCCCGCCGAAAGCCTACGGACTCTGCGACCGCTGCCTGCATCAGCGCCTGGTCCCCAACACGCGCGGCTCGGTCTTCTCGCTCTGCGAGCGCTCGCGGACGGACCGGCGCTTCGCGCGCTACCCGCGGATCCCCGTGCTCAGCTGCCCGGGCTTCGAGCAGGCTCCGGAGCCTCGGGCGCCCGGGCCGCCCCGATAGCGGCCCCGATCAGGCCGAGGCCGAACACCACCGCCGCGAGCCCGACGAGAAAGCCGAGGATCGGCACCAGGGCGAGGGCCCGAAGGATCGCCATGCCGACGAGGAAGGAGAGGATGCGCTCGCGGGGCGGCTTCATGATCGTCCGGCCCAGCGCCCAGGCGGTGGCCACGTAGGCGACCGCCCCCAGGGGAAGCAGCGCGAGCCCGATGCCGATCGCCAGCGGCAGGCCGAGGATCGTGATCGCGGCGAGGAAGGCGGCTACCGGCAGCGTGATCAGGATCGCGATGCCGATCGCGATCAGCGGGCCGATCCGCTCCCGGGTCCGCTGGTAGATGGAGTCCGCCGCGCGCGGTGCGATCAGCAGCAGCAGGGCCCCGAGCACGAGCGTGGAGACGGTGACCGCGAGCCAGATCAGGAAACCGCCGATCCACGGCAGCGCCCCGCCGAGGTCCGGCCAGCCCTCCTTTTCGACGTCGCCCCTCACCCGGGCGTCGAGCGCGACCTCGGGACGCTGGTCGCCGTAGGTGACGTCACCGGTGACGTCCGCCGAGGGGAGCAGGCGCGCCAAGCCGCTGGCGAGGAAGATGCTGCCGTCGATCGTCCCGGAGACGACCAGGTCGCCGCTGAGCACGACGACGTCGCCGTCGACGCGGCCGGCGATCCTGGCGTCGCCGCTGGCGATGAAGACGCCGTCCACCACGTCGCCGCGATCGACCGTGACGTCGCCCGAGACCACCACGACCGCGTCGTCGCCGTGGCCGCCGGAGGTCTCCGCCGGCGCGGCCGCCGGCGCGGCGAGCGCCAGCAGGCAGAGCAGCGTCGCTACGAGAGGGACGCGTCGAAGCACGTCAATCAGCCTAGCTTGCCGCCAGCGGGTCCGGCTCCCCGAGCTTGGTGATGTCGGGCGCGACGTATGCCTCGCCCGGGACGCCGCCGAGGACCACCACGCGGATCCCGTCGGGCCCCGGCCAGATCTTGCGTTTCGTCTCCGGGCCCACCCGGGCCACGCGGTCGTCGTCGAGGGGAAAGCGCTCGCCGTCGATCTCGATCTCGCCGCCGCCGCGCATCACCAGGAAGACCTCCTCCTGGTTGTCATGCAGGTGGTCGTGCTCCGGATAGTGCTCGTAGTTGGGCGGCATGTCGATGATCTGCATGCCGAACGATTCGACCCCGAGCTCGGCGCGGGCGCGCTTGAAGGCGCCCCGGTAGATCGCCTCCATCTCGTCGATGCTCTTCACCTGGCTGCTCACTTGCCCTCCTCCTCGATTGGGTCCCGACTGCGATTGCGCGCATCCTAGTCGATTTGCACGAACGTTCGTGCTTTTTTGTACTGTAGTCCGGTGAGCACGACCGCAGAGCAGGCGTCATCCGAACCCGCCGCCGGCGCTCCGGCGGCCGGCAAGGGGGCGCAGACGCGCGCCGCGATCCTCGACCGTGCCGTCGACCTGGCCTCGGCCGAGGGCCTCGAGGGCCTGACCATCGGCCGCCTCGCGGGCGAGCTGCGGATGAGCAAGAGCGGGCTCTTCGCCCACTTCGGCTCCAAGCAGGAGCTGCAGCTGGCGACGATCGGGGCCGCGGCCGGGCGCTTCCGCGCCGCGGTGATCGAGCCGGCGCAGGGCACCCCCGACGGGGCGCCACGCCTGCGGGCCATGGGCGACCGCTACCTCGCCTACCTCGACGACTATTCCGGCGGTTGCTTCTGGGCCGCGACCTCGGCCGAGTACGACGACCGCCCGGGCCCGGTCCGCGACGCGATCGCCGCCGCGCTCGACGCCTGGATGGCGGAGCTGGTGCGGCAGGCGGGCATCGCCGGGGTCGAGAACCCGGAGCGCTTCGCCTTCGAGCTCTACGCGGTGGTGATGGGGGCCAACTCCCGCTACCGGCTCAGCGGCGACCGCCACGTCTTCGACCTCGCCCGCGAAGCGCTGGAGCGACTCTCCGGGGAGCTGCCCGCATGATCAGCGCTCCGAGCCGGCGAACCTCCGTCAGCGAAGCGGGCTTTCCCAGCGCAACTGGGGGAAGCGGGCGAAGTCGCCGTCGCTGCTGCAGAGCATGAGGCCGTACTCGAGTGCCAGCGCCGCCAGGTGGGCGTCCGGCACGAGACGGTGGGAGCTCTCGCCCGCGAGGAGCTCTCCGAGGGTCGTCGCATGCGCGTCAGTGGGCGTCGGCACCCAGGTGGTGGGTAGGTCCAACCATGCCTGGACCTGGGAGCGGGCATGGGTCAGCGACGCCCCCTCGAACAGCTTCGGGTTGGAGACGATTCGCATGAAGGCGAGGAGGCTCGGCCACGGCAGTCCGACACGCGAGGATCCGTTCAGGCGACCATCGAGCCAGTCCTTGGCGACGCCGTGCTGGGCCGTCTCCGGCGCGCTCGCGTAGATCAGCGGGTTCGCATCGACGAGGATCACCGGTGCTCCTCGCCCTCGGCGAAGGTGAGGATCTCGGCGACGTCGTCGAAGCTCTCCAGGCGCGGCTTGCCAAGCGGCAGCGCCCTGGTTTCGAACCGCGTCGCGGTCGCCGGCGGTTCAGCCGCCAGTTCCAAGGGCCGAGCGCCCCGGTCCTCGCCCCCGCCTTCATCGCCCATCATCATCTGGGCAATGGCCGACTCGAAGATCGACGTCCGCCTCCGCCCCCGCGGTCACAAGAACGAGCTGATGGGGGTCGAGGACGGGGTTTTGCAGGCGCGGGTGTCGGCGCCGCCGGTGGACGGGAAGGCGAACGCGGCGCTGTGCAAGCTGATCGCCAAGCGCGTGGGGGTGGCGCCGTCGAGGGTGAGCGTGGTGCGGGGGGAGAAGTCGCGGGAAAAGCTGGTGCAGGTGGAGGGCGTCGACGCCGAGGCGCTGCGACGGGCCCTGGCGGAGTAGGCACGAGCGTACGCCGAGGAAGCAGAGCGCCAGGTCCACTCCCGACCTCGGCGGGTGAGTGCGGTTGAGCCGAGGTATTCGCCTCGCTAGGGTTAAGCAAAGCCGAACATTGCATGCTGTTCCCGGAACGACGGGAGATCAGCTTCTCGAGTGGGCGCGCCGGGCTGATGCCCGTGGCTTCTCCAGCCTCGGCACGATCGATCGCATCGTCTATGACAACTACGAGCCGCTGACCGCGCTGGCGGCCGCTTCACGCTCGGGATCGCCCTCGGCGCCCGTGAGGACGACTACGAGGTGAGCGGGGTCGAGTGGAGCACTCGCGGCAGTCTCTTCGACGCGCAGCTGGAGCGGATCAAGGAGGTGTGGGCAGCAGGGGAGGTCGGCCCATCGATAGCTGGGGCACCCAAGCTGGTCGTCGGGGGCCATGCCGATGCCTCCTTCGCCCGGGCCGCCCGTTGCGGCGACGGCTGGATCGCCGGCGGTGCGCCGCCCGATGAATACGCCGAAATGGTCGCGAAGGTGGGGGCCGCGTGGTCGGAGGCCGGCCGAGACGGCGAGCCGCGGACGATGGGTCTCGCGTACTTCTCGCTCGGGGAGAACGCGGAGGAGAACATCCGCGCGGACCTCACCCACTACTACGCCTTCCTCGGCGAGGAGATCGCTGGGTACATCGCGGACAGCGCCGCGACCGACGCCGAGACGGTCAAGCAGTACCTGACCGCTTTCGAGCAGGCCGGCTGCGGCGAGCTGATCCCCTTCCCCTGCACCAGCGACCCAGCCCAGGTGGACCTGCTCGCAGACGCCGCCGGGCTCTGAGGCTTCACCGAAGAGTTGTGGTGGCGCCCCG
>JBBDYP010000056.1:0-8957 GCA_040900615.1 Solirubrobacterales bacterium | reverse complement strand
GACCGGCACCACAACTCTTCGAGCGCCGCCGGGCATCGCGGTGTCGCAGAGGATGGCGCCGGCCGGGACGGTCGCCGACTGCTGCGTCAACGCGTCCTCGATCCGCTGCGGATGACCAGGACCACGCTGCCGACCGGCTTCCGCCTGCCGAGCCCCCACGTCAACGGGTACATGCTCTCCCCACCGGAGCCGCCGACCGACGTCACCACCCTGCTCAGCATGTCCGGGGCGTGGGCGTCGGGGGGGATCCAGTCGACGGCCGCCGACCTCAACCGCTTCGTCCGCGGCTACGTCGGGCGCCGGCTGTTCGACCGCGCCACCCAGCGCCAGCAGCTGCATTTCGTCAAGGGACACTCGGAGCCACCCGGACCGGGGGCCAACTCCACCGGGCTCGGGATCTTCCGGTACCGGACGGGTTGCGGCACCGTCTACGGGCACACCGGCAACCTTCCCGGTTTCACCCAGTTCACGGCGGCGACGCTGGACGGTCGTCGCTCGGTCACGGTCTCCGCCAACGCGCAGATCGTGCCGAAGTCGAAGAATGCGGCCGTCCGCGCCGGGTTCGACGCCCTGCGCCGGGCCGGCGCCCAGGCGGTCTGCGCCGCACTCGCCGGTCGGTAGCCTCGGCGGGGTGGACCGCTCTCTGCTCGCAGCAACCCTCGCCGACTCCGGCGAGCCCGCCTACCGCGCCTCCCAGGTCTGGGAGTGGCTGGCGCGCGGGGCCTCCTCCTACGAGGAGATGACGAACCTGCCGGGGACGCTGCGCGATCGGCTCGCCGCCGCCGTGCCGTTTTCCACGCTCTCGGTCCAGGCCGAGGCCCGCTCCGACGACGGCACGGTCAAGACCCTCTTCCACACCGCCGACGGACGGCCGATCGAGGCGGTGCTGATGCGCTACCGCGACGGCCGCCGCTCGGTCTGCGTCTCCTCGCAGTCGGGCTGCCCGCTCACCTGCACCTTCTGCGCCACCGGGCAGATGAAGTTCGGCCGCAATCTCACGGCCGACGAGATCCTCGACCAGGCGCTGCACTTCCGCCGCCTCGAGCAGATCGACCACGTCGTCTTCATGGGGATGGGGGAGCCGACGATGAACATCGACGCCGTGCTCGCCGCCTGCGAGCGCCTCCCCGACCTCGGCGTCACTCACCGCCGCACGGCGATCTCGACCGTCGGCTGGGTGCCGGGGATCGACCGCCTCGCCGATTGCGAGCTGCCGGTCAGCCTCGCCCTCTCCCTCCACGCCCCCAACGACGGCCTGCGCTCGCAGCTGATGCCGGTCAACGACCGCTACCCGCTGGCCGAGGTCCTCGCCGCCTGCGACCGCTACCGGGCGAGGCGCCGCCGCAAGGTCTTCGTCGAGTACGTGATGCTCGACGGCGTCAACGACCTTCCCGAGCATGCCCGCCAGCTCACCGCCCTGCTCGACCCGCGCGTCTACAAGGTCAACCTGATCCCCTACAACCCGACCGGCGCCTACGACGGCTCCTCCCCGGAGCGCATCGAGCGCTTCCGCGCGATCCTCTCCGAGCACCGCCTCACCGCCACGGTCCGCCTCACCCGCGGCCGCGACATCGACGCCGCCTGCGGCCAGCTGGCGGCCGTAGCTGGGGACAGAATGCTGGACACAGACTAGGACAAATACTGGTCTATAATCGTCGAATGCCTGCTCAACAGGGATATTTGATGACCCATCCCCACATAGACTTTGGCGTAGATTTACGGCCAGTCCAGCCGGCAACTTGGGTGCTCCTAGGGGAGGCGAAGTCGAAGAGTCAGCACGTAGGCCGAGCGTTGCTGTCGCCAGCCGCTGCCGCCGATCTGCTGCAGGTGTACCTCGTCAAGGGCATGTTGGCCACGACGGCGATCGAGGGCAACACTCTGTCGGAGGACGAGGTCAGGCGCATAATCGACCGTACGCTTGAGTTGCCGCCATCCCGCGAGTACCTGGAGCGGGAGATCGAGAACGTGCTTTCCGCCTACGACGTGGCGCGTAAAGAGCTCTTGGAGGATCCCGAGCTGCCATTTTCGGTTGCCCGTCTTTGTGAGTACAACCGCCTGATTCTCGAGGGTCTCGAGCTGGAGGAGGGGGCTGTGCCCGGGGAGATTCGACAGCATCCTGTCGTGGTCGGCTCCTACAAAGCAGCGCCGGCAGAGGACGCTGAGCATTTGCTTGCCCGACTCTGTGGCTGGCTCAACGGAAGTGATTTCGATCCGCCACCGGGGACCCCCCAGCTCGCCGCGCCACTGGCAATTGTGAAGGCCATTGTGGCCCATCTGTATGTCGCCTGGATACACCCGTTCGGTGACGGCAACGGTCGGACCGCCCGGCTGTTGGAGTTGCAGATCCTTCTGTGCGCTGGGTTCCCGGTTCCCACCTGTCAGCTGCTCTCAAATCATTACAACCTCACCCGCTCCGAGTACTACCGGCAGCTGGCAATCTCCAGCCGCGATGGAGACGGGGTGCTGTCGTTCCTGCGCTACGCAGCTCAGGGGTTTGTGGATCAATTGCGCGAACAGCTCGATGTCATTCGGAAGGTTCAATTCGAGGATCGCTGGGAGCAGTTCGTCTACCAAAGCTTCGGTGAGCGCCGCGGAGCGACCGCTAACCGTCGCCTTCGCCTCGTGCTCGATCTTTCGCGCGAGTTTCATATTTCTGGAAGTGCTGTCCCCAAGCGGGCCATACCAACGCTTACCCCCCGTCTCGCAGGTGCATATGCCGCCAAGACGGAGAAGACCTTGAGCCGTGACCTCAACGCGATTAAGGCATTGGGGCTGCTGCGACAGGAATCCGGAGGTTGGGTACCTGCGGATGAGTCAATTCAGAGCCTCATGCCGCAGGCCGTCGATGGGATCCTCTGGGAGTGAATGCGCGGCGGCTCGGCGTCGAGCTGCAACGAAACTGGCTGATCAGCCAGTTATGCTCCGGCGCGATGGCCACGGTCGACACCACCGCCCCCGCTTCCCGGCCCCCGCAGATGTCCGCCAACCCGGTGCGGCGGGTGGCCTCCGATGTGGTGGCCGAGTGGCGCGGGCGGGGCAAGTTCCCCCCCGGGCCGGCCGACTTCAGCCTCGCCCGCACCCACCAGGTAGCCCATGACCCGCTGCCGCTCCTGCTCGGTGCCTACGAAGAGCACGGGCCGATCTTCAGCATGCGGCTGCTGCACTCGCGGGTCGTCTTCATGCTCGGGCCGGAGGCCAACCACTTCGTCACCGTCGCCCACCCGGAGAACTTCCATTGGCGTGAGTCGAGCTTCGGCGATCTGATCCCCCTCCTCGGCGACGGGCTGCTGACGGTCGACGAGGACTACCACGACCGCGCCCGGGCGATCATGATGCCCGCCTTCCACCGCGAGCAGGTGACCGCGGCGACGGCGGTCATGGCGACGGAGGCCGAGGTCGCGATCGCCGGCCTCCCAGAGGGCGGGGTGTTCGACCTCTACGACTGGATGCGCAACCTGGCGATGCGGATCGCGATGCGGGCGCTCCTCGGCCTCGATCCCGACGAGGCCGGCAGGGGCGCCGCCGCGGCCGAGCACTTCGAGCGCGCCCTCGGCTACTACGGGATCGACTTCCAGTGGCGGCTGGTGCGCGGGCCGGGCTCGCCGTGGCGCAGGATGCTCGCCTCGCGGCGGGTGCTCGACGAGATCGTCTTCGGCGAGATCGCCGCCGCCCGGGCGAATCCGGACGAGGGGCGGATGGACATCCTCAGCCTCCTGATCGGCGCCCGCGGCGAGGGCGGCGAGGCCTTCACCGACCGTGAGATCCGCGACCAGGTGATGACGCTGATGTTCGCCGGCCACGACACCTCGACCTCGACCCTGAGCTTCATGATGCACGAGCTCGCCCGCCACCCGGACGTGGTCGCCCGCCTGCGGGAGGAGCAGGATCGCGTGCTCGGCGGCGCGACGCCCACGGTCGACCAGCTCGAAAAAGAGATGCCCTATCTCGACATGGTCCTGGACGAGGTCCTGCGCCTCTACCCGCCCGCCTGGATCGGCCCCCGTCGCGCCGTCCGCGAGTTCGAGTTCGGCGGCTACACCGTGCCCCGCGGCGCCTACGTCAACTACTGCTCCTGGGCCAGCCACCGCATCCCCGAGGTCTTCCCCGACCCCGAGGCATTCATTCCCGAGCGCTTCACCCGCGAGCGCAAGGCGGCGCTGCCCCGTGGCGCCTACGTCCCCTTCGGCGGCGGCTCCCGCATCTGCATCGGCAAGCGCTTCGGCCAGACCGAGGTGAAGCTGGTGGCGACGATGCTGCTGCAGCGCCTCCGCCTCGACGCCCTCCCCGGTCGGACGATGACGGTCCGCCAGATGCCGACCCTCTCGCCCAGGGGCGGCCTGGAGATGCGGGTGCTGCCGCGCGACCACCGCCGACGTCCCTGAGCGCGCGGGCGTTCTTCCCGTATTCTGCGCCGACGATGCCGCGGCCCGGGTGGAAACCGCGCCCCCTGCTGGGGGCCGTGATCGCGACGCTCGCTCTCCTCGTTCCCTCGACCGCCACGGCGGCGATCTACTGGACCGAAGCCGGCAACATCGTCGCCGCCCGGCTCGATGGCAGCGGCATCGAGCCGCGCTTCTTCCAGTCGGCGGGGAGCATGAGCGGTCCCTTCTACGACCTGATCGCGACCGACACCCACCTCTACTGGCGCGGGTTCCTGGGCGTGATGAGCTTGAGCCTCGACGGCCCGGCGGCGCCGCCGGCCCCGGTGATCACCGGAATCAACGAATCGGGGTTGCTCGGCGGGTTCGGAGTGGGGGCCGGGTACCTCTACTGGACGAATCCCGAACGCAAGTCGATCGGCAGGGCGGCACTCGACGGATCGGGGCGGATCGACGACCTGGTCACCGTCGGCGGCTTCAGCCGGCCATGCGACGTCGCGGTGCGAGGCGAGTACATCTACTGGACGGACTTCGCTGGGATCGGCCGCGCGCGTCTGGACGGCTCGGAAGTGGATGACTCCTTCGTCCCGACCCTCGTGGGCGGCTGCGCCCTCGCCGTCGACGACCGCCACATTTACTGGGCGTCGAGTGAAGGGGGGATCGCGCGGGCGACGATCGCCGGGGATGCCGTCGAACCCCAGTTCATCCCCAGCGCCGGCCGCGCGGAGAGCATCGCGGTGCTCGACGGAACCGTCTACTGGATCGACCAGCGCGAAGGAATGGTCAACGAGACGATTGGACGGGCGGTGCCGGGGCAGCCACCGGTCGCGGCCTGGGTCCCGACCTCCACCTTCAGCGGCGGCGGCGTCGCGGTCGACGCACGGTCCGAGCCGGCCCCCCGACCGTTGCCCTCACGCCCGATCAGGTTCGGCCAGCTCCGCCAGAACAAGAGCCGCGGCATCGCCGCGATCGACGTCTGGGTACCGGAACGGGGCGATCTCGTGGTCACCTCGCCGGCGATCGGGTGGAAGGTGCTCAAGGGCCCCGAACCGCCGCCGTATCGCTTCGGGTCCTTCCGCTGGCGGCTGAAGCTGTGGCCGGGCAAGACGGGGAGGGCTTCGAGGCGGGTCAAGCGCCAGCTTGCCCGCCGCGGGCGCGCCCCGCTCGCCCTGCGCGTCACCTACTCCGAAACCGGGCAGCTCCCGGTCGTTGCCACCAAGCAGCTCGCCCTGCGCAAAGACCTGCCGCCCGGGCCGGCCCGGCGAGACAAGCAGCCGGCCAGGCATCACAGATAGCTCCGCAATCGGGCATGATCGGGCGATGCGCGCTCTCGTCGTCTCCGACACCCACTTCGGCGCCTGGACCGGGCGCGACGTCCTGCGCGAGGAGTTCGCGCTCGAGCGGCTGGCGCCGGCGCTGGAGGGGATCGACGAGCTGATCTTCCTCGGCGACCTCTTCGACTTCCTCTTCGGCTCGGTCGAGCAGGCGGTCGACTCCGCCGACGGGCTGCTGCGCCTGATCGCCGAGCGGATGAGCGGCAAGCGCCTCGTCTTCCTCGCCGGCAACCACGACCACCACCTCGTCCACCGCGACGAGGAGGACCGGCTGGAGGCGAAGCTGGCCGAAGGCGCGGCGCCCGCGGTCAACCGGCCCGGCCCCTGGTACTTCCGCGCCTTCCTCGAACGTCGCCTGCCTGGAGTGGAGGTCGAGATCGCCTACCCGACCTACAGCTTCGGCGGCGTCCTCTGCACCCACGGCCACTACCTCGACCCGCACGCCCGCCAGACCGGCTCCCGCGCCGACCGCCTGCTGACCCGGACGCTGTGGGGGATCGCCGCCGGCGGCCCCGAGGAGCCGAAGTGCGTCGAGGACTACGAGTCGGTGACGACGCTGCTGACCGAGTGGCTCTACATCGCCGCGCAGATGCCGCACGGCACCCATGCCCAGCGCAACGTCTTCCGCGCCGCCCAGCGCGCCGGGCGCTTCGCCTCGGCCCTGGCGCTGCCGGTTCGGGGGGCGAAGCGGCTGGCGGCGGAGCTGCGCGACCGCGGCCTCGGCGACGGCGCCGAGCCGCTGCCGAGCGAGGAGCACTTCGACGCCGTCACCCGCGAGGAGGCCGAGCGGCAGGCGCGCGAGCAGCCGGTCGAGGGGCCGCCCTGGTCGCGGCCGATCTATCCCGAGCCGACCGTCGTCTCCCGCAGCGACCCCTCCGAGCACGCGCTCGAGGCCTTCGCCCGCGTGGTCGAGAACCTCGGCTGGGGCGAGCAGGCCGAGCGGATCGTCTTCGCCCACACCCACCAGCCGCTCGCCGACGTCCGCTCCAACCGCGACGCCCGCACCCGCTACTGGAACACCGGCTCCTGGATCTACGAGCCCGACCTCGGCTCGCGCCAGGCCTACGCTCGCTACCTGCGCTACGCCTGGCCGGGCACCGCGGTCGTGATCGACGAGGACGAGCCGCAGCCGCGGTTGCTCGAGCTGCTCGCCGACTTCAACCCCCTCAACGGCGGCCCCGGCCTTCCCAGGCCCCTAACAGCGCAAGCTCCTGAAGCCAAGTGACACGCGGCCGGCGCAGGGGATCCGGGTAGGGATGAAACGTCTTGTACTTTTTCGTCGCAGCGCAGCTCGGACGGCCCGCGAGCGATCTCGAAAAAGTTAAGTGAAATCCCTACCCGGATCCCTTTCCTCGGGCCCCGGTGTTACTTGATGAAGAGCATCTCCTCGTACTTCGGCAGCGGCCAGAGGTCGTCGGCGACGACCTTCTCCAGCTTGTCGGCCGCCTCGCGCACCTTCGCCATCGCCGCGATCTGGTTGTCGCGGGCGTAGACGGCGAGGTCGAGGCCCTCGAGGCCGTCCGGGTAGGAGTTGGCGGCTTTCAGCTCGCCGAGCGCCGCGACCAGCTCGTCGACGATCTCGCGAACCTCGCCCTCGAGGCTGGAGACGCCGGCCTCGCCGATCAGCGCCAGGTGGCGAAGGCCAGCCGGCAGGAGCATCGTCTGGGCGATCGCGAAGGTCTCCTCCGCCTCGATGTTCGCCCGGATCGAGTACTGCTCGACCCAGACCTCGTAGCGGGACTCGAGCTCGCGCTTGGAGAGCACGCTGTACCTCTCGAACGCGGCAACCGTGTCGCCGGCGAGCACCTCGGGCAGCGCGTCGGGGGTCGTCCGCAGGTTCTTCAGCCCGCGCTGCTCGGCCTCGGCGTGCCACTCCTCGGAGTAGTTGTCGCCGCTGAAGCAGACCCGCTTGTTGGCTAGATAGGAGTCTCTGACGATCTCCATCACCGCCTGCGGCATGCCCGTCCCGGAGGAGATCTTCTCCTCCAGCTTGCCCGCCAGCTCGTCGATCGCCTCGGCCGCGATCATGTTCAGGACCGTGTTCGGGAAGGCGAGCGACATGCTCGATCCCAGCGCCCGGAACTCGAATTTGTTGCCGGTGAAGGCGAACGGCGAGGTTCGGTTGCGATCGCCGCCGTGCATCGGCAGCGGCGGCAGCACCGTCGTCCCCAGGTCGAGGAAGGAGGCCGGCGTGTTGGGGTCGCCTTCGCCGGTCGAGATCGCCTCGAACACTTTTTCCAGCTCGGCGCCGAGGAAGATCGAGATGATCGCCGGCGGCGCCTCGTTGGCCCCGAGCCGGTGGTCCTGGCCGATGTTGGCGACCGAGGCGCGCAGCAGGCCCTGGTGCTTGTTGACCGCCTGGATCACCGCCGTGCAGAAGAACAGGAAGTGGATGTTGTCCGCCGGCGTGTCGCCCGGGTTGAGCAGGTTGTCGCCGGTGTCGGTCCCCATCGACCAGTTGTTGTGCTTGCCGGAGCCGTTGACGCCGGCGAACGGCTTCTCGTGCAGGAGGCAGACCAGCCCGTAGCGGCGGGCGACGTTTTCCAGCGTCTGCATCAGCAGCTGCTGGTGGTCGGAGCCGACGTTCGAGTTCTCGAAGATCGGCGCGATCTCGTACTGAGCCGGCGCCACCTCGTTGTGGCGGGTCTTGACCGGGATGCCGAGCTTCCGCATTTCCAGTTCGGACTCCATCATGAAGGCGAGGATCCGCTCCGGGATCGAGCCGAAGTAGTGGTCGTCCAGCTCGTGGCCTTTCGGCGGCTTGGCGCCGAACAGGGTGCGGCCGGTGCTGATCAGGTCGGGACGCTCGAAGAAGTACTGCTCGTCGATCAGGAAGTACTCCTGCTCGGGCCCGACCGTGGTGAAGACCCGCTGCGCCTCCTCGTCGCCGAGCAGCCGCAGGGCCTTGAGCGCCGAGCGCGAGAGCGCGTCCATCGAGCGCAGCAGCGGGATCTTGGCGTCCAGCGCCTCGCCGGTCCAGGACGCGAACGCGGTCGGGATGCAGAGCAGCGCCCCGTTCGGGTTCTCGAGCAGGAAGGCCGGGCTGGTCGGGTCCCAGGCGGTGTAGCCGCGGGCCTCGAAGGTGGCGCGGATGCCGCCGGTGGGGAAGGAGGAGGCGTCGGGCTCGCCCTGGATCAGCTCCTTGCCGGAGAAGCCGGCGATTACCTTGCCCTCGCCGGAGGGCTCGAAGAAGGAGTCGTGCTTCTCCGCGGTCGAGCCGGTCAGCGGCTGGAACATGTGGGTG
>JBBDYP010000055.1:0-3727 GCA_040900615.1 Solirubrobacterales bacterium | reverse complement strand
GTGCAGATGACCGAGATGCCGCAGATGGTCGCCCTCTACAACGGCGTCGGCGGCGGCGCCGTCGCCCTGATCGCCTGGTCGGAGATCCGGCACGGCATCTCGCTCGGCGAGACGATCCCGCTCGACGCGCTGATCCCGGTCCTCTTCGCGGCGGTCGTCGGCTCGGTCTCCTTCTGGGGCTCCAACATCGCCTTCGCCAAGCTCCAGGACCTGATCCCGACCAAGCCGATCGCGGTGCCGGGGCAGCAGGTGATCAACGCCCTGCTCCTGATCGGCATTCTCGCCGCCTGCGTCTCGATCGCCGTCAACAACGACGATCCCTCGCAGGCGATCTTCATCGCGATCCTGCTCGCCGCGGCGCTGCTCGGCAACCTCGTCGTGCTGCCGATCGGCGGCGCCGACATGCCGGTCGTGATCTCGCTCCTCAACGCCTTCACCGGCCTCGCCGCCGCCGCCGCCGGATTCGCCCTCGACAACGTCGCGCTGATCGTCGCCGGCACCCTGGTCGGCTCCTCGGGAACGATCCTGACGATGGAGATGGCGACGGCGATGAACCGCTCGGTCGCCAACGTCCTCTTCGCCGGCTTCGGCGGCGCCCCGGCGGGCGGCGGCGCCGGCACCACCGAGGAACGCCCCCACGTCTCGATCAGCGCCCAGGACGCGGCGATCAAGCTCGCCTACGCCGACTCGGTCGTGATCGTCCCGGGCTACGGCCTCGCCGTCGCCCAGGCCCAGCACGCGATCAAAGAGGTCGCCGACGAGCTCGAGGAGCGGGGCGTCACCGTCAGCTATGCGATCCACCCCGTCGCCGGGCGCATGCCCGGCCACATGAACGTCCTCCTGGCCGAGGCCGACGTCCCCTATGAGCAGCTGAGGGAGATGGAGGAGATCAACCCCGAGCTGCCGCGGACCGACGTCGCGGTCGTCATCGGCGCCAACGACGTCACCAACCCGGCGGCCAAGAACGACCCCGACAGCCCGATCGCGGGGATGCCGATCATCGAAGTCGACCAGGCCCAGCAGGTGATCGTGATCAAGCGCTCCCTCAGCCCCGGCTTCGCCGGCATCGACAACGACCTCTTCTACGAGCCGAACACGTCGATGCTGTTCGACGACGCGAAGAAGGCCGCGGCCGACATCGCGGTCGAGATCGCGAACCTCTAGAGCCTGTCCCGGCAGGGGTTTCGCTTAACTTTTTCGACGGCCTTTCCGGCTCGCCGTGGGCGGATGCGGCGAAAAAGTACAAGACGCTTCACCCCTGCCGGGACAGGCTCTAAGTTGGCACGGGCTCGGCTGCGAATTGGCACACGGCAAGCTGATTTCGTGAGTCCGGGGGTCCTAGCTTCGGGCCATGGGGTCGGAGCGGGGGCAGGGGACTGTGGAGTGGGTGGGGACGCTTTGCGTTGTGTCGCTGCTGCTGGTGGGAATGGTCGCGGCGGGGGTGCGGGTGCCGGGGAACGGGTTGGCGCGGGCGGTGGCTTCACGGATCCTGTGTGCGGCGGCGTTGGCGGATGGGTGTGGGGATGAGCCGGCGCTGATCGCCGCCTACGGGACCGAGGTCGGGAAGCTGATCCGCGATCACATGCCGACGATCGCCTTCGAGGAGGGTTCGCGCGCCGTCCCGGTCGACTTCCGCCGCTGCCGCGACAGCGCCTGTGGCGATGGCGCCGAGGACGGCCTCGTCCACCGCACCGATCGCCGCCTGCCGGTGACCGCCTTCGTCCATGTCGTCGACTGCCGGGCGGGGGAGGCCGAGGAGTCCGAAGCCGCGGGTGCCGACTGCTCCGGCTCGCGAGCCGGCAATCTCTATGTCCAGTACTGGACCTACTACGCGGACTCCGCGACCCTGCGGGATCTGCCGATCGTCGGTGAGAAGGGCTACCACGCGGACGACTGGGAGGGAGTCCAGATCCGCATTGGGTCGGACGGCTCAGTCGCCGAGCGCGCCTCCTCCCACCACGGCTACAACTACGAGCGCAGCGTCGCCAACTGGGGCTCGGACGCGGGTCTCGACCTCCTCAAGGATGCCGCCGAGTCGGTCGGCGCCCGCAACCCGAACGGCTGGGGCCCCGAGACCAACCTGCTCCTCGTCTCCGGCGGTAGCCACGCCGGCAACGCCGCCGGGGCCGGGCGGGGCGGCCGCTTCACCCCGGGTCGCCGGGTCCACCTGATTCCGCTGGAGCCGATCGCCGAAAGCGACCGCTCGGAGTTCTCGATCAGCCCCCCGTGGCGCAAGCACGTCTGGCGCGACCCCGAGGCCGAAGGGACGGACTGAAGCCTTCACGAGACCTGCGTTTCCGATCCATATGAACGGAAATGCAGGTCTCGTCGCTGGAGGATCAGCCCAGCTTGCAGGTGACCAGGCCGGTGGCGACGAGCTTGGCGTCGTCGGCGCCGGTGACCTTGGCATCGCAGAAGCAGAGGCTGGAGCCGCGGCGCAGGACGAGGGCTTCGGCGAGCAGCTCCTGCGATCGAGCCGCGGCCAGGAAGCCGACCGTCAAGCCGACCGTGGTGCCCCGTGGCGTCTCGCCGTCGAACTCGATCGCCGACCAGGACGCGGCCATCGCGCCGTGTCGATCAGGGACGAGACGGCACCGCCGTGAACCATGTCGCCGATCGTCACGACCTCCTCGCCAAACGGCAGCGCAAGCACGCAGCGGTCGTCCTCGATCTCGCGCATCTCCATCCCCAGGTGCGCGACGAACGGCGAGTGCTTGAGGAACTCCGTGATCAGCTCGGCGCCGCGCACTGCTACTTCGGCGGCATCCGCAGCGCCCCGTCGAGCCGGATCGTCTCGCCGTTGAGCATCGGGTTGGCGACGATCTGGCCGACCAGCCGTGCGTACTCCTCGGGGCGTCCGAGGCGCGAGGGGAAGGGGATGCCGGCGCCGAGCGATTCGCGCGCCGCCTCCGGCAGCGCCGCCAGCAGCGGCGTGTCGAAGAGGCCCGGGGCGATCGTCATCACCCGCACTCCCTTCGAGGCCATGTCGCGGGCCGCCGGCAGGGTCATGCCGACGATCCCGCCCTTCGAGGCGGCGTAGGCGACCTGGCCGATCTGCCCGTCGAAGGCGGCGATCGAGGCGGTGTTGACGCAGACCCCGCGCTCGCCCTCCTCGTCGGGCTCGTTGGAGATCATCGCCGCCGCGGCCAGGCGCAGCACGTTGAAGGTGCCGATCAGGTTCACCTTGACGACGTTCGAGAAGTATTCGAGGTCGTGGGGGCCGCGCGAGCGGGCGACCCGCTCGGCCCAGCCGATCCCGGCGCAGCAGACCGAGATCCGCAGCCCGCCGTCGGCCGCGGCTGCCCGCTCGACGGCGGCTTCGACGGCCTCGGCGTCGGTGACGTCGGCAGCGACGAACTCGCCGCCGATCTCCGCCGCCAGCTCGGTGCCCCGCTCGGCGTTGAGGTCGGCGACGGTTACGCGCGCGCCTGCCTCGGCCAGCGCCCGCGACGTCGCCGCCCCGAGTCCCGAGGCCCCACCTGCAACCAGCGCACCTTTTCCAGCGACCTGCATCGCCGCCGCAGACTATCTACGAACCGCAGAGTTCACATCCCGGTAATGGTGCCTCTGTAGGGTTTCCACATCGCCACCGAGGTGACCTCAAGCTCCAAGGCAGCGATCGCGGGACTCCTCACCGAGGCGCGGCAGCGCACCCTGGAGCTGATCGAGCCGCTCGACGACGAGCAGCTCAACCGCGTCTACTCGCCGATCCTCAGCCCGCTGGCCT
>JBBDYP010000054.1:0-25532 GCA_040900615.1 Solirubrobacterales bacterium | reverse complement strand
CGCTGCCGGAGTCGATCGGGACCAGCGACGGGCGGCCGACCAACGCGATCTACGGCCTGGCCTCGATGCTGGTCAAGGTCATCGCCGAGCACCATCCGCAGGGGGTGGTCGTCGCCTGGGACGCGGGCATGTCCGGGCGCGAGGTCACCTACGACCTCTACAAGGCCCAGCGCAAACCGCGACCCGACCTGCTGCGGGAGCAGTGGCCCCACCTGATGCCGCTGGTCGAGGCCTTCGGCTACACCAACGTCAAGGTCGAGGGATACGAGGCCGACGACGTGATCGCCTCGCTGGTCCGCCAGGCGCGCGAGCAGGGGATCGAGGTCGTCGTCGTGACCGGCGACCGCGACGCCTACCAGCTGGTCAACGAGGGGGTGCGGGTGATGAGCACCTCGCGCGGGATCACCGAGACCAAGATCTACGACCGCGAGGCCGTCGTCGAGCGCTACGGCGTCGAGCCGGAGCTGATCACCGACCTGATGGGCCTGCGCGGCGACACCTCGGACAACATCCCGGGCGTCCCGGGGATCGGGGAGAAAACCGCCTCGCAGCTGCTGCAGCGGTTCGGTTCGCTGGAGGAGGTGCTGGCCAACGTCGAGGAGATCTCCGGCGCCAAACGCAAGCAGAATTTGGTCGAGCACGCCGACGACGCCCGCATGTCGAAGGAGCTGGCGACGCTGCACTACGACATCGAGACCGGCGTCGACCTGGCGGCCGCGATGAGCGCGGAGCCCGACCGCGGCGCCCTGCGGGACTTCATGCGCGAGTTCGAGCTGCGGGCGGTGATGGAGCGGCTCGAAGAAGCGCTGCCGGAGGGCGACGCGGTGCCGGGGCGCAAGGTCGAGACCGAGCTGGAGATCGAGGCCGTCGAGGGCACGGTCGACGAGATCGGCGAGGGAACGGTGGCGCTGGGGATAGCCGGGGAGCGCTGGGCCGCCGCCGACGCGGAGCGGATCCTCACCGGCACCGCGACCCTGGACGAGCTGGCGCTGGCCCTGCGCGGAAGCGCGCTCGCCGCCCACGACGTCAAGTCGCTGGGCGGCGGCCGCCACGGCCTGCTCGCCGCGGCGGCGCGCGAGGGCGTCGAGCTGGCGCTCGACCACGACACGATGATCGCCGCCTACCTGCTCGAGCCCCAGCGCCGCACCTACGAGCTGACCGAGCTGGCGGCCGACGCCGGCATCGGCCTCGCCGAAGGAGCGGCCGCGGCGCCCGGGGACGGCGCCCAGCTCTCGCTCGGCGAGGAGCTCGAGGCCGGCCTCGAGCCCGCCGAGGAAGCCCGCCTCGTCGTCGCGCTCGCGGAGGCCCAGCGCCCGCGCATCGACGAGCTGGGGCTGGAGCCGCTGCTGCGCGACGTCGAGCTGCCGCTGATCGGGGTGCTGGCGGCGATGGAGCGCGAGGGGCTGAAGCTCGACGCCGAGCGGCTGGCCGAGGTCGGGGCGGGCTTCGGCGAGCGGATCGCCCTGCTCGAGAAGGAGATCTTCGAGCTGGCCGACGAGGAGTTCACGATCGGCTCGCCCCAGCAGGTCGGCCGGATCCTCTTCGAGAAGCTGGAGCTGACCCGCAAGCGGCGCGGCAAGACCGGGTTCTCGACCGACGCCCGCGTGCTCGCCCAGATCCGCGACGAGCACCCGATCGTCGACAAGATCGAGTCTTGGCGCGAGCTGACGAAGCTGAAGAACACCTACCTGGACTCGCTGCCCGACCTGATCGACCCCGAGACGGGGCGCGTCCACACGACCTTCAACCAGGCGGCGACGACCACCGGCCGCCTCTCCAGCACCAACCCGAATCTGCAGAACATTCCCATCCGCACCGAGCTCGGCCGCCCCGTCCGCGCCTGCTTCGTCGCCGAGACGGGCGCCCGCCTGCTCTCGGCCGACTACAGCCAGGTCGAGCTGCGGGTGCTCGCCCACGTCGCCGACGAGCAGGTGCTCAAAGACGTCTTCCGGGCCGGCGACGACGTCCACGCCGCGACCGCCGCGGAGGTCTTCGACATCTCCCGCGACGAAGTCGACGTCGGCCAGCGCTCGAAGGCGAAGATGGTCAACTTCGGCATCGTCTACGGCCTCACCGGGTTCGGCCTCGCCGACCGCCTCAACATCCCCCGCAAGGAGGCCGAGGAATTCGTCGCCCGCTACCTGGAGCGCTTCCCGGCGGTTCGCGCCTTCCGCGAGGAGATCGTCGAGAAGGCGCAGGAGCAGGGCTTCGTGACCACCCTGATGGGCCGGCGGCGGTCGATCCCGGAGCTGCGCTCCGGCAACCCCAACACCCGCCGCCTCGGCGAGCGCCTCGCGGTCAACACCGTGATCCAGGGCACCGCGGCGGACATCATCAAGGTGGCGATGGTTCGCTGCCAGCGAGCCCTGCGCGAGGCCGGGGGGGAGACCCGCCTCGTCCTCCAGATCCACGACGAGCTGCTGTTCGAGGGGCCGTCGGGGGAGATGGAGGACGCGGCCGAGCTGGTGCGGCGCGAGATGTGCGCCGCCTACGAGCTCGACCCGCCGCTCGAGGTCGACGTCGGTGTCGGCCGCGACTGGCTGGAGGCGAAGTAGGGCGCTGGGCTCACGGCCTCGACGCCGAGCGTCTTCACGGTCTCTGACTTCGGCACCGTGCTCTGGTCGGGACTGGTGCCGAGAACGCGGTCGGCGGCATCGGAGCTGACCCCGAACCAGTAGTGCTCGTTCTTGAAGTGGTGGAGGCGGTGCGAGCGCCAGATCGTGCGGTAGTAGCGGCTCTTCGGCCGGTACGGGGTGTGGATGATGAAGTGGCTCCACTCGTAGACCCCGACCAGCACCGTGCTCACCGCCATCAGGGTCAGCCAGAGAGCCAGGTGGTCGCCTCCGGCCAGCGTCAGGGGCCAGGAGAGCAGCCACATCACCGCCATCACCGGGAGGAGGAAGCCCGCGATCAACGATCCCGGGATCAGGACCGCTTCGAGGAGCGTCGGGTTGAGGTGGTGCCAGCGGTGCAGCCGCGCCGTCGGCAGATCGATCGTGAAGGGGCCGAGCTTGCGGGGCTTGGAGTGGAGGAGGAAGACGTGGATCAGCCACTCGGTGAACGGCTGCAGGGCGACCAGCGCGGCGGCGACCGCCAGGTCTCGCCAGCTCCAGCCACCGATCGCGACCCGGGCCACGAGGAAGGCCGCCAGGAAGGCGGCCAACACTCGCGGCGATCTGAAACCGAGGAAGGCCCGGAGGCAGTCGAGCAGGGTGAGGCGACCGTCGTCCCGGCCCGTGACCGAGACCGCCGTCGCCGTCAGTGGGTCGCCCTGTGCACCCGCCTGCTCGCCCGCCATGGGGCCAAAGGCTACCCGTCCAGCTCGACGTCGGTGAAGGTGGCGACGCCGTCTTCGAGCTTCAGCTCCGCCTCCTCGACGACCGCGCCGACGACGAGGTCTTCGATCGTGCAGGTCGAGCGCTCGCCGTCGTGCCCGGAGTCGTCGCCGGGGCCCGAGTGGCTGCTCTCGTGCTCGTCCGAGTCGTCGCTGCTGTCGCTGCTGTCTCCGGCCTCGTCCTCGGATTCGTGGCGGTCGCCGTCGTCGCTGGAGACGGTCGCGCCCGGGTCTTCGCCGGTCTCACTGTTGTCGTCGCAGCCGCTTCCGCACTCGATCTCGGTTTCGGCGGTGACGATGCCGCTGACCGTGTCGCCGCCGAACAGGTTGATCGTCAACCTGCCGGTTTCGGCGTCGAACGAAACGATCGTGCCGGCCTTCTCATCGCCGTCCTCCACCCCGTCGTCGTCGCTGTCGTCGTCGCGGGGGTCGTGGCCGGCCTTGAACTCGGCCAGGTTGCGCAGCTGGTCGCGATCCTGGTCCTTGCGGGCCTGGTTGACCTCCAGGGAGAGGTTGTGCCGCTTCTCCCAGCGATCGGGAATGCGGTCGTGGTTGCGATCCTTCGCGCCGGCCACCCCGGGCAGGGCCAGCAGCGCGATCGCGCCGAGGGCCACGGCCAGCAGGCCTCCGAGGCGCGTTCGCTTTGCTTTCGAGCGGGTCATTTCGTTTCTCCTTGGTCGAAGCTGGACACGTTCACCCCTACGAACCCGAGCGGAGGGCGAAGATCACGAACCGCCTTCGCCGCCCGAACCGCCGCTCTCCGAGCTGTCGCCGGACCCGTCCTCGCCGCTGTGATCCTCTGGCGCCGATTCCTCGGGGGGAGGGGTGACGGTGGGTGACGGCTCGCTCGATCCCGACGAGTCGCCGTCGTGGTCGTCCCCGCCCGCCCCGCTGGCGCTCGAGCCGCTGTGAGCGTGCTCGCCCTCGCCTCCGTCGTCAGATCCATCGTCACCACCGGAATGGCCGCCGCCGGAATGCCCTCCACCTGAGCCGCCCTCGCCGGAATGGTCGTCGCCCGGATCCCCGTGGTGCCCGGAGCTCCCACCGCTGTCGGGTCCCTGGCCGCCAACCCCCTTGCCCGGGCCCGATGAGCCGCCGTCGCTGCCCGGGAGGTCGCCACCGGAACCGTGGCGGTCGCCGCCCCGCCCGTCGTCACCCGAGCCCGAGCCGCGGTGGCCACGACCCCCGCCTCCACCGAGTGGGCTCCCGGCGCTGGAAGCTCCCGGCGAGTCCTGGGTCGAAGTCGACGCGCGACCGGTGGCCCCACCGGGCAACCCGGCCGCCGCCGCCGACTCGGGGCTGCCGTTGCCGCGCTCGTGCTGGATCGCGACGCCGGCCCCGACCGAGCCGGCGATCAGCGCGGTGGCCACGCCGATCTTGAGCGCGCCGCCGGCCCCGAGGCCGCCCAGGGCCGCGCCCGCGGCGCCGCCTGAGGCGGAGGCCGCCCCGGCCGCCGCGAGGCCGCCGCCGGCGGCGGCCTCGGTTCCGTGATCGAACAGCGTGCGTATGAGCGGCAGCGGAACCAGCACCGCGAAGCCGTTGCGCAGCGCCGCTCGCGCCCGGTAGATCGCCTGGCGCGCGGCGCCGCCACTGAGTCCCAGCGCCGCCGCGATCTCCTCGTGGCTCAGCCCTTCCAGCTCGCGCATCACGATCGCCGCCCGCTGCGGCTCCGGCAGCGCCCGCAGGCGCCCCATCAGCTCGGCGACCTCCTCTCGCCGCTCGGCCTCCTCGGCGGCGCTGAGCCCGCCCGGGATCGTCTCGGCCAGCTCCTCGGCGCTCGGCGGACGATCGCGAAGGTCGTTGAGGGCCGTGTTGCGGACGATCCGGTAGAGCCAGGGGCGAAGCTCGATCTCCTTCTCGGAGCCCCGCAGCGCCAGCAGCGCCTTCGAGAAGGCGTCCTGGGTGACGTCCTCGGAGCGGCCGCCGACGATCGAGGCGGCGAAGCGGTCGAGCGGGCGCCGGTAGCGGCGCACGATCTCCTCGAACGCCGCCTCGTACCCCTCCCTGACCAGCGTCACCAGCCGCTTGTCGGACTGAGCGCGCAACGCCGGCCCGAGGAAGATCCGGGCGGCGAGCGGCTCTGCGGGCGGCGGTGGCATGGACGCGGTTGACCTGCTCTCTCGTCAGACAGTAGGGAGTATCGGCACCCGATCTGCCTGTATCGATGCAACACGCGTCCACGCCGAAGATCACGCGGCTTCCGCTAGGAGGCTTCGTCGTCCGCCTTGCGCACGTATCCAGCCTCCTCCAGGCTGGCCGCCGGCGCGTAGGTCCAGACCATCACGGTCTCGCCGTCGGAGGTGTTGTGGAAGCCGTGGTACTCGTTGGTGGGGACGAAGACCAGCTCCCCTGCCTTGACCTCGACGTCATCGTCGCCGCGCCGCTGATCGTCAACTCCGACGGCGACTGGGAGGCGGCAGCCGACAAGGCCCAGATCCACGCCTTCTCCCACGCCGGGCAGAGCTGCATCTCGATCCAGCGCATCCTCGTGCATGAGGAGATCGCCGAGGCCTTCACCGCGCGCCTGCTCGCCAACGTCGCCAAGCTCGAGGTCGGCGACCCGCTCGACCCCGCCACCGACGTCGGCCCCCTGATCACCCCTGCCGATCGCGACCGGGTCAAGGCCTGGATCGATGAGGCGCTCTCCGCGGGGGCGAAGCTCCTCACGGGCGGCGAGCTGGTCGACGAGGGCCGCTGCCTGGCCCCGACCCTGCTCGGCGCTCCGCCCAAGGAGGCCAGGGTCTGGTGCGAGGAGATCTTCGGCCCGGTGGCCACCGTCGACACCTTCACCGACTTCGAGCCTACGCGGTGATGGAGCTGACCGAGGAGCGGTTCGTGACGCTGCAGGGGTGAGGGGCGCAGCGGGAATCGCGCTAGCGACGCCCGGCCACGAACCAGATCGCGGTCGTCGGCTCGTCGCCCGGGTTGGCCAGGCGGTGCGGTTCGTCCGAATCGAACGAGCAGGAGTCCCCGGGGCCGAGGATGATCTTCTCGAGCCCGACTGAGAGCTCCAGTTCGCCGCTGATCACGACTCCGTACTCGCGCCCGTTGCGGCGGACGAGCTCGTCGCTGCCGCTCGACGAGCCGCCGGGCTCGTAGGTGAAGTAGAGGATGTCGACGTTCGGATCCTGGGCCGCCGTGAGGCGGTCCCAGGTGACGCCGGAGTCGAGGGAGAGGGAGGGGCGGGACTCGGCTCGCTGCACGATCAGGCTCCCCGACTTGTCCGCGGGCCCGGCGAGCAACTGGTCCATCGAGAGGCCGAGTTCGGAGACGATCGCGTAGAGCGTCTTCACCGAGGGGCGGGACTTGCCGGTCTCGATCTGGGAGAGCGCGCTCGCCGAGATGCCGAGGCGGCGCGCCACCTCCCGCAGGCTCAGGCCCCGCTGTTCGCGAGCGGTGCGGAGCCGCTGACCCACCTCTGCAAAATCGGCGGTCCTCCCTCCGCGCGCCGACTGTCCAGTCACAGCGGACATCATGAGGCAATCGGCGTCTGCCTGCGCACCTCCTCTTGCACGAACTCGGGCGGGGCGATGTTCAGGTAGTGCGAGAAGGACCAGTCGACGAAGCGCTTCGAGCCCATCAGCCGGATCAGCGGCGCGAGGATCCGCGGCGGCACCCGCGGCACCAGCTTCTGCACCCGCAGCATCCACTTGAACTTCCACTCGTGGGAGTCGTGGAAGGCGGCGTAGGTGGTCGCCGCCTGCTCGCGGGACTGGCGGCCCTCGATGACGCCGCGCAGCTCGCGGCCGAGGGCGATGCCGAAGTAGAGCGCGGTCCTGATCCCCTCGGCGCTGAGCGGCAGACAGTGGCCGGCGGAGTCGCCGGCGAAGAAGACGCCGCCCTCGGTGGCCCGGCGCAGCTTGTGGGGGATCCAGTTGCCCTGGTACTCGTTCGGCTCCTTGCCGAGGTCCTCGGTGAGCGCGACAGTGGTGTCCTTGACGTGGAAGCGCGGGTCGAAGGAGCCGATCCCGATCCGCAGCTCGTCGCGGGCCGGGAACGACCAGCCGTAGCCGGCGGGGACGTAGCGGCGGTCGATCCAGATCTCGAGGTCGTCGCTGCTGCCGCCCGGGTGCACCTCGAGCCCGCGCGAGAGCGGCGCGTCGGGCGGCTGGTAGCCGTCGCCGCTGGCGAGCACCCGGCGCCAGCCGAGCGCGTCGACGACCAGGGGAGCGGAGATCGTGCCGCGGTCGGTCTCGACCGCGATCGCGCCGTCTGCGTGGGGCGCTTTCCCAGCGCTATCCGCAAGGAAGGCGCCCCGCCCGGCGCGCCCGTTCACCTTGGCGGTCTCGAAGGTCGCGTCGCAGTCGCGCCAGAGCAGCTGGCAGAGCTCGCGGTAGTCGAAGGTGGAGAAGGTCCAGGGCAGCTTGTAGCGGGCGTCGCCGTGGGGCGTGTGCATGACCAGCGTGTCGAAGCGCTGGCGCTCGCAATCCATCAGACCGAGGCGCCGCAGCCACTCGGTCGGGATCCCGCAGGCCGAGGTCTGGCGCTCGCCGATCTCGTAGCGATCGACGATCATCACGTCGGCCCCGGAGCCCGCAAGCTCGCGTGCGATCGCCAGTCCGGCGAAGCTGGCGCCGCAGATGAGGACGTCGTGCGAACCGTCCAGGCGCGTGCGCTCCTCGCCCCGCTTCGTCGCTCTAACCGCCATCGCGCTCGATTCTGCCATTATTCGCCGCCGTGTCCCCGACCGACGTACTGACTGCCCCTGCGCCCGCCGCCACGCCCGTCGACGGGTCCAACGGCCTGCTGCTGGAGATCGACGGCAAGATCGTCCCCAACTACGCGGCGACGATGGTCTCCTTCGACGAGGGGGACGTCGTCAACGGCAAGGTCGTGCGGATCGACAAAGACGAGGTCCTCGTCGACATCGGCTACAAGGCCGAGGGCGTCATCCCCTCCAACGAGCTCTCGATCCGCAAGTCGGTCGACCCGGCCGAAGAGGTCGAGCTGGGCGAGGAGGTCGACGCGCTGGTCCTCACCAAGGAGGACGCCGAGGGCCGCCTGATCCTTTCCAAGAAGCGCGCCCGCTTCGAGAAGGCCTGGCGCCGCATCGAGATCGCCGCCGACTCCGGCGAACCGGTCGAAGGCGGCGTCATCGAGGTCGTCAAGGGCGGTCTCATCCTCGACCTCGGGGTGCGCGGCTTCCTGCCCGCTTCGCTGGTCGACATCCGCCGCGTCCACAACCTCGACGAGTTCATGGGCCAGACGCTCGAGTGCAAAGTCATCGAGCTCAACCGCAGCCGCAACAACGTCGTCCTCTCGCGCCGCGCCGTCCTCGAGGAGGAGCGCAAGGAGGTCCGCGAGCAGATCCTCGGCCGGCTCGAGCCGGGCCAGGTGGTGGAAGGCAAGATCTCCAACATCGTCGACTTCGGCGCCTTCGTCGACCTCGACGGGATCGACGGCCTGATCCACATCTCCGAGCTTTCCTGGAGCCATGTCAACCACCCCTCCGAAGTCGTCGCGATCGGCGACACGGTGCGGATCAAAGTGCTCGACATCGACCGCGACCGCCAGCGCATCTCGCTCGGCCTCAAGCAGACGCAGGAGGATCCGTGGCAGCGCGTCATCAGCACCCACCGCCCGGGGGACGTGCTCGAGGGCTCGGTGACCAAGGTCGTCGCCTTCGGCGCCTTCGTCGAAATCCTGCCCGGCGTCGAGGGCCTGGTCCACATCTCCGAGCTTGCCGACCACCACGTCGAGAACCCCAGCGAAGTGGTCGAGCCGGGCGCGAAGCTCAACGTCAAGATCCTCGAGATCGACGAAGAGCGGCGCCGGCTCTCACTCAGCATCAAGCGGGTCGAGGGGCAGAACATGCCGATGCAGGGGCTTGGCGAGCAGATTCAGGAGGCGGCTGAGGCTGAGGAACAGGGCGCCCCGCCTGCGGAAGAGGCTTCTGAGGCAGCGGCCGAGGAGGTCTCCGAGGAGGCTCCGGCGACTGAGGAGCCTGTAGCTGAGGAGCCCCCTGCCGCGGAGGAGCCTGTGGTCGAGGAGGCCCCTGCGACGGAGGAACCCGTGGTCGAGGAGGTCGCGCTGGCCGAGGACGCCGCCGTCGAGGTGGAAGAGCCCGAGGCCCCGGCCGAGACCGAGGCTGAGGCTCCAGAGGCCGCCGCCGAGCCCGAGGGCGATGAGGCTGAGCCGGCGGCCGAGCCTGAGGCGCCAACCGACTCCTAGCCGCTTCGATGCCGCTCACGATCGGCCTCACCGGCGGGATCGCGGCCGGTAAGTCCGAGGCACTGAAGGCGTTCTCCCGTCTCGGCGCGGCGACTCTCTCCAGCGACGCCGTCGTCCACGAGCTGCTCGAATCCGAACCACTGCGCGGCCGCCTGATCGAGCGCTGGGGGCCGGAGGTCGCGCCCGAGGGCGTCGTCGACCGGACCAGGATCGGGGAGATCGTCTTCGCCGACCCCGACCAGCTCGCCTGGCTGGAGCGGGAGATCCACCCCCTGGTGGGCCAGCGCACCGCCGCCTGGCTCGAGTCGTTGCCGCCCGAGACCGAGGTCGCGGTCGTCGAGGTGCCGCTGCTGTTCGAGGTGGGCAGGGACGAGGTCTTCGACACGACGGTGGCGGTGGTCACCACCGACGAGGTGCGGCGCCAGCGCGCCGAGGCCCGCGGCCTCGCGCTCGTCGACGAGCGCGAGGCGCGCCAGCTCTCCCAGGCCGAGAAGGCGGAGCGGGCCGAGCACGTGATCGAGAACGACGGCACGGTCGAGGACCTCGAGCGGTCGCTGTCCGCCCTGATCGAGAGGCTGCGTCGATGAAGCGAACGACCCGACGGCGGCTGGGCCTCGGCATCGGGGTCGCCGCGGTCGGGGTCGCGGCGGGGGTCGCGCTGGGACTCTTCGGGCAGGTCGACGACGCGATCCAGGAGCTGACCCTGCCGCTCCGCCACGAGGACGTGATCCGCCAGCAATCGGCCGAAAAGGGCGTCGACGCGGCCCTGATCGCAGCCGTCATCTACTCCGAGTCGAAGTTCAGCGACCAGACTTCCAGCGCCGGGGCGCGGGGATTGATGCAGATCATCCCGGCGGCGGCGAAGCAGATCGCGCGGGAAAGCGGTGCCACCTCGTTCGAGCTGGGAGACCTCTCCGACCCCGAAATCAACATCCGCTACGGGACCTTCCTGCTGCGCGAACTGCTCGAGCGCTACGACGGCGACGAGGCGGCGGCGCTCGCCGCCTACAACGCCGGTCCCGGCAACGCCGACAAGTGGGGCGGGTCAGAGCTCTCGGTCGATGACATCCCCTTCCCGGAAACGCGGGCCTACGTCGAGGAGGTCCTCGAAAAGCGCGAGGCCTACCGCGGCGAGTACGCGAGGGAGCTGGGCTACTGAACCCCGCCGCCCCGAGGCCTCGTGTCGCCGCGCTGGCGCTCGCGGTCGGCCTGGTGTTGGCCGACTCCTCGGTCGTCGTCCTGGCGCTGCCGGAGATCTACCGCGACCTCGATACCAGCGTCGCCGGGGTCACCTGGGTGCTGGTCTCCTTCAACCTGGTGATGGCCTTGGCGGCCGTGCCCGCCGCCCTGCTCGCCCGGCGCATCGGGCCCGGGAGGGCGGCCTCGGTCGGGCTGGCGATCTTTGCCGGCGCCGGCCTGGCCTGCGGCGTCGCCGACGACCTCTCGACTCTGATCCTCGCCCGCTGCGTGCAGGCGCTCGGCGGCGCCGCCGCGGTCACGGCGTCGCTGGAGCTGCTGCCGGCGACGGTCGGCTCCGAGCGCCGCGCCGCCGTCGTCTGGGCCAGCGCCGGGGCCACCGGGGCCGCGCTGGGGCCGGCGGTGGGCGGCATCCTCACCGAGCTGGTCTCCTGGCAGTCGATCTTCCTGGTTCAGGTCCCGGTCGCCCTCGCGGCGGCGGTGCCGATTCTCGCCGTCGCCAAGCACGAGGCGGCGACCGGGATCATCGAGCCCGAGCTGCGCCTGACCGGGCGTCCCCACCTCTGGGCCAATCTCGCCTTAGCGATGGTCTCGGCGGCGATCGCCGCGGCACTCTTCCTCCTGGTCCTGTTGCTGATCGAGGGCTGGCGCCTGAGCCCGATCGGGGCGGCGATCGTCGTTTCGGTGATGCCGCTGGCGGCGATCCTCGGCAGCCGCCTGGGGCCGCTCGTCCCCGACGCCAGAGCCCGCGCCGCGGCCGGGGCGATCCTCGTCTCCGGCGGCCTCGCCGGGCTGGCGCTGCTGCCGCACGCGGAGGTGGTGCTGACCCTGCCGCCGCAGCTGCTGGTCGGGGTCGGGCTCTCGCTGGTGCTCTCGGCGCTGACCGAGACCGCCCTGGGCGGCCGCGCCCCGCAGGCGATCCACGGCGGCTGGACGATTTCCGCCCGCCACGCCGGCGTCGTCATCGGCCTGCTCGCCCTGACGCCGATCTTCACCGCCGACATCGCCCAGCAGCGCAGGGACGCGATCGACGCCGGAACCGCGGTGATCCTCGACTCGCGGGTCAGCCCGCTGCTGAAGATCGAGCTCGGCCAGCGGGTCTCGGATCGCCTCGCGGGGGAGAAGGGGAAAGTGCCGACGATCGGCCCCGCCTTCGAGCCGCTGCCATCCGACCCGGCCGAGCGGGCGGCGGTGGAGGAGTTGCGCTCCGAACTGCAGGACCAGCTCGACCGCGGCGCCACCCATGCGTTCACCCAGTCCTTCCTGCTGGCGGCCCTGCTCGGCCTCCTAGCCCTGATCCCGATCGCCCTCTCCCGGAGGGTCGACCTGTGACGCCGACGGGCCTATCGCGTCCATCATGTGGACGTTTGAGGCCCCTCGACGGGGAGGTTGGGGTGTGAGCGGCGCAATGCGGGGGAGGGCGCTGGTTGGGGGGGCGATCGTGGCTGCGCTGGTGCTGGTCGGCGTCTACCTGGCGGCGGGCGGCTCCTCCTATACGCCGGAGAAGACGCAGGATCCCTGCCAGCACCGCCCCTGGCGCGACCCGGAAGGCCTGCAGCAGATCGCCGAGCAGTTCTCCCTCTCCGCCCTCGACGGCGCCGCCTGCCAGCTCGGCGTGACCCGGGAGGCGCTGGCCCGGGCGCTGGCGTCGCCGGAGGCCCGGGAGCGCTTCAGCCGCCGCTACGGGATCGACGACGTCAAGCTGGCCAGGGCGATCCGTGCCGGGCTGGTACGCGCGGTGGCCGATGCCGAAGACGCCGGCGCGCTCAGCCCGTTCCTCGCGGCGCCGCTGCGGGCGACGCTGGAAGAAATACCGCTCGACCAGGCGATCGAACTGGTCAACGACGCCCGCACGCTGCTCGGCAACGTCCAGGGCTTCCTCGGCCCGGCCGGGGACCTGCTCGAAGAACTGTTGCCCTAGCGGGCGTTACCGCGGCCGGTCGATCTTGAAGCGCTGCTGCTTCGACTGCCAGGCGATGCCGGCGCAGAGGGCGTCAGGGGTGGTGTCGAGCACGGTCGCCAGCTTGATCAGGGTGCCCAGCCGCGGCTCCCGCCCGGCCCGCTCGAGCAGGGAGATCTCGGTCCGGTGCAGGTCGCACTTGAATCCCAGCTCTTCCTGGGATATCCCCTTGGCCTGACGGGCCCGTTGCAGGTTCGACGCAAAGCGCTCGCGTTTGTCCACGATGTGAAGCTTCTGTCGTAGACGACAGAAGCTCTACAGACAAGACATTTCTGTGCACTCAGGCGCGGCTGGCGCGCCAGACCCAGAGCATCGCCAGCGGCTGCAGCGGCAGCCGCGCCCACAGCGCCCAGCGGGGAACTCGCCTCAGGTCGAGTCCCCTGATCTGCTCGGGATTGACCGCCATGTGGATGTTCGCGGGGAAGACCGCCAGCAGCAGGCCCAGCAGCCACCAGCGGCCGAAGCGGCGGGTGGCGGGATGGAGGACCGCGGCGGCGCCAGCGATCTCGGCCGCGCCGCTGATCGCGACGACCTCCTTCTTCATCGACTCGATCGAGGGCGGCACGATCGCTTCGAAGAAGCGCGGCTTGACGAAGTGCATCGTCCCGGTGTAGGCGAAGAAAGCGGCGAGGGCGGCGCGCGAGCGGCTCATCGAGGGGCAGTCTAGGCGGCCAGCTAAGGTCAGCGGGTGCCCGAGTTCCGGCTCAACCCCGCCTACACGCCGACCGCCGACCAGCCGAAGGCGATCGCCGGCCTCGCCGAAGGGATCGAAGCCGACGAGCGCTTCCAGACCCTGCTCGGGGCGACCGGAACGGGCAAGACCTTCACGATGGCGGCGACGATCGCCGAGGTGCAGCGGCCGACCCTGGTGATCGCCCACAACAAGACGCTGGCGGCGCAGCTCTGCAACGAGTTCCGCGAGTTCTTCCCCGACAACGCGGTCGAGTACTTCGTCTCCTACTACGACTACTACCAGCCCGAGGCCTACGTCCCGGCCCAGGACCTCTACATCGAGAAGGACTCCTCGATCAACGACGAGATCGACCGCCTCCGCCACGCGGCGACGGCGGCGCTGTTCGCCCGCCGCGACGTGATCATCGTCGCCTCGGTCTCCTGCATCTACGGGATCGGCTCGCCGCAGGTCTACAACGAAAAAATGCAGCTGTTCAAGGTCGGGGCGGAGATCGACCGCGACGAGGTGCTGCGCAAGCTGGTGAAGATGCAGTACCAGCGCAACGATTCGGTACTCGGGCGCGGCTGCTTCCGGGTCCGCGGCGAGGTGCTGGAGATCATGCCCTCCTACGCCGAGTCCGCCTACCGGATCTCCCTCTTCGGCGACGAGATCGAGGGGATCCAGCACTTCGACGCGCTGACCGGCGAGGTGCTGGACACGATCGACCACGTCTCGGTCTGGCCGGCCTCGCACTACGTGACCAAGGACGAGACGGTCGAGCGCGCGGTCGAGGAAATCCGCGCCGAACTGGAATCGCGCACCGCCGAGCTGGAGGCGGAGGGCAAGCAGCTGGAGGCGCACCGGCTGCGCCAGCGCACCGCCTACGACATCGAGATGATCAGGGAGCTCGGCTTCACCTCGGGGATCGAGAACTACTCCCGGATCCTCGATGGGCGCCCGGCGGGCAGCCCGCCACACACGCTGATCGATTACTTCCCCGACGACTTCGTCGTCTTCGTCGACGAGTCCCACCAGACGATCCCGCAGATCGGCGGCATGTACGAGGGGGATAGATCGCGCAAGCAGACGCTGATCGACTACGGCTTCCGCCTGCCCTCGGCGATCGACAACCGGCCGCTCAAGTTCGACGAGTTCCTCGAACGGGTCGACCGGCTGGTGATGGTCTCGGCGACGCCGGGGCCCTTCGAGCGGGCGGAGTCGACACGGATCGTCGAGCAGATCGTGCGGCCGACGGGAATCGTCGACCCCTACATCGAGGTGCGGGAGACGAGGAACCAGATCGACGACCTGATGAACGAGGTCAGGGCCGTGGCCGAGTCCGGCGACCGCACCCTCGTCACCACCCTGACCAAGAAGATGGCCGAGGACCTCACCGCCTACCTGCTCGAGTACGGGATCAAGGTCCGTTACCTGCACTCCGAGATCGACACCCTGGAACGGATCCAGATCGTCCGCGACCTGCGGCTGGGCGAGTACGACGTCCTGGTCGGGGTCAACCTGCTGCGCGAGGGGCTGGACCTGCCCGAGGTCTCCCTGGTGGCGATCCTCGACGCCGACAAGGAGGGCTTCCTGCGCGGCGAGACCAGCCTCGTGCAGACGATCGGGCGCGCCGCCCGCAACGTCAACGGGCGGGTGTTGATGTACGCCGACAAGGAGACCGACTCGATGCGGGCGGCGATGAGCGAGACCGACCGCCGCCGGGTGATCCAGCTCGCCTACAACGAGGAGCACGGGATCACCCCGGAGACGGTCCGCAAAGGGATCTCCGAGATGTCGGACTTCCTGGCGATGGAGGACCGGGCGCCGGCCAAACGCCGCCGCAGGCGCGGCGACGACTTCGAGACGCAGGAGGAGCTGGAGCGCACGATCGTCGCCCTCGAGGAGGAGATGCTCGCCGCCGCGGACGACCTCCGCTTCGAGGAGGCGGGCCGGATCCGCGACGAGCTGCGCGAGCTACGCCGCGACCTCGACGGCATGACCGCCGGGGCCTGAGCGGCGCCCTGACCGGCGCATCTCGGCGTCCTCCCTCGGTCATGTGCAGAGCACACTCCCTCGGTCGTCCTTGACCTGCTTGGTCATGGCGCCGCTCAGGCCCCAGCAGGGCGTCTGAGAGGATCCTCCGCGTGACGATCTGCGAGGAGGTCGCGGAGTGGGCAACGGGGCTGCGCTCCGAGGATCTGCCCCCGGGTGTCCGCGAGCGCGCTCGGCTGCAGGCGGCGAGCATCGCCGCCGGGCGCGCGGCGGGGGAGCCGGCGGCGGCGCCGTTCCTCGGCGTCGCCGGAGAGGGCCCGGTGGGGGAGGTCTACCGCTCCGCGGTCGCCTCGATCGCCCACGACTGGGACGACTACCTGTTCATGGGCCACACCGGCCACTCGGCGGTGCCGGTGGCGGCGGCGTTCTGCGAGGACCCGGAGCGGCGGCTGCTGGCGCAGGTGGCGGCGAACGAGGTGGCGGGGCGGCTCGGGGCGGCGCTGTTCCTCGGCCCCCACAACGGCCAGTTCTGGGCCTCGATCCACTGCGCCTCGGCGGCGGTTGCGACCGCGGTCGGGCTCGGCCTCGACGCGCCTCGGACCGCGCACGCCCTCGCGATCGCCCTCTACCAGCCGCCTTACGGGATGTGGCCCGGCTTCATGGGGCCGAGCAGCAAGCTGCTGACCGCGGCGGAGCCCGCGGCGCTGGGGGCGCGGTCGGCGCTGCTGGCAGCCGAGGGCGTCACCGGTGCGCTGGACGTGATCGAGCATCCGCGCGGCGTGCTCGCCAGCCTCTCCTTCGCGCCGCGGCCGGCGATGCTCGGCGGCCTGGGAGAGGTCTGGCTGACCGAAACCCTCGCCTTCAAGCGCCTCCCCGGCTGCGCCTACCTGCAATCGGTCGGCGAGGCCGCCTGCGCGGCGGCGGTCGACGCCGGCGAAATCGTCGGCGTCGAGATCGAGGCCGGTTGGCTCACCTGCGAGATGGAGGAGCTGGGACGGGGCCCCGACCTTTCCCCGATCCGGGTCAACTTCTCCGCCACCCTGACCACCGCCATCGCCCTGATCGCGGGCAGGCTGACGCCAGCCGAGCTGGACCCCGCCTGGCTGCGCGAGCACGAGGCCGAGATCCGCGCCCTGGCGGTGCGGGTCAGCCTCAGCCACGATCCGGCTCTGACCGCGAGGACCCTGCTCGGGACGCTGGAGGCGGGCGCCTCACCAGACCTCGGGCTCCGCGACCTGCTGCGGATCCGCCGCCGGCTCGGCGACGTCAACATGGACGACGCCAACCCCGGCCCCGCCTTGGTGCGAGCGCTGGCGGCGGACGGCGACCTCCGTCGCCTCCTCGGTCGCTCGCTGCGGGACCGACTGCGGGGCGGTGGCTCGGCGGACCCCGGCATCAGGGGCATCGACACCGGGGCGCTGCGGATGACCTTCCCCAGCCGCCTGCGCATCCGCCTTCGCGACGGCTCGGTTCGCGTCATCGAGGGCACTGAGCCGGGTTCCTGCGGCCGCTCCCTCGTCGAGCAGCGCGCGGTCGTCGAGGAACGGCTCGTCGTCGCCGGGGTATCGGGCGAGCCGGGAGCGGTGACTATCTAAGCTGCCGACATGTCGATCGACGTCACCGAGGCGACCTTCCAGAGTGAGGTCGTCGAGCGCTCCCGTCAGGTCCCCGTCGTGGTCGACTTCTGGGCCGAGTGGTGCGGCCCGTGCAAGGCACTGACGCCGGCCCTGGAGGCGGCCGAGGCCTCGCGGGCCGGCAGGGTGGTGCTGGCCAAGATCGACGTCGACTCCAACCAGGCGCTGGCGGCGCGCTTCGGCGTCCAGGGGATTCCGGCCGTGAAGGCGTTCCGCGACGGTGCCGTGGCCGCTGAGTTCGTCGGCGCCGTGCCGCCTGCGAAGGTGGAGGAGTTCTTCGATTCGCTGACCCCCTCGCGGGCCGACGAGCTGCTGGCCGCGGGCGATGAGCTGTCGCTGCGCGAGGCCTCCGAACTGGAGCCGCGCCGCGCCGACATCGCCGTGGCGCTGGCCCGCCGCCGGCTCGAGCGAGGCGCGGAGGACGAGGCGCTCGAAGCCGTCGAGGGCCACGAGGGCGATTTCGCCGCGGCGGGGATCGCGGCCCGGGTCGCCCTGGTCCGCGCCGGGATCGGCGCCGAGGTTTTCGCCGTCCTCGACCGCGGCGACCGCGACGCCGCCCTCGATGCCCTGCTCGACGAGCTTGCCGCCGGCGCCGGCGATGCAGGCGAGAACGGGGCCGCGAGCAGCCTCGCGCCCGAGGACTCCCGCGACCTGCTCCGCCGCGCCATCGTCGGCATCCTCAGCGAAGGCGACCCCGCCGACCCCAGCGCCCGCGAGTACCGCCGCCGCCTCTCCGCGGCGCTCGGCTGAGCCCCGTCGCCCCGAGCCACCTCCTCCGCCTTGTTGCCGGTTTGTTCCGCTATGCGTGACAAACCGGCAAGTCAGCGGGGAGGGAGGAGCTCTCTGGGGCGCTGTTCGAGGAGTCGACGGAGGCGGGACGCGACGGCAGCGGGTTCCCGGTCCATCCGCTGGCCGGTGATGCGAAGCATCTCGATGCCGACTAGCTTGAGGTCCTCCTGCCGCAGCCGGTCGTCCTCGAAGCTGATCTCGTCGCCGTGGTAGTCGTAGGTGTCGAGTTCGACCGCGAAGCGGAGGTCGGACCAGTAGGCGTCGAGCTCGTAGCCGGCGATGAAGAGGTTCGTCGACGGCGGCGGGAGCCCCGCTCGCGCGACCAGTCGCAGGAAGTCTCGCTCGAGGTCGGAGCGGGTGAAGGCCCTGATGCGATAGCGATCGAGAGCCACGCGAAGGCGAGCGACTCCGCGCAGACCCCCACTGCGCTTCAGCATCGAGTCGATCTCGATCAAGTCGAGCAGGCCAAGGCGCTTCGCCCGCGGCAGCGCCCAGCGCACGTTCCCCTCGGCGGCGCCGGCCACGTCGAGCAGCATGCGCGGCACCGCGGTCACCGGAATCCCTTCGGCGACGGTCCGGTCGCTGGCGAGCAGCGTGCTGGCGCTGTGCACTCGGATATCGGGCCGAGCGTGCCGCACCGTGATCGTGGCCGTGACTTCGGGGACCGGTGGAAGCCGGCTGGATATCCCCCAGAGCCAAGCGGCCGACAGATGACTCAGCAGCGCATCCGAGCCGCCCGACAGCACCGCCGCCAGCGCTCGACCCTGCTGCGTCAGCGCTTCGTGGCCGACTGCGTAGACACCTCGGTGGAGCCTGTGCAGGCGCCCCGCCGCCGCCTCGCGCGCGACCTTCCCGCGCCCCCACCCGAGCCCTTCCAGCTGCCCCGCCGACACCACGCCGTGCTGCCGTGCGGCGAGCTCCGCAACGATCCGAGTTGCCGGTTTGTCCTGCATGGTGAGACAAAGCGGCAACTCGGCCAGGTTCTCCCCCGGGGAACATCTGTTCGCCTGGGTAGACTCGGCGGTAGTGGCTGCCTCTGAGCGAATCGTCATCTCGGGCGCCCGGGAGCACAACCTCAAGGACATCGACGTCGAGCTTCCCCGGGACGCGCTGATCGTCATCACCGGGCTCTCGGGGTCGGGCAAGTCGAGCCTTGCCTTCGACACGATCTACGCGGAGGGGCAGCGCCGCTACGTCGAGTCGCTCTCGTCCTACGCGCGCCAGTTCCTGGGGCTGATGGAGAAGCCCGACGTCGACTCGATCGAGGGGCTCTCGCCGGCGATCTCGATCGACCAGAAGACGACCTCGCGCAACCCGCGCTCGACGGTCGGCACGGTGACCGAGATCTACGACTACCTGCGGCTGCTCTGGGCGCGGATCGGGGTGCCGCACTGCCCCGAGTGCGGCGAGGAGATCACCGGCCAGACGCAGGAGCAGATCGTCGACCGGCTGATGACGCTGGAGGACGGGACCAAATTCATGGTCATGGCCCCGGTCGTCCGCGGCCGCAAAGGCGAGTACGGGAAATTGATGGAGCAGATGAGGCTCGAGGGCTACTCGCGGGCCAAGGTCAACGGGGAGCTGCGCCGGCTCGACGAGGAGGTCGTCCTCGACAAGAAGTTCAAACACGACATCTCCGTCGTCGTCGACCGGCTGGTGATGAAGCCCGACCTGCGCCGCCGCCTCTCGGAGTCGGTCGAGGCCGCCGCCGGTTTGGCGGCTGGATTGATCGAAGTCGAGTTGATCTCCAACCCGCCCGCCCCCGGACGCGGGAGCGACCGAACGTCGAAATCTGATTCTTCGGAGGGAGCGGGAGCAGAGGAGGCGGGCGGAATTATGTTGTTCTCCGAGCAGTTCGCCTGCCTCAGCTGCGGCACCTCGATCCCGGAGCTGGAGCCGCGGATCTTCTCCTTCAACTCGCCCCACGGCGCCTGCGAGCGCTGCCACGGGCTCGGCTTCCAGCGCGTCATCGACCCCGAGCTGGTCGTCCCCGACCCGACCCTCTCGCTCGCCGAGGGCGCCCTGCAGCCCTGGAACCGCGGCATCACCGCCTACTGGAAGCGGTTGATCGCCGCCGTCGCCGAGGAGTACGGCGTCGACGCCGACAAGCCCTGGTCGAAGCTGAAGAAGTCCGAGAAAGAGATCTTCCTCTACGGCACCGGCGAGGAGCGCCACCTCGTCACCTACACCAACCGCTTCGGCCGCCGCCGCTCCTACAAGGTCCGCTTCGAGGGGATCGTCAACAACCTCCAGCGCCGCTACGAGGAGACCGACTCCGAGACCAACCGCGAGCGCATCGAGGGCTACATGGCCGAGCAGCCGTGCCCGCAGTGCGACGGCGCCCGGCTGCGGCCGGAGAGCCTCGCGGTGAAGGTCGGCGGCATCAGCATCGCCGAGTACAGCGACCTCTCCGCCCGGGCGGCGGCGGAGTGGATCGCGGCTCTGGAGATGACCGAGACCGAGCGGGCGATCGCGCGGCTGATCGTGCGCGAGATCTCCGAACGGCTCGCCTTCCTCGAGAACGTCGGCATCGGCTACCTCTCGCTGTCGCGCTCGGCCCGCTCGCTCTCCGGCGGCGAGGCGCAGCGGATCCGCCTCGCGACCCAGATCGGTTCGCACCTGGTCGGCGTCATGTACGTGCTCGACGAGCCCTCGATCGGCCTCCACCAGCGCGACAACGAGAAGCTGATCGGGACCCTCGACCGCCTGCGCGACCTCGGCAACACGGTGATCGTGGTCGAGCACGACGAGGGGACGATGATGGCGGCCGACCACCTGGTCGACCTCGGCCCGGGCGCCGGCGAACACGGCGGCCACGTGATCGCCGCCGGCACCCCGGCCGAAGTCGCCAAGGACCCGGCCTCGCTGACCGGCCAGTACCTCTCCGGCAAGCGGCGCATCGAGGTCCCGGGGGACCGGCGCGAGCCGAGCGGCACCCTGGTCGTCCGCGGCGCCCGCGAACACAACCTCAAGGACATCGACGTGATGGTCCCGCTCGGCGTCTTCTGCTGCGTCACCGGCGTCTCCGGCTCGGGCAAGTCGACCCTGGTCAACGAGACCCTGCACCACGCGGTCGCCAACCGCCTGCACCAGGCGAAGCTGCGACCGGGAGCCCACGAGGGCATCGACGGCCTCAGCCAGATCGACAAGATCATCAACATCGACCAGTCGCCGATCGGCCGCACGCCGCGCTCCAACCCGGCCACCTACACCGGCGTCTTCGACCACATCCGCCAGCTCTTCACCCAGACCCAGGAGTCGCGGGCGCGCGGCTACAAGCCGGGCCGCTTCAGCTTCAACGTCAAGGGCGGGCGCTGCGAGGTCTGCAAGGGCGACGGCCAGATCAAGATCGAGATGCACTTCCTGCCCGACGTCTACGTGCCCTGCGAGCAGTGCCACGGCAAGCGTTACAACCGCGAGACGCTCGAGGTCCGGTTCAAGGGCAAGAGCATCGCCGACGTGCTGGAGATGTCGGTCGAGGAGGCGGTCACCTTCTTCGAGAACGTGCCGAAGATCGCCCGCCGGCTGCGCACCCTGCACGACGTCGGCCTCGACTACATCCGCCTCGGCCAGCCGGCGACGACGCTCTCCGGTGGCGAGGCGCAGCGGATCAAGCTCGCCACCGAGCTCTCCAAGGTCGCCACCGGCGACACCCTCTACATCCTCGACGAGCCGACCACCGGCCTCCACTTCGCCGACGTCCAGCGCCTGCTCGACGTGCTCGGCCGCCTGGTCGACGCCGGCAACACGGTCGTCGTCATCGAGCACAACCTCGACGTGATCAAGACCGCCGACTGGCTGATCGACCTCGGGCCCGAGGGCGGCGAAGGCGGGGGAGAGGTGGTCGCCACCGGCACCCCCGAGGAGGTCGCCGCGGTCGAGGGTTCCTACACGGGTCGCTTCCTCTCCGGCCTCCTCGAGCCGGCGAAGCCCAAGCGCGGAAGCAAACCGCGCGAGCGCGTCGCCGCGTAGTCCTCGCGGAGAAGCCTCCGGGCTCTCCCCGATCGTGGGCCTCGGCGCGAGCGGAGGTTGCGCGAGGTCGCCCATGCTTAAAACGCGAGAAAGCGGGCATAAGACGACCGTCGGTATTTGGGAACGGTTAGCGCACAACAGACCCAGGAGGTCATCGTGAAATCGAGGAGATTCAAGATCGGACTGGCGATGATCGCCGCGGGAAGCCTTGTCGCCCTCTCGGTAATCGCCGCCGGCTGCGGCGGCGGCGGGGACGGCGGTGCGAAGATTGCGCTGCTGCTGCCGGAGTCGAAGACCAGCCGCTACGAATCGCACGATCGACCCGAATTCGAAGCCAAGGTCGAAGAACTCTGCGAAGACTGCGACATCATCTACAGCAACGCGAACCAGAACGCGAGCCAGCAACAGTCACAGGCCGAAGCCGCCCTCACGCAGGGGGCAAACGTCCTCGTCCTGGACGCCGTCGACGCCACGTCCGCCGGCGCGATGGTGAAAAAAGCCAACGAAGAAGACGTACCCGTCGTCAGCTACGACCGCCTCGTCCTCGGCGCCGACATCGACTACTACGTCTCCTTCGACAACGTCAAGGTCGGTGAACTGCAGGGCGAAACCCTGTCGAAGAAACTCAAGGAAGACGGCAACGCGAGCGGGCCGATCGTGATGATCAACGGCGCCCCGACCGACAACAACGCGAAACTGTTCAAGCAGGGCGCGACGAGCGTCTTCGAACAGGAAGGCGTCAACGTCGCGAAGTCCTACGACACCCCGGACTGGAGCCCTGACAAAGCCCAGAACGAGATGGAGCAGGCGATCACCGCGCTCGGGAACAACGGGTTCGCCGCCACCTACGCCGCCAACGACGGCACCGCCGGCGGCGCGATCGCAGCGATGAAGTCGGCCGGAATCGAACCGGCGTCGAGGCCGACCACCGGCCAGGACGCCGAACTGGAAGCGATCCAGCGCATCCTCGTCGACGAACAGTTCATGACCGTCTATAAGGCGATCAAGCCGGAGGCGGACGTGACGGCGGAAATCGCAGTCGCTCTCGCCGAAGACGAAAAGGTGCCCTCGGGCCTGGTTGACAGCAAAGTCAACAACGAACTCGAGGACGTTCCCTCGGTGCTGCTCGAACCGGTCGCCGTCACCAAGGCCAACATCAACGACACCATCGTCAAAGACGAATTCTGGACGGCGTCGGAAATCTGCACGGGGCCCTACAAGGCCGCATGCAAGGAAGCCGGCATCGAATAGCCATGCGATCGGAGGCGGGTCGCATCGCGCGGCCCGTCTCCGGCGGATGGAAGAACGAACGCGCATGAACCAGAACGGTGCGATCCTCGCCACGAAGGGGATCAGCAAGAGCTTCGGCCCTGTGCAGGCCCTGGACGACGTCGACTTCGAGGTCAACGCCGGCGAGGTGGTCGGCCTGGTGGGCGACAACGGCGCCGGCAAGTCGACCCTGGTGAAGGCGATCTCGGGGATCTACTCGGTCGACGCGGGCGAGTTCTTCTTCGAAGGCAGGCCGGTGACGATCAGCGGTCCGAACTCGGCGACCGCGCTGGGGATCGCGACCGTCTACCAGGACCTCGCCCTGTGCGACAACCTGGATGTCGTCGCCAACCTCTTCCTCGGCCAGGAGATGATCGTCGGTGGCCCGACCTCATTGTTTCGCGCGCTTGACGAGACCACGATGGAGCACCGCTCCCACGAGCTGCTCGAGCAGCTGTCGGTGACGATCCCCAGCGTCCGCTCCGAGGTCGGCACCCTCTCCGGTGGGCAGCGTCAGCAGGTGGCGGTGGCGCGCTCCCTGCTGGGCGAGCCGAAGGTCGTCATGCTCGACGAGCCGACCGCCGCACTCGGCGTCGTGCAGACCAAACAGGTTCTGGCGCTCATCCACCGGCTCCGCGAGCGCAACCTCGGGATCATCGTCGTCAGTCACAACCTCGCCAACGTCTTCCGGGTCGCCGACAGGATCTTCGTCCTCAGGCTCGGCCGCAAGGCCGGCGACTTCGACGCTCACGAGACGACCGAGGAGCAGATCGTCGGGGCGATCACCGGCGCCGAGTTCGGCAACGAGGTGCACGGGGGGAACGGACGGTGAAGATCGGCGACCCCGACTACGCCGCGCCAGCCGAGGCGGCGGCCGAGTCGACGTCGCGGTCCGACATGATGCGCCGCTTCCTGCAGGGCGACCTCGCCTCGCTGCGGGTGATCCTGGCGATCGCGGCGATCTGGATCGTCTTCGAGCTCCAGAACGATCGCTTCCTCTCGGCGGTCAACCTCACCAACCTCTTCCTCCAGATCACCGCGGTCGGGCTGATCTCGGTCGGCGTCACGATGGCCCTGCTGATCGGCGAGATCGACCTCTCGATCGGCGCCGTCAGCGGCCTCGCCGCCGCGGTGATGGCCGTGCTGAACGTGAAACAGGGCTGGAACCCCTATATGGCGATCGCCGCCGGAATGCTCACCGGCGCGGCGATCGGCCTGCTCCAGGGGATGCTCTTCACCCGCTTCGGCATCCCCTCCTTCGTCGTCACCCTGGCGGGATCGCTCGCCTGGCAGGGGGCTCTGTTGAAGGTGCTCGGCAGTACCGGCACCGTCAACCTCACCAACTCCGACATAACCGATCTCGCCAACACGTTCTACTCCGACGCGGTCGGCTGGATTTTCGCGGCGGCGGCGATCGCGGTCTTCGCCCTGGTGACTCTGGGAGGCCACCGGCGGCGGATCGCGGCCGGCGTCACCTCGGAGCCCGCCGGCCTGCTGGTCATCCGGGTCGCGGTGGTCGCGGCGGTGACGATCGTCGCCATCCTCATCTTCAACTCCGACCGCGGCCTGCCGCTGGCCCTGCTGATCCTGCTCGCCTTCGTGATCGGCTTCCAGCTGCTCGCCACGCGGACGATCTTCGGCCGGCACCTGTTCGCCGTCGGCGGCAGCGCCGAGGCGGCGCGCCGGGCGGGGATCCGCGTCACCTGGATCCGCGTCGTCGCCTTCATCCTCTGCAGCACGATGGCCGCGGTCGGCGGCATCCTTGCCGCCTCGCGACTGCTCGCCGTCAACCAGAGTTCGGGCGGCAGCGACCTGCTGCTGCTGGCAATCGCCGGTCCGGTGATCGCGGGGACGAGCCTGTTCGGGGGCCGCGGCTCGGTCTGGTCGGCGCTGCTCGGCGCGATGGTGATCGGCTCGATCTCCAACGGCATGGATCTGCTGGCGCTCGAATCGTCGGTGAAATTCATGGTCACCGGCGGGGTCCTGCTGGCCGCCGTGATCGTCGACGCCGTCGCCCGCTCGCGCCGCCAGGCCGAGGGGCGCGTCTAGCAGGCGAGGCGCGAGGGGGGGATCGATGCTCCTCCGGGACGAGGGGTCGGCCGGGGCAGCCGGTGCCCCTCCGCGGGAATCGAGGGTCGCACGGCCTGGCGGCGTGCGAGGGAAGCCGATGCCCCTCCGCGGGAATTCAGTCGCGCGCCCTCCGGGCGCAGCTCCCTATGTTGCTGCCCGCCTATGGCGGGCAGGAATCAGATTGCATATCGCCGCCTTCGGCGACATTCCCGCCTCGGGGCATCAGCTCCCCTCGCCCGAAGCCACGGCCGAGGGACGCCCAGACACCAGCGCCTGGATAGCCGCTGAAGCACCCGTCCCCCAGAGCAGCGGAGCGGCTGTGGGCTCGAAGCTTCGTGGGGCCTATAGGCACCAAAACCCTTCAGTCGTTTGAGCCCTTGTGCTTGGAGCTGGCGGGGGCTCGTTGGGGGGGATCCTGAAGCTGGCGGGAGCTCGTCGGTGGAGGGGATCCGGTCGCCCTGCGGGCGAATG
>JBBDYP010000053.1:0-26373 GCA_040900615.1 Solirubrobacterales bacterium | reverse complement strand
CGGCGGCGGCTGCTGATCGCCGGCTGGGCGGTGGCGCTGCCGGTGCCGCTGCTGATCGCGGTGGCGCCGAGCTGGGGCTGGATCGTCGCCGCCAACGTCCTGCTCGGCGTCAACCAGGGCCTCGCCTGGTCGATGACCGTCGTGATGAAGATCGACCTCGTCGGCCCCAAGCGCCGCGGCCTGGCCCTGGGGCTGAACGAGGCCGCCGGCTACGGGGGCGTCGCGCTCGCCGCCGGGCTGAGCGGCTGGCTCGCGACCGAGTTCGCCGCCCGCGACGTCGTCATCGTCCTCGGCGCCGCGATCGCGGTGACGGCGTTCCTGATCTCGGTGCTGTTCGTCCGCGACACCGGCGCTCACGTCGCCCTCGAGCAGGAGCGCCACCACCCCGACGCCGACGGCGCCCCGCCGCGGCTGCGCGAGGCGTTCGCGCAGGCCACCTACCGGGCGCCGGCCCTGCGCTCCTGCTCGCAGGCCGGCCTCGTCAACAACCTCAACGACGGCCTCGCCTGGGGACTGGTGCCGCTGTTCCTCGCCGCCCACGGCGCCGGGATCGCCCAGATCGGGCTCGTCGCCGCCGTCTACCCGGGCGTCTGGAGCGTCGCCCAGATCGGCGCCGGCCACTGGTCGGACACGATCGGGCGCAAGCCGCTGATCGTCGCCGGCATGCTGGTCCAGGCGGCGGCGCTGGCGCTGCTGGCGCTCAGCGGCGGCGCCTTCGCCCTCGCCGTCGGGGCCGCCACCTTGCTGGGCCTCGGGACCGCCCTCGTCTACCCGACGCTGATCGCCGCGATGTCTGACGCGGTCTCCCCCGTCGCCCGCGCCCCGGTGGTCGGCGTCTATCGCTTCTGGCGCGACATGGGCTACGCCCTCGGCGCGCTGATCGCCGGCGTCGCCTCGGACGCGCTCGGCTACGGCGGCGCCATCGGGCTCGTGGCCGGGCTGACCGCCGCCTCGGGGCTCTGGGTGTTGCGCGACATGCCGGCCGTGCTGGGTCCTCGTCCGGGTAGCGGGATTGCGGGTTCCACACAACCGGATGCCGGTCTTCCCCCGATGCCCGCGGCCCGAGCCGATGATGTGGTTCGGCAATGAACGTCCTGGTCATCGTCAACGACCAGCCCTACGGCAGCGAGCGCCCCTACAACGCCCTGCGCCTCGCCACGGCGCTGAGCAAGCGCGAGGAGGTCGAATTGCGCGTCTTCCTCTTCGGCGATGCGGTGATGTGCGCCGTCGCGGGCCAGCAGCTGCCCGAGGGCCACTATCACCTCGATCGCATGCTCAAGCCGCTGATTCGCCGCGGCGAGGTGGCCTGCTGCGGAACCTGCATGGACGCACGCGGCCTCGAGGAGGCGAAGCTGGTCGAGGGCGCCCGCCGCTCGACGCTGGAGGAGCTGACCGACTGGGCGCTGTGGGCGGAGAGGACGCTGACGTTCTGAGCTGACCCCGGCGGGGCCGGGTGTCCTTACGGGCGCCGCGCCACGCCGAGGATGTGCGGGATCGCGGGGACCGGAGGCCCCGGGGAGAAGCCAAAGCGCCTGCTGGTCTGGATCTCGAAGCCGGCCTGCTCGATCGCAGCGCCCGTGTCGCGGCTGAGGTGACAGCCTCCCGCGACGCGCGGCCAGAACGTCGCGTCGGCGAAGCGCTGCAGGCGCCTGCCGGCCGCCCGGTGAGCGACGACGTGCTCGTAGAAATGCAATGCGCCGCCGGGCCGGATGACCCGGCGAAGCTCCGCGAGGGCGCGCTGCTGGTCGGAGACCGAGCAGAGCACGAGCGAAGCAACTCCGGCGTCGAACGACTCATCGGCGGCGGGCAGCTGGCCCGCAACCCCGTCGACCACGTCGACCTCGACCGGCGCTTTTACGGCCGCCTCGGTCGCCGCTTCGCGCAGCAACCGCTCCGGCTCGACCGCAAGCACCCGCTCCACGGCCTCCGGATAGAAGGCGAAGTTGAGGCCGTGCCCGGCACCGACCTCGATCACCTCGCCAGTGAGCCCGGCGAGCAGCTCGCGACGGTACTCGCCCTCGTCACTAGCGGCGGTCCGCATGTAGAGGCGAGCGAACAGTGGGTGGTGAACCGTCTCGGCCGTCTGCGCCATCTCCGATAATCTACATTATCCAGATAATGGTGACTATCTGAGATGACTTCCAGAGTTCTGACCAGGCGCGAACGCCAGGAGCAGACCCGCGAGCTGCTGCTCGACGCCGCGGCGACGGTCTTCGCGCGGCGCGGCTACCACGAGGCAAGTGTCGAGGAGATCGCCTCGGAGGCGGGCTTCTCCACCGGCGCCGTGTACTCGAACTTCTCCGGCAAGGAGGAGCTGTTCCTGGCGCTCGCCGACCGCGAGATCGAGGAGCGGATCGCCGAGATACGCGCCGTCGCCGACAGCGTCGAGGCCGGTGGCGATGCGGCAGCGGAAGCCGGCCGCCAGTTTCAGGAGCTCCTGAAGCGCGACCGCGACTGGCCGCTCCTGTTCTACGAGTTCTGGTCGTTCGGCGTTCGCGGCGCGAGGATCCAGGAGGAGTTCGCCAAGCGCCGCCAAGCCGTTCAGGACGCGCTGGCGGAAACGCTCGACCGCCTCGCCGCCCAGCTCGGCTTCGAGCTGCGCTTCCCCGCGCCGATGCTGGCGACCGCGATCAGCGCCACCCTGAACGGGCTCGCCTTCGAGCGCGCCGCCGATCCCGGCGCGATCTCCGACGAGGTGCTGGGCGAGTTCGTCGCCGCGATTCTCGGCTGCTCGATCGCGGTCGGAGATCACTGATGAGAGCTCGCCGCGCCTACGGGCCGTTGCCACCGGGTCCGCGCGCACCGGCCGCCGTCAACATGGCCCGCCTCGTCCAGCACCCGCTGGAGTCCCTGGTCGGCTGGCGCGAGCGCTACGGCGACGTCTACACGGTCCCCCTCCTCGTCTTCGGCGTCGGCGTCTACGTCTCCGATCCCGAGGCGATCCGCGAGATGCTGACCGGGGACCAGTCCGACCTGCACGCCGGGGAGGCCAACGCGCCCCTCTCCCCCGTCCTCGGCGACAAGTCGGTCCTGATCCTCGACGGGCGCGAGCACCTGCGCCAGCGCAAGCTGCTGCTGCCGCCCTTCCAGGGGTCGGCGATCCAGAACTTCCGCACGGTGATCCGCGAGGTCGCCGAGGCCGAGGTCGGCAGCTGGAAGGAGGGCGAGCGCTTCGTCATCCGCGATCGGATGCGGGCGCTGACCTTCGAGGTGATCGTCCGCGCCGTCTTCGGCGTCACCGAGCGCGAGCGCATCGAGCGGCTGCGCAGCGCCCTGGTCTCCGTGCTCGACATGCAGACCGTCTTCGTGCTGCCGAACGCGCTGCGGCGCGACCTCGGGCGCTTCAGTCCGTGGGGCCAGTTCCGGCGACGCCTGCAGGCTGCCGATGCGCTGCTCTACGAGGAGATCGCCCGGCGTCGAACAGAGGCCGACCTCGAGGACCGCACCGACGTTCTCTCGCTCCTGCTGCGTGCCCGCGACGAGGACGGCCAGCCGATGACCGACGCCGAGCTGCGCGACGAGCTGATGACGATGCTGATGGCCGGCCACGAGACGACCGCCACCGCCCTCGCCTTCGCCTTCGACCTCCTGCTGCGCAGTCCCCGCGTGCTCTCCCGGCTGCGCGACGAGCTGGACGGCGACGACGACACCTACCTGGATGCCGTGGTCACGGAGACGCTGCGGCTGCGGCCGGTGATCGACGCCGCCGAGCGCACCCTCACCAAGCCGCGCACGATCGGCGGCTGGGACCTCCCGGCCGGCATCCGCGTCTACCCGGCGATCGCGGTCGTCCACCTGCGCGAGGATCTCTACCCGCAGCCGCACGAGTTCCGCCCGGAGCGCTTCATCGAGGAAGAGGCGACGTCCTACTCCTGGCTGCCGTTCGGCGGCGGCATCCGCCGCTGCATCGGCGCGGCGCTGGCCCAGGCCGAGATGGCCGAGGTGATCCGCACCGTCATCTCGCGCGTCGACCTCGAACCCACGCGGCCCGACCCCGAACCCGTGGTCATGCGCGGCATAACGCTCGTTCCCCGCCACGGCACGCCGGTTCTCGTCCGGCGCGGCAGTTAGCTGCGCGAGCCCTTCCCGGCCGATTGGGACTTCTCGAGCATCGCTCGCCGCTCGTGGTAGTCCTCGGGGGAGATCGTGCCGTCCGCGAGACGGCGATCGAGCAGCTCCAGGGCGTCGGGCTCACGCCCGAGCCGGCCTCCGCGACCGGAACCCCGCGGGGCGCATCCGTAACGGACCGAAATCAGCTTCGCAGTAGACAGCGACGGTTCACTCGCAGCACCCATCGGCGAACCCGGCGCCTTCGAGTGGCGAGCTGACGCAGCAGCCCTCCCCACGCCATGCGTCCAAGCCCTCCCTGACCGCGACGGCGGCGATCAGGAGTCCAACGGCGGGATCGAGCCACCAAGCGCCGACGAGCGCGTTGCCGAGCAGCCCGACGAACAGGGCGCCGGCCAGGTAGGCGCAGAGCATGTTCTGGCGGCCCTCGCCCTTCGTCGCCGCCGAGCCGAGCTGATCGGCGAGCCGTTCCTTGGCGATCCCGAGGATCGGCATGAAGACCACCGAGCCGGCGGCCAGCCCGATGCCGACCCAGCTCACGTCCGGGTGCTCCGCTCCGATCAGCGCCTTGACCGACTCGAAGGCGACGTAGGGGGCGAGAAGGAAGAACTGCACCGCGACGAGCCTCTGGGCGCGCCGCTCGGCGCGGTGGGAGAAGACGCGGTGGCCGGTGAAGCGCCAGATGATGATCACGCTCGCCACGCCCTCGACCACCGAATCGAGCCCGAAACCGACGAGGGCGATCGAAGAAGCGACGACCCCGGCGGTGATCGCCACGGCGCCCTCGACCGTCATCCAGCCGAGCGAGAACCAGGAGAGGAGCCGCACCCGGCGGGCCAGTTCCTCGTAGCGCTCGCGCGAGATCGAGGCGGTCGGCGGGGATGCCGTCGACGAGGCGGAGGGCGCGGCCGGAACGGTTGGAAGCTCAACCGGGCTCACGCGGCGATCTCCTGCGACGCCACCGCCGCCAGCAAGACACGGCCGCGCTCGGTCAGCTCGTACATGACCATCTTCCCGTTGCGCTCTGAGCGAGCCAAGCCAGCGGCCTTGAGCAGGCGAACATGGTGGGAGACAAGGCATACGTTCGCATGGATGTACGTATCTTCTCGGATGACGGCCTCGAGGCCAAGAGGCCGGAAGGGCTTAGTGACTATCCGAAAACTCGCGTGTGCGGCTGGCGAGCGCCGGACCGAGCGGGGCCAGGACGCAGGGAGGCCTAATGGCAGCGCCATTTGGCCGACCGAGGACGCCGCCCCGCGAAGTGTGTCCGCCGCCGCCAGGCGTGCGCGGGGGTTTTCGGATGGTCGCTTACGCTTCCGAAGTCATGAGCGGACCCGCCCTCTCCTACGAGCCCTTGGGCGGCGATCGTCACCGACACGGCGATCGCCTGATCCACGAGCATCCCCACGCCGGCCCGCACGGCCACGAGTCAGAGCCGCACGGCCACGATCATCACCACGACGGCCACGGTCACTCCCACGGCCTGATCGACCCGAGCATCAAACGCTCGCGGAAGGGCCTTCGCGCGGTGGGCCTCTCGCTGGCCGTCCTCGGGCTGACCGCCCTGGCCCAGGTGGCGATCTTCGCCGCCAGCGGCAGCGTCGCCCTGCTCGCCGACGTGATCCACAACTTCGGCGATGCGGCGACGGCGATCCCGCTCGGCATCGCCTTCGCACTCCGCTCAGAGCGGGCCGAGCGCGGGGCCGGCCTGTTCGTCGTGCTCGCGATCTTCGTCTCGGCCTGCGTCGCGGGCTATGAGGCGGTCTCGCGCCTGATCGACCCGCAGACCCCCACCGACCTTCTCGTCCTCGCCGCCGCCGGCCTGATCGGGTTCGGCGGCAACTGGATCGCGGCGATCATCCGCACCCGCGCCGGCAGGAACCTCGACAGCCCGGCGCTGATCGCCGACGGCAACCACGCCCGCGCCGACTCCTACGTCAGCCTTGCCGTGGTCGCCAGCGCCGCCGCCGTCGCCCTTGGACTACCGATCGCGGACCCGCTGATCGGCCTCGCGATCACGGCCGTGATCATCAAGATCACCTGGGACTCGTGGTGGACGGTGCGCGGCCACCACCGTCACGTCCACTGACCGACCGGGCGCAGCGGGAACGGCCTCTGCGAGACCCCGCTCAGGGGAATGATCCATCCAGCTCGAGGCCGCGGTGATTCATGCCCTGAGGGAGAATCCGCAGCGTGATCGCATCGATCCCGAGCCCCTCGTCGAGCGGCCTCGCCGTTGGGCCCTTCGAAGTGCACGCCTACGGGCTGATGTACGTGCTCGCGCTCTTGGCAGCCGTGCTGATCACGGTGCGCCGCTGGGAGGCGCAGGGTGGCTCCCGCGAGACGGTCTACGACGTCGCCCTCTGGGGCTTCCCCGCCGGGCTGATCGGCGGCCGCCTTTCGTCTTCACCTCTTCGGCTCCGTGGTCGTGCAGGTGGGGAGCAGCCCCAGCCGAGAACTCGGCGGCCAGGTCCGCGGCCGCCTCGTCCCCGTGCGCCTCGGTCAGTGCAGTGAACCCCGACATGTCGGCGAAGATGAAGGTGTGTTCGGCCAAACCGACCTATAGATAGCCCATCGGGTCCTGGGGCTCGCCGTTGACGCGAACCTCGAAGTGCAAGTGAGGCCCGGTGCTGAAACCGGTGTTGCCGACGTAGCCGATCAGTTCCCCTTGGCTGACGCTCGCACCGATCGAGGTGGCGAACGACGTCTGATGCGCGTAACAGGTCGAGAGCCCGCCGCCGTGATCGACGCAGGTGAAGTTGCCATAGCCACCGCTTTCGGCCTCCGACTGCAGGAGGACGACGGTTCCTGATGCTGCGGCGTAGATCGGCGTTCCTTCGGCGGCACCGATGTCGAGTCCAGGATGAAAGCTGCCCCAGCGCGGCCCGAAGCCGGAGGTGATCACGCCCTCCACCGGCCAGATCAGGCCGCTCGAGCCGGTACTGCCGGTGAAAGGACCCGCCGGCAGCGGGGCCGAGGAGGACGATTCGTTGATCTGTTCGGCTATCTCCTGCTGGATCGCCTGCACCCGCGCGCCGAATTTGTCGACGTTGTGTTCGACGCGGGCCAGTGCTTCCTGGCGCTCGGCTCTGACCGAGATGAGCTGGCGCTGGCGCGCCTCGGCGGAGTCGCGAGCTTCGGCAAGCGCTTCCTCGCGGGCGGCGATCGTGTCACGGGCCGCTTCGATTTCGAGCTTGGCTTCTCCGAGGCGCGCCACGGTTCGCTTCGCTTCGTCTCGAAGTTGGCGCACTCGTTCGATCACTCCTTCGTCGGCCTGCTGGATGCGGTCGATGTATTCGCTGCGGGTGGCGAAGTCCGAGTAGCCGTCGGCGGAGAGCAGCACGCTCAGCATGTCCGGGCTCCCTGACTCGTATATCGCGACCAGGCGATCGCGCAGCACGCCCAGGGAGCGCTTCAGGTGACTGCGGACGATCGCGAGACGGCGCTGAGCGCGGTGCAGCACCGCGGTGGCGCGATCGAGCTCTGTCTGCTTGGCGATCAGTTCTTCCCGCACCGCCGCTTCGTGAGACCGCAGCGCCGCGACCTCGCTCTCCAGTTCGCCGATCTGTTCGTGGTACCGGGCCAGCGTCGAGGTCAGCACGCCTTCGTGCTCTTGGGCCCGTTCGAGCTTCTCCTCGGAGCCTTCGAGCCGATCCTGAAGCGAAGCGGCCGCCGGACCGGCGGCGATCAGGACGCACGCGCAGACCACGAGCGCCCCGGCAAGCGCGGGAAGAACAGTGCTCTTGTGACTTGGATTCCGCATCGCGCAGGCGCCAGAGCACCGACAGCGACCCGCGTCCAGTGCGCCGGCGCAGTGATGGCCTACAGACTGTAGGAAGTGGAGGGACGAGACCACAGTCGAGAGGCGGTCCCTGCAAAGGAGCTTGCGGACGGCTGCGACGTCGACGTCCGAGGCGCCGCTGTCCGCCGTTAGGCTCTGGCGATGGCCAAGGCGCCCGACATGCAACTGCAGGGCGATCTGCAGATGGAGGTGATGCGGGCTCTTTGGCGCCTTGACGCGCCCAGCAGCGTCGAGCAGGTTCGGAGCGAGCTCCCGGCCCGTCATCGAAGTGCCTATACGACGATCCAAACCGTCCTCAACCGCCTGGCCGAGCGCGGCCTGCTGGGTCGCAAGCGCAAAGGCAAGGCGATCCTCTACAGCGCCAAGTTCGGCGAGGCCGGCTACTACTCTCGGACTCTGCGCCAGACCCTGGCGAAGGCATCGGGCTCGGCCCGTAGAGCGGCCTTGGCGCAGCTGGTCGGCGACATGGCAAAGGGCGAGCGCGAGGAGGTCGAAGGACTCGCCCGGGAGGTCGCCAAGAAACGCAACGGCCGACGAGGGCGATGACGCTCGTCGTGGCAGCGGCGGTGCTGGCGGGAGTCGGTGCCCCCTACCTGCTGCCCGGTGCGGGGCTGAAGCCGATCACCGGCGCCGCACTGTGGCTCTCCGCGCTCCTGCTCCGCGCCTCCCTCGTCCTGCTGATTGCCCTGACGGCGATCCTCTATCTGCCGGCCACCGCGCTCTTCCGCCTCGCCACCCATTGGTGCTTCCACGCGGTGATCCCCTTCTTCACGACCCACCTCGGCTTCTCGGGGCACCGGGTCGGCGACGCCGCGACCCTCCTGCCGGGCCTCGTCCTCGGCATATCGCTGATCTGGGCGATCTTCGCGCTGTGGCGCACCACGCGCGCCGTCCGCCGCTGGCTGAAGCGCAGCTCGCTGGGCGAGGGTCCGGGCGAGAGCGTGATCGTCGGGGGCTCCGAGGTGGTGGTGGCCGCGGCGGGGATCCGCGACGCCAAGGTCGTCGTCTCCACCGGGGCGCTCGCCGAGCTCGACGATCAGGAGCTGGCGGCGGGGCTCGAGCACGAGCGCGGGCACATCGTTCGCCATCACCCCTACCTGACCCTGCTCGGCAACCTCGCCTTCGCGCTGGCCCGTCCGCTCCCGGGCAGCCGGGACGCACTCGATCGGCTGCGCTTCAACCTCGAGCGCGACGCTGACGAGTACGCGGTCGATCGCACCCGCGATCCCGTCGCCCTGGCAAGTGCCATCTGCAAGGCAGCCGCTGGCAGGCAGGCGCCAACCCCCGCCCTAGCGGGACTTGGCGGCTACGGCACCGCCGCCCGTCTACGCCTGCTGCTCGATCGCCCGCCCGCCGAGCCAAGCGCCCTTGCCGAGCGCGCCGGCCAAGCCCTCGTCGCCGCGCTCTTGGCGCTGGTCCTGGCTGCCTTCGCCATGACCCCGGCGCTGGCCAGCGCCGGGGTCGCCTCGATCCAGCAATCGAACGCCGCCCACACCGAAACCTGCCCCGGCTAGGACCGAAAGCCGCTCAGTAGCCGGGCGGATGGCGCACGACGAACTTCCCCGCCACGACTGAGCTGGTGCTGGTGTACCAGCGGGGGCCGGTCCCGTGGGCCGAGCCGGCGGTATCCCAGCGCAAGCCTGCAATGACAGCGTAGGTGTGACCGGCATTGGCATAGACGGAGATCCAGCTACCCGTGCTGGGTTCGCCCCAGCTCATCAACCCGGTCGAGTCCAGCGGTACCGGCAGCAGCCCAGTCCCGCGCAGCGCGAAGCTGACCGCACCCGAGCAGTCATAGCCCTTATCCCACCAGCGGCCGTGGCCACCGCCCCAGACGTAGGGCTTGGTGCGGATCCGGTTGGCGGCGGCGATCACCTTCTTGACCCCAGCCGGGGCGTTGGCTGGAGCGATCGCCACACCTTCGACCAGCTTGGCCTTGGTGCCGGCCGGCGCGCTGGCTTCGCAGCCCGTGGGGCTCGACGTAACACCACCGTAGGGACCACATGCCGCCGCGGCATTGCCTGCGCTGAGCAACATGGCCAGCGCGATCAGAGCACCGACCCCGCACACCAACATCCTGCGTGAAAGCAATTCGATCTCCTTCGTCGGCCTACGGGGTTAGCTGACGGGCTCGCGCTGAAAGAGATCGCGCTACGGACGTCGGTCCGATTCGCCCCCGGGCCGCCTGGCAGCCCTTTGGTTCCCCCGTTCCTTGCCGTCGGAGCAAGGACTCGGCATAGCTTTGGCGGGCAGTATAGGACGGTCTCCGACGGAATGTAGGAATTGGGTCTAACCTGACCGGCGATGGAAGGCACCGCGACGCCTTCGGCCACCCTGCTTCTCCTCGGGGTCTGATGAAGCGGGGCCCCTTCTCCCTTCGACCCTGGCGACGCAAGGCGGAGATCGCGACAGAACCCGTGCCAGCGGGGCCGGCATCGGCGAAGAGCACGACGGGGTGTGAGCTGCTTGTAGCGCGGTTGGACGACAGCGAGCTTGGGGCGAGGATCATCGAGGCAGTGGGAGAACGCTACGACGTCACCCCCATCGCCGAAGAGCCACTTCTGGCTCGCGTCCTCGTCGATGACGCCCTCTACCCCGACGAGGCAGTCGTGCGCCTAGCCTCCGTCTTGGATCGAATAGACGGGGATTGGGAAAGCCGCATCGGCTGGCCCAGAAGCGTGGCGCCGGGCCCGCCGTCGGATCCGCTGATGTGGCCCGGCGTTCCTACACTGCGTCGTAGCGCATAGCAAGGCAGCGATGAGCACTTCCTTCAAGGCCGCCCCCCGATGAGCCCTCCGCCAGCAGAGGACGGTGTCGCCACCGCAGTCCTCGAGGCAAGCGGGATGCTGCGGGCCTCAGAAAAGAACGTCGTCGAGGCCATCCTCGGTCGCCGCCCGGGGGTCAGATCGGTCGAGGCCAACCCGGTCGCCCAGACCGCCACCGTCATCTATGACCCGGCTGAGACCTCGGTCGAGGAGCTGCGTCACTGGGTCATCGACTGCGGGTACCACTGCGCCGGGCAATCGGTGCCCGAGCACGTCTGCGATCCGCTGATGGAGCCCGGACCCTCCCGCCCTGCCGGCGTGGCGCCCCCGGAGCGCTTCCATGCGCCGCCGGCGGCAGAGGCGGAGATGAAACGGGCGCCCGATGAGGTCATGGGACACGGCGGTCACGCGGAGATGTCGATGGCGTCGATGGTCGCCGACATGCGCAATCGCTTCCTGGTTGCCGCCGTCTTCTCGGTCCCGATCCTGCTCTGGTCGAAGATCGGATCGGAAGTCTTCGACTTCCACGTCGCCCCGCCATTCGGCCTGCGCGAGGACGTCTTCACGCTGATCCTCAGCCTGCCGGTGATCTTCTACTCCTGCTCGATCTTCTTCACCGGCGCCGTGCGGGCATTGCGCGCCCGCACGCTGGACATGATGGTGCTGGTGGCGGTGGCGGTCGGAGCCGGCTGGCTCTACTCGGTGGCAATCACCCTCACCGGCGGCGGCGAGGTCTTCTACGAGGCGGCAAGCGTCCTCGCCGCCTTCGTCCTGCTCGGCCATTGGTTCGAGATGCGCGCCCGCGGCGGCGCCAACGACGCGATCCGCACCCTGCTCGATCTGGCGCCGTCGAGGGCGCTTGTGATCCGCGACGGGGAGCCGGTCGAGATCCCGACCGAGGACGTCGCGGTGGATGACCTGCTGCTGGTTCGGCCGGGCTCCAAGATCGCCGTCGACGGCATCGTCGAGGAGGGCGAGAGCGAGGTCGACGAGTCGATGGTCACCGGCGAGAGCCTGCCGGTCCACAAGCAGCCGGGCTCCGAGGTGATCGGGGCGACGATCAACGCCAACGGCACGCTGCGGGTGCGGGCGACCAAGATCGGCGCCGACACCGCCCTCGCCCAGATCGTCAAGCTCGTGCAGGAGGCGCAGAACTCGAAGGCGCCAGGGCAGAAGCTCGCCGACCGCGCCGCCTTCTGGCTCGTCTTCGTCGCCCTGATCGGCGGTGCCGCGACCTTCGCCGCCTGGGCGATCTTCAGCTCCGAGCCGACCTCCACGGCCATCCTCTTCGCGATCACCGTCGTCGTCATCACCTGCCCCGACGCGCTCGGGCTGGCGACGCCGACGGCGATCATGGTCGGCTCGGGCCTCGGCGCCAAACGCGGCATCCTGTTCAAGAACGCGCTCGCCCTGGAGACCTCGGCCCGAATCGACGCCGTGGTGATGGACAAGACCGGCACCCTGACCAAGGGCGAGCCCGAGGTCACCGACGTGATCATCGACGGCATCGATGAGGCGCAGCTGTTCAGCCTCGTCGCCGCCGTCGAGCGGTCCTCCGAGCACCCACTGGCGGCGGCGATCGTCCGCCGGGCCGAAGCCGACGGAGTCGCGCGGATCGACGCCGGCGAGTTCGAGAACATCCCCGGCCACGGCGCCGTCGCCAGTGTCGACGGGTGTGTCGTCGCGGTTGGCAACCGGCGACTGATGGAGCAGCGCGGAATCGATCTGGGGGCGCTCGCCGCCCGCCGCGAGGAGCTGGCCGCCGGCGGGCGCACGGCGGTCCTCGCCGCGATCGACGGTCACGCGGCGGCGGTGATCGGGATCGCCGACGCGCCGCGGGAGACCTCGCAAGCGGCGGTCGCGGCGCTGCACGAGGCCGGGGCCGAGGTGGTGATGCTGACCGGCGACAACGAGGCGACGGCGAAGCGGATCGCCGATGGCCTCGGGATCGATACCGTGATCGCCGAGGTGCTGCCCGGCGACAAGGCCACGAAGGTCGCCGAGCTTCAGTCTGCAGGTCGCAAGGTGGCGATGGTCGGCGACGGCGTCAACGACGCGCCGGCACTCGCCCAGGCCGACCTTGGCATCGCGATCGGCGCCGGCACCGATGTGGCGATCGAGACCGCCGACGTCGTCCTGATGCGCTCCGATCCCCTGGACGTGGCGACCGCGCTCGCAATCGGCCGCGCGACGCTGCGGAAAATGCACCAGAACCTCGGCTGGGCGGTCGGCTACAACTCAATCGCGCTACCGATCGCCGCCGGCCTCTTCCAGCCCTCGCTGGGGCTCGAGCTCCGCCCGGAGATCGCCGCCCTCTCGATGTCGGGGTCGAGCTTCATCGTCGCCGTCAACGCGCTGCTGCTGCGGCGGGCGCGGCTACCGGCGGTCCAGGCGAGCCAGCCCCCGACTGCAGCTGACCCCGGCTAGGAGAACCGCGCGAGGCGATCCCGGCGTCGAAGGACTCGTCCTCGGCCGGAAGGCTCGCGGCCCGAGGTCATCCGCATGTAGAGGCGGGCGAAGAGCGGGTGGTGGACCTTCTCAGGCCTCGCTGGATCCCACCGCGCGGCGGAGCGCGAAGTAGACGGCCGCCCCCACCGCTGCCAGCCAGCCGATGCTGAGCAGCAGCTCGGCGCCGGCGTGAAAGCTCGTCGAGAAGGCACCGTCGTACGTCACCCGCGATGGGCCGTAGCCCGGCAAGAGGACCGCCCCGGGTCCGGGCGTCTCGCGGAACATCGGGCTCTGCACGACGCCGAGGTCGGTAATGACGAGGAAGAGCATCAGGTAGGTGGCGGCGAGCTTGTCGAGGAGAGCACCGGCGAGGGCGCCAATCCCGGCGTAGATCAGCCCCAAGAGGACGAGCGCGGAGAGCAGCGGCCCCCACGAGTCGGGCGTGAAGTTGAGCGCGGTGACGACCGCCGAGACGGCGACGACGATCGCGGTCGCGGCAGCGAGGACGCCGAGCCGGGCGATCACGGTCTCCCCCGAGCGGTAGCCGGCGACGACGAGGCGGCGGTCGCCCTGCAGGGCTGACTGCATGACGAAGACTCCGAGCAGCGCGGCGGCGAAGCCGATCACCATGCCGCCCATGCCGGCGCCGTGCAGTTCCCTCATCGTCGTCGTCACCACCACTCCCCCCGGCAGGCCGACCTGTTTCGGGGTCGAGAGGGTCTCGGCGATGCTTTTGGTGATCACGTAGGCGGGCAGCAGCACCAAGACGACCAGTACCAGGGGCCGGCGCCGCTGGTCGCGGAAGGCCATCACCGTCGCGCCGCGCGCCCGAGCCAGCATCGCTAGGACCTCGTCCGGGCGGCGAGCCAGAAGGCCGCCATCGCGACCGCGACCGAGGCGACGGCGACCACAGCCATGCCGAGCCAGTCGGCGCTCGGCGAGCCCTGCCCGCCGCCGGCGTCGATCAGCAGGTTGGCCGCCGACCGCGTCGGCGTCCAGGCGAAGGAGCTGCTGGAGGTCATCTCGGGGCTCGAGAAGGCATCGAGCGAGAACAGCAGGACGACCAGCAGCGAGCCCTCCAGGGCACCCTTGACCAAGGCCCCGATCAGGGCGCCGAGGCCGATGTAGATGACCGCGAAGCTGGCGATCGCCACCGCGGCGTGCAGCGGGTGGCCGATGCCGCTGCGCAACCACAGCGTCACGAAGGCGAAGGCGCTGACCGTCAGCCCGATTGCCAGCGCCGCGGCGATGCGTGCGCTGGCGACCCGCCAGGGGCCGAGACCGGCGGCCGAGAGGCGACGGTCCGCCCCGCGCGAGGAGGAGACCTGGAAGAGGGCGAGGGTGCCGGAGAGGAATGCCGCCGCCCAGCCGGCGCTGATCGCGGTCGCCGACTGTGCGGCGAGGGTGCCACCGAGTGCCTTCGCGAAGTCGCCGAGGACGCTGGCGAAGATGAGGACGAAGAAGACCGGGATCGCGACCAGCAGGACCAGCGTCAACGGCGCGCGCAGGTGCTCGCGGGTGAAGTCGAGGCTCGGTGCCAGCGCCGCGCTCAGCAATTGCAGACCTGCCCCTCGCACAGTTCGTACATCCGGTCGAGGCGCTCGCGCTCGGCCAGCAGGTGCGAGACGATCAGGATCCCCATCCCGGCGTCGCGGCGGCGCTGCGACATCTCCCAAAAGCGCAGGTAGGTCTCCCAATCGAAGCCCGAGTAGGGCTCGTCGAGCAGCAGCAGTTCGGGCTCGTGCATCAGCGAGATGGCGAGGTTCAGCTTCTGGCGGGTGCCGCCGGAGAGCTCCTCGATCCGGTAGGAGCGGTACTTGCCGAACTGCAGCTCCTCCAGCAGCCCCCCGACCGAGCGCTCGCGCTGCTCCTCGTCCAGTCCGTAGGCGAGGGCGAAGAGCTGGAAGTGCTCGTCGACCGTCAGCTTCTCCCACAGCATCGGCACCTGCGGGCAGTAGCCGAGGCGCTTTGGTCGATGCACCTCTCCGGCGTCGCGCTTCAGCAGGCCGACGACGATCTGCATCAGCGTGCTCTTGCCGGAGCCGTTCTCGCCGACCAGGCCGACCAGCTCGCCGCCGCGGACCTCGAGGCTCGCGCCCCTGAGGACATCGATCCTCCGCCGTCGCGGCCAGATGCCGTGGTGAAAGCTCTTATCGACGCCACTGGCGCTGAGAATGACCGGCCCCGGTGGCTCGCCTCCCTCGGCTGGAGCGGACTCGGCGGCGGGGGCGCTGGCGGCGTCGGGCGTCAACTGCCTGCCCCGCGCGACATCCCCATCATCATCAGCGCCATCATCGCCGTGCACATCAGCGCGACGACGATGAAGCCGGCACCGACCACGCCCGTTGCGACGAGTGCGATCGCGATCACCAGCATCGGGATGCAGCAGGCGATCATCATCCAGTGACCGTGGCCGCCGTGCCCGCGCTTAGCCTGCGGAGGGGCCCCATCCGCGCGGTCCTCGTCGAGCCGCTCGGTTCTGTCCGGGTCGGTCCTACGAGGGTCGAGGATGCTCATGTCGGCCTCCCTTCAGAGACGCGGGCGTGTAGCCCAGCTTGCGATACAGCGGGCAGTGTCCGAGCGCGCCGGTGACGAGGAGATCAAGGCCGGCGAGGACCAGCAGCACCTCGAGTACGGCTGCGAGTGCGCTGGGGGCGGACGCAAGCAGGATGGCGCCGCCAATCGCACCGACAAGGCCGACGAGGGTGCGACCGACCCGCTCGGCGGGGGTGATGTTGATCGTTGGCCGTTTCATCTGCCCGAACCTCCTTTCCGACACAGCGTAGGAGTACCTCGAGCGTCTCGCCATCCGTGCAAACCACCCCTTCGCCCGGGGTTTTTCCCCCGCCCCCATCCCCGCCTCGCGCACGAGGATGCGCCCGTGAAGAACGTCGAGCTCGCAGCCGAACTCGTGCTCTCCCGCCGGTAGCGGACCGAGGTCCACGGCCACGTCCTCGAAGGGCGGCAGCATCACGCTCTTGCCGAGGCTCGCTATCAGCACCCGCTCCGAGCAGGGCGCGGTCTCCTCGCGACGAAACACGAGCCGCAGTCGCTCACCTGAGCGGGCCTCGATCACATCGGGGATGAACGCCCCCTTGACTTTCACCCAAACATGACCCTCGCTGTAGTGGGGACGGCTCATCGCCAGCTCCTTTGCCGCGTTGTCTACGGGCTCAGGATCGAGTGCTGGTTTGAAGGTCCCGTGAAGTCCGTTTGCCGTTCTCGTGAAGGTCCCGCCGGGCGGCCGCTGGGAAGCTGACCCTGAAGAGCGAGCCGCGCCCGGGCTCGCTCTCGACGTCGATACGCCCCTCGTGGGCGACAACCAGCTCGTGGACGATCGCCAATCCGATCCCCGTCCCCCCGGTGGCCCGCGAACGCGACTTGTCGGCCCGCCAAAAGCGCTTGAAGATGTGCTTGAGGTCCTCGGCCTCGATGCCGATCCCGGTGTCGGCCACTTCGACGATTGCGCCACCCTCCGCGGCGGCCACTCGCAGCACGACGCGACCCCCCGGCTCGGTGTAGCGAAGCGCGTTCGAGAGCAGGTTGGCGACGATCTGGGCAATGCGATCGGGATCGCCGTGGAACGGGCATGGCGAGAGATCGCGGTCCAGGGCCACGCCCTTCTCTTCGAAGGCTGTCTGCATCCGGCGGGCCTCAGCGGCGGAAACCGCCGCCAGATCGAGCGGGCGCTTTTCGAGCAGCAGCCCCGGTTGCTCGGCCGCTGCGAGTCGATCGAGGTCGTCGAGCAGCCGCCGCAGGCGCAGCGCCTCGGCGTGCATCGCGGCGAGGTTCTCGCCCTGGTCGGCGAAGACGCCGTCCTGGGCCGCCTCGATTCGCGAGAGCAGGCCGCTCACCGGAGTGCGCAGCTCGTGTGCGAGGTCGGCCACGCTCTCGCGGCGGACCCGGTCCTCGTGCTTGAGGGTCTCCGCGAGGCGGTTGAGAGCGTGGCCGACGGCGCGCACCTCAGCGTCTCCGCCAGGCTCGATCTCGGCGTCGAGGTCGCCCCGCTCCATGCGCTGGGCGGCGTTGCGAATCCGGCGCAGCGGGGCGGTCATCGTCTGGGCCAAGAGCAGCGCCGCGACGAGCGCAATCGCCACGGCGATCGCGCCGGCGATCATGTGCAGGCGATCGAGCGAGTCGCGCAGGTTGACGTCGGCGGGACTGAGCAGGCTGCCGCCCACGGGCGCCGCGTGCATGGCGCCGACCTCGCTGCCCTCGACGACGATCGCTCTGCTGGTCGCCCCGGCGCCGTGCAGGGCATCGCCGCGCATCCTCTCCGAGTCGGCAGTGGGAACGACACGACCGTCGGGGCGCGCGATGACGAGGCGCAAGCCGGTGGTGAGACCGACGTGCTCGAGCTCGCTGACCCCCGATTCCGTCCAATGGCCTTCGCCGCGGTAGAGCGCCGCCGCTTCGGCTGCGAGCCGGTCGGCCGAACGGGCGATCCGCTCCTTGGCGGCGTCGGTGAGGCGCGGTTCGAGGCCCTTGGCGGAGAGCAGGGTGGCGAGGCCGACCGCGAGCGCGGCGATCGCGACGAAGGCGATCGACAGACGCAGGCGAAGGCCCCAGCGCGCCATCAGCGTTTGGCTAGCCGGTAGCCGGCGCCGAAGACGGTTTCGACGTAGCGGGGTTTGCGCGGATCCGCCTCGATCTTTCGACGCAGGTTCTTGACGTGGACGTCGATCGTTCGCTCATAGCCCTCGAAGTCATACCCCTGCACGTGGTTGATCAGCTCGAAGCGCGAGTAGACCCGACCCGGATAGCGGGCGAGCGTGACGATCAGCTTGTACTCGTTGGGAGTGAGGTCCACCGCAACGCCGTCGACCAGGACCTCATGCTCGACGGTGTCGACAACCAGCCCGCCGCCGTCGAAGGAGAGCTTCTCCACCAGCGGCATCTCCGCCCCTCCAGTGCGGCGCAGGATCGCCCGCACCCGCGCCACCAGCTCGCGCGGGCTGAAGGGCTTGGTCAGGTAGTCGTCGGCGCCCAGGGTCAGCCCGCCCACCCGCTCCTCCTCGCCTGACTTCGCCGTCAGCATCAGGATCGGCACGTCGGAGCGGCTGCGGATCTCGCGGCAGATCTCCTCCCCTGAGATATCGGGAAGCATCAGGTCGAGGACGATCAGGCCGGGCTTCGTCCGCTCGGCGAGCGCCAGCCCCTCCGCGCCGTTGCCGGCGACATAGACCAGGTAGCCGTCGCGCTCGAGGTAGCCGCGAACGACATCCTGGACAGAGGGCTCGTCGTCGATCACGACGACCTTCTTGTTGACGCCGTCGCTCACCGGTTCACTGTAGGCGCAGTTGTGAAGAAGTCATGAAGCTCCTTACACGTCGAATCGGGAGCGCAGGTAGCGGCGGGGGTCCGCTCGGAAGCGAGCCAGGCACGCCCCCGAGCAGAAGCGGTACTCCCGGCCCTCCACACTCATACGCAGGTCCTGGGGCACTGACTCGACGGCCATGCCGCAGACGGGGTCGCGGTGGGCCCCCGCAGCCAGCGGGGTCGCCGATATCGGCCGCTCACGCGCCAGGTCGAGCATCAAGGTGAGCTCGTTGAGCAGGAGCCGCGGCAGGAGGAAGTGCTCGCGCACGCGCTCGCGACCGGCGTCGCCAAGCGCTCGGGAGCGCTCGGGCGAACCGAGCAGATCGACCAGCGCCGCCGCGCAGCCCTCGACATCGTCGACCAGCACACCGCCGGCGCCGTCTGCCATCTGAAGCGGGATGCCGCCGGCCCACCCGGCGACGACCGGCGTGCCCTTCCATAGAGCCTCGGAGACGACGAGGCCGAATCCCTCCCGAGTCGATTTCTGCACGACCACGTCGGAGAGACGCTGGAAGGCATTGACCTCGACGTTGCCAACTCCGGTCAGGTTGGTGAAGACGTGGATCCCAGGGTCCGATTCGGCCTCGGTTGCGATCAGGCGGTAGATCTCCCAACCCTCGGGATCGTCCAGCCAGCTGAGCATCTGCCGGGAGACCGCCTCGGGCAGGGGCATGTTCTTGGGGCTGAGCGGATCTATCGCGGGCGGGATCACCTCGACCCGCTCCAGCGGGAAGTCAGGGGGGACGAACTCCTGCATCGTGAAGATCGCCGCGTCGTAGCTGCCCAGGAACTCGCGCAGGAAAGCCCAGCAGCTCGGCGTTTCGCCGTGCGCTGGCCAGGTAGGCGTCGCGCTCGAGCTCGGTCAGCCCCCGCTCAGCCCCCTGCAGCGCGTTGTGCATCGCCTTGGTCGCCGCGAAGAAGTCATCGTCGCCACAGCGTTCGACCTCATCGATGGTGCCCGCCGGGGCAACCCCGCGGTAGGCCCGCAGCTTCAGCTTGCCGACGTCGACGACCTGCAGCACCTTCCAACCGCCTTCCGGAGCCTGCCTCGGGTCCCTTTGCGTCCGACAGAGCGTAGGCCCAGCGAGCGGATGCAGGCGAAGCGGCCCCTACACCGGACCTTCACATCTCGTTGCCAGCCTCCTCCTCGACCTGACTCGAGAGGAGCGTGGATGGCGGAGAGGAACCCGGAGAAGCTCGACGTGCTGCCCTGGCTTGCGGCGGGAGCCGTGATCGTCGCCGTGGTGGCGCTGGCCTTCGCGGTCGTCGCGCTCGGCCGCTCCGGCGACGACAGCGACAGCGAATCCTCGGCCAGCTCGGCGATGAGCATGGGCGGCGAGGGCATGGCTCACATGGCTCCACTGCCCATCGACGGGATCACGGAAGCCGCAAGCGAGACGGGCGGAACCGAACTCAAGGGCGTTCAGCGCGACGGAGCGCTCGAATTCAAGCTCGACGCGCGTCCGGTCTGGTGGAGCATCATGCCCGGCCAGAAGCTCTCCGCCTACGCCTACAACGGGATCGTTCCCGGCCCGACCATCCGGGTGAAGAACGGACAGCGGGTCCGCATCCGCTTCACCAACGACCTGCCGGCCGAAACCACGGTCCACTGGCACGGGGTCGGCGTCCCCAACTCCCAGGACGGCGTTCCCGGGGTGACCCAGAAGGCGATCGCGCCGAGCGCGAGCTACACCTACGAATTCACCGCCCGGCCAGCCGGCGAGCCGAACGGCGGCGGCACCTTCCTCTACCACTCCCACGTCGACGAGGACCGCCAGATGCCCGCTGGGCTCTACGGCGCGCTGATCATCGAACCGCCCGAGCCCGAAGCCAGCTACGCGACCGAACGCACCCTCGTCCTCTCGGAGTGGAGTGCAGACGCCGCCTCCGGCCGTACCCGCGGGGTGATGGAGATGGAAGGCATGCTGCCCAACTTCTTCACGATCAACGGCAAGAGCTACCCGGCCACCGAAACGATCCACGTCGAGGCCGGCGAGCCGGTTCTGCTTCGCCTGGTCAACGCGGGCCAGTTCTCCCACCCGATGCACCTGCACGGCACCGCCTTCCGGGTGGTTGCCCAGGACGGCCACCCGGTTCCGAACAGCGGCCTGCGCGACACGATCACCCTCGCCAGCGGCGAACGCGCTGACATCGCCTTCGAGTTGCCGCCGGGCAAGTGGATCTTGCACTGCCACATCGGCCATCACATGACCAACGACGGCGAGTCGCCGGGCGGACTGCTGGAGGTCATCGAAGCGACCTGAACCTGACCGGACTGCCCGATCACACGAGTAACCAAACGGAAGGAGCAACACGAGATGACGAAGCGCGGACTGATCATCCTGATCGTCGCCGTGCTGGCGATCGGCGGCGGTGCCGCGGCAATCGCCGGCTCGCTCGGAGGCGGCGGCGGCGGCGGCGGCGTCCACACCATGCCGAACGGCGAAACGATGGAAGGGGAAAGCATGAACGGCAGCACGATGCCGAGCGGTGAACATCAGATGCCGAACGGCGAAACCATGCACGGCTCGGGCGGCGGCGAAACGGGCGGCAAGGGCATGGGCGAATAGCCCCCGGCCAAGTCCCCGGCACGGTCCCCGGGTTGGGGCGGCTCGAGCGCGACGGCACGTCGCTCCGCAGTTGGCCACAGCGGAGTCAGTGGCCTTCCCCGACGCGGCGTAGGAGAAGCAGCAATAGCGTCCTCACCGAGCGGAATCAGCAGAGGCACGACGGACGGTTCGAGGAGGGAGGCGTGATGAATGAGGTTGCAGGGCCAGGTTCCCACTCCTACACTCCGTCGGTGATGGGGGCGTCGGCGATACCCGCCGAAGTAACTTCGGGGCCGCGTGGGTCCGTATCCCGCCGGTTGGCCCTGACTCTCTCGGCTGCCTGGGCCGCCTTCATCGGCCTACTCCCCCACGTGCTTCATCACGCCGGACCGCTGGCGGGAGCCGCGCTGTTCGCCGGCCTCGGCGGCTCGCTTCTCTTCGGCGCCCTCGGCCTGATCGTCTCGATTCCTTTCCTGCGCCGGATGTACCGCCGCTTCGGCACCTGGCGAGCGCCGGCGATCGCGATCGCCGTGTTCGTCGGTGTCTTCTCCCTCTCCACGTTCGTGATCGGCCCGAAGATCAATAACGAGGGTGGAAGCGCCGCGACGAAGGCAGCGCCCGGATCGCCCGCGCCATCGCCGACCGAACACGAGGAACACCATGAATAGCCGCAGCCTGGTGGCGCGAACCTGGTTGGTCGCTCTGGTGACCGCCGGCCTTCTCGCCCTGATCCCCGGCGTCGCCGCCGCCTCGACCGCCCAGGAGGAACGGGAGGGCTCCCAGATCCTGAGCGAATTCGAAAGCGGGAAGCTGCAGTGCAACGACGCCAGCGACGACGACTTCGAGCGCGTCGGCGAGTACGTGATGGGCCGAATGCTCGGCTCCACCAACAGCCACGAAGCGATGGACGAAGCGATGTCGCGGATGATGGGCTCCGAGAGCGAGCCACAGATCCACGAGGCGATGGGTCGTCGCTTCACGGGCTGCGGCGGCGGTCAGCTGCCCCCCGACTTCGGCCGCATGATGGGCGCCTTCAACGCGATCGGAATGATGGGCGGCGGGATGATGGGTGGCCTCGCGCAGGGTGGGCGCTACGGCCCCTCCGGCTCGATGATGGGTGGCTACTGGAGCGAATCCAGCGCCGACGACGATGACTTCGACGGCCCTTCCGCGGCCGCGATGATCGGGATGATGGCGGTCCTGATCGGCGCGGTGGCAGTCGCGGTGCTCTGGTTCTCCCGGCGCCGCCCCCACGGCCCGCTCGACACGCTGAAGCAGCGCTACGCGGCTGGCGAATTGACCAACGAGGAGTACGAGGAGCGCCGACGTCTCCTCGGTGGGAGCTGAAGATGACCGCAGCGAATTTCGTCCTCGGCGACATGGGCTGGGGCAACCACATGGACAACTGGGGCGCCGGCTGGTGGATCCTGATGACGGTCCTGATGGTCGCCTTCTGGAGCCTCGTGATCTTCGGCGTCGTCTGGCTGGTGCGGTCCCTGGCCGGCGGGCACGCCAGCGGCCAAGGTCGCAGCGCGATCGAGGTTCTCGATCACCGCCTGGCGAGCGGCGAGATCTCGCCCGACGAGTACCGCCAGCGCCGCGCCGTGCTCACCGGCAAAGACGCGGGCGACTCCACAGAGACGTAGATCGGCGACGGCGGAGCCGGCCCAACTCCCGCGCTCTCCCGCCACCTCGGGCTCCCGCTTCTGGGAATGGCTCGACGAGCGGCCGGCGACCTCCTTCCGCAGTCACCTCTGCGGGGGCAAGATTTGACGAGGGCACCCGCAGGTGCCGGGCTCACCAGATGCAGAGATGGGAGTACCTGATCGTCCCGTTGGAGAGCGTCGGGAAGCTGAAGAAGAAGTCCTCCGACCTTAGCTGTAGCCAGCGTCGTACTCGAACTCAACGATGCCAGAGTCACCACTCTGAGCATCCACGCGCGCTATGTCGAAGCCAGGTCGCGCAGGTGCGCGTAGAGGAACTGCTGGCCGTGACCGGACGGGGTGCGATGTTCGGTTAGCCGCGAGGAGACAAGCTCGTAGTTCGCCCCCGGGACCCCAGATATCTCCTCGGCGCTTTCCAAGCTCCAGCAGGTCGTCTCGAGGCGGATGTCCGAGTCGAAGGCGACCGCCCCGCACTTCTACCTGCAGGCCGAGATCGACATGAGCACAGCCGCCGAAACGCGCCAGAGGTTGAAGGCCCGCGCCGCCGAGGGCGAGGCGGTGCCGACCTTCAACGACATGGTCGTCAAGGCCTGCGCCCTGGCCCTGCGCCAGTTTCCCCAGGCCAACGGCTCCTACCAAGACGGCAAGCTCGAGCTCTACTCCCGAGTCAACGTGGGAATCGCGGTCGCCGCGGGGGAATGCCAGAGGGAATGAAACGAGACTGAAAATTTCACGAGCCATCGCAGGCCGAGCAGCAGGCCAACGCCCGATAACCCCCTCTTATGTCGATTAGGGGCGGAACCCGCTCGGTCAGGCCTACACGAGGCCGAGGACGATCGCCTCGAGGGTCGACATCGAAGCTGGGACTCAGCCGCGCAGCGGCCTGTTGCGGTCTTTGCGTTTCTCTTCCCGTTCCTTCTCTTTTTCGCGCTGTTCCTTGCGTTTCTGCGCGCGCAGGCGCTGGGCCTCCTTGCGGGTGAGCGGGAAGGGGGGCGCTACCTCCTGGCACTCGCGTCCGACGCAGTCGATCAGCCGCTTCATCTGGCGGTGCAGGAAGTTGCGGATCGGGAAGAAGTTGGGGACCTTGTGGATCGAGGTCAGCTCGTGGGGGTCCCGGTTGATGTTGTACATCTCCTTCTCGCCGCTCGGCCAGGCGATGTACTTGTAGGGGCCGAGTCGGATCCCGGCGTAGTCCTTCGGCGGCGCCAGCAGCGAGGCCGAGGCTTCCTCGCCGGCGGCGCGTGAGCGAAGGGCTCCGTTGGCTTCGATGTCGCTGCTCTCCACGAAGGACTCGAAGAGGATCGGCCGCCGCGTGCGCAGCTCGGGGTCTTCGAGGAGGGGGACCAGCGAGCGGCCATCGATGCTCTTGGTCGGTTCCACGTTCGCCAGGTCGAGCAGGGTGGGCGCGACGTCGATGTTGGCCGCCAGCTCGCCGGTCGCGGTCCCCGGCCTGATCCCCGGCCCGCGGATCAGGAAGGGCATGTGAGTCGCCGGCTCGTAGGCGAGGAACTTGCCGCCCAGCAGTCGGTGCTCGCCGAAGAAGAAGCCGTTGTCGGAGACGAAGATCACGTAGGTGTTGCGCAGCCTCCCGAGGTAGCCGAGCGTCTCGATCACCCGCCTGACGCCGTCGTCCACCGAGCGAAGCGACTCCAGCTGCTTCTGCCAGTAGACGCGGTAGGTCCGCTTCTCGGTCGGCGTCAGGAAGGCGGCGGTGCGAATGAAGTGGGGCTTGTCGGAGACGTTGCCCTCCTTCAGTCCTTCCCCCACCCCGTGCGGCAGGCGGGCGCCCCTGAACCAGTCGTAGTGACGCGGCGCCGGCTCGGGGCCGGCCGGGCGGCGGAAGTCGCCGTGTGGAGCGGTGTAGTCGAGCTGGACGTAGAAGGGTTGCCCGGCCGGGGTCGCGAGGATCTCGTTGGCGGCGATCTCGGTCAGCTTGTCGGTGACGTGCTGGCAGGGCAGGCCGTTGAGCGGCGCCAGCGGGCAACCGGGGTCGTCGCGGGTCACGTATTCGCGCGTCTCCCAGCTGCCCGAGTCGCCCAACGGGCCGAGCAGCTGCCCGTTGGCGTTGAGCGTGTAGCCGTAGGAGTAGTGGGTCTGGTCCTCGTTGAGGATCCCGTACCAGGAGCTCCAGCCCGGCGGCACCTCCAGGCCGCTGCTGAAGGGTTCCTGGCCGTAGCCGTTCATCACCTTGCCGACGTGCACGGTCCGGTAGCCGGCCCCCTGCAGCCAGGTGGCGATGTTGTTCGTCGCGGCGCCGCGGAAGGAGAAGCCGGTATAGCCGCCGTTGGGCGGGTTGTTGCCGCGGACGTTGTTGTTGTGCGAGTAGCGCCCGGTCAGCAGGCTGACCCGCGAGGGGCAGCAGAGCGGGTAGGGCACGTAGTAGCGATTGAAGCTCATGCCCCGTTTGGCGATCAGGTCGAGCGTGCTCGGCATCGCCCGCGTCGCCGGGGCGCCCGGGTAGGAGCGGTGCGTCGCGTAGAGGCCGTCCAGCGTCTGGTCGTCGGTCTGGATGACGACGAAGCTGGGAGGTTCGCCCTGGGCATAGGGCGGCGGGATCGCTGCCTCGGCCCCGCTGGCGGGCATCAGCCCGCTGGCGGGCATCAGCCCGCTGGCCAGCGCGAAGAGCGCCGCGGCGAATCCGATCTGTCGTATCGATCTCATCCGTCTCTAGAGGTCGCAACCGGTCGCCGGCCGGCAAGTTTCGGTCGCAACCTTACGTTACGTAACTGTCGGGACGACAACGGCCGTCGCCACGGCCCAAACGTCCGGACCAGCTCAAACCTCGACGACCACGGGCAGGATCATCGGCCGGCGCCGCAGGCGCCTGTAGACGAACTCGGCGAGGTCGTCGTGGAGGATCTTCTCGATCAGCTCCACCGCGTGGACGTCGTCGTCGGCGGCGCGGTCGAGCGAGGCCTCGATCGCCTCCCTGACGTCGGCGACGAAGGCGTCCTCCTCGCTGGCGAGCGGGACGCCGCGCAGGACGATCTCATGCTCGGCCACGGTCTCGCCCTCGTCGGCGGAGACGGTCGCGACGACGAACATGATCCCGTCGGTGGAGAGCGCCCGCCGGTCGCGCATCGCGCTCTCGGTGGGATCGCCCAGCTCGATCCCGTCGACGAAGAACATGCCCGAGCGCTCGCGCTCGCCGAAGCGAGCGCCGTCGGCGTCGATCTCCAGCGGCAGCCCGTTGTCGCCGCGAAAGACGTTCTCCGAGGGGACGCCGAGCGCTTCGGCCATCTCCGCGTGCAGGCGGATCCGCTTGTGGTCGCCGTGGACCGGCAGCACGTAGCGCGGCCGGGTCAGGTTCAGCATCAGCTTCAGCTCTTCGCGGTGCCCGTGGCCGGAGGTGTGGATCGGGGCGTCGCGGGCGGTGACGACATCGCAGCCGATCTGGAAGAGGCGGTCGATCGTGTCGTTGATCGCCCGCTCGTTGCCGGGGATCGGGGTCGCCGAGAAGACGATCGTGTCGCCGGCGTGCAGCTGGACCTGGCGGTGCTCGCGATGGGCCATGCGCCGCAGCGCCGCCAGCGGCTCGCCCTGGGAGCCGGTGGTGACGATCACCAGCTCGCGGTCGGGCACCTGGCCGATCGCCTTGGGCTCGACCAGCATCCCCTTCGGCACCTTGATGTGGCCGAGGTCGCGGCCGATGCCGACGTTCTTGACCATCGAGCGACCGAGCAGCGCGACCCGGCGCCCGAGGGCGTCGGCGGCGTCGATCACCTGCTGCACGCGGTGGATGTTGGAGGCGAAGCTGG
>JBBDYP010000052.1:0-3990 GCA_040900615.1 Solirubrobacterales bacterium | reverse complement strand
CCGCGAAGTGTGTCCGCCGCCGCCAGGCGTGCGCGGGGGTTTTCGGATAGTCACTTAGCCGCAGGGCCTCCGGTGGGGGATATCCATCTCACTCCCCCAGCAGGCGCTCGACGAGCTGCGGCAGCTCGCGAGCCATGCGGGAGCGCGGAACGACGAGGTCGACTCCCGCCGCCTCGGCGACTTCGCGGGTCTCGACGTCGACGTGCGAGTAGTAGCCCAGCACCGGGACCCCCAGGCCGACGAGCGCCTCGGGATTCTCGACGTCGAGGTCGGCGACCACGATCTCCGCCTCGCCGAGCGATGCCTCCGCCAGCGAGCGGGCGAGGATCACGTTGTGACCGGCGGCGGTGAGCGTCGCGTCGACCCTGCTGGCCAGCATCAGGTCGTCGGCGATGCTGACGACCCGCGCCACTAGATCGAGCGGCGCTGGCGGAACTCTTCGCGGACGCTCTCCGGCCGGCCCCACATCTGCACGACCTCCGAGCGCCCCTCGCGCACCTCGGCCACCTGCAGCTCGCCGCCGACGCCGTCGCCGTCGAGCTTGGCGAGCACGCCCTTGACCGTCTCCGCAGCGGCGGCGTGTCCGAAGCTGTGTGCGACCAGCAGCCGCCAATGCCAGTCCGCCCGCGAGTAGACCTGCGCGTTGACCTGGCTGAGCGCGACGGCCGAGTCGATGTACTGGCGCTCGTCGTCGATCCGCAGGTCGACCTCGAGGTCGGTCCAGTCGGGCGGCAGCGCGTCGAGAATCCGCTGAAAGTCGGCAGCCAGGCTCATGGCTGAAGCGTATCTGGATAGCGGGCCGCTGCCCGGCACCGCTCCGTCCGCATCAGCCGAAGAAGACCTGCTCGAGCAGGAACAGGTTGAGGGCGATGATCAGGCTCGCGAGGACGCCGGCGACGGCGGTGAGCCAGCGCGGGTTGACCAGGTCCCCCATCACCTCGCGGCGACTGGCGATGATCAGCAGCGGCACCAGGGCGAAGGGGATGCCGAAGGAGAGGACGACCTGGCTGCCGACCAGGGCATCGGTCGGGTCGAGGCCGATGGCGAGGACGACCAGCGCCGGCGCGAGGGTGATCGCACGGCGCAGGAAGAGCGGGATGCGGCGGCGGATGAAGCCCTGCATGACGACCTGGCCGGCCATCGTCCCGACCGAGGAGGAGGCGAAGCCGGAGGCGAGCAGGGCGATTCCGAAGACCGTGGCGGCGCGATCGGAGACCAGCGTCTGCAGCCCTTCGTAGGCGCCGTCGATCGAGTCGACGCCGGTGAGGCCGCTGGTGTGGAAGAGCGCGGCCGCGACGATCATCATCGAGAGGTTGACCAGCCCGGCCAGCGAGAGGGCGATCACCACGTCGACCTTCTCGAAACCGAGGATCCGCTTCCTCTCGGCGGCGTCGCGGCCGACGATCCGGCGCTGGGTGAGCGCCGAGTGCAGGTAGACGACGTGCGGCATCACCGTCGCGCCGATGATCCCGGTGGCGAGCAGGATGCTTTCGGTGCCGGCGAAGCCGGGGACGACGAGGTGGCGGCCGATTTCGCTCGCCTGTGGCTTGGCGTCGAAGAGCTCATAGACGAAGGAGGCGACGACGACGCCGACCAGGACCGAGATCCCGGCCTCCAGCCGGCGGAACCCCATCTGCTGCAGCGCGAGGATCCCGAATGCCCCCGCGCCGGCGATGATCCCGGCCGCGAAGAGCGGGATGCCGAAGAGCAGGTTGAGGCCGAGCGCGGCGCCGACGACCTCGGCGATGTCGGTCGCCATCGCGACCAGCTCGGCCTGCAGCCAGAGGCCGACCGAGGTGCGCCGGGAGAAGCGCTCGCGACAGAGCTCGGCGAGGTTCTTGCCGGTGGCGATGCCGAGCTTCGCCGACTGCGACTGCACCAGCATCGCGATCAGATTGGCCGCGAGGACGACCCAGAGCAGCAGGTAGCCGAACTTGGCGCCGCCGGCGATGTTGGTGGCGAAGTTGCCGGGGTCGATGTAGGCGACGGCAGCGATGAAGGCCGGGCCGAGGAACGGCCAGACGCGGCCGAGACCGCGGCTCTGCCCCTCCAGCGAACGTCGAGCGGCTGCCGCGACGGCCGCCTCTCCGGGCAGGACGTCTTCGACCGTCGCCTCGCCGCGCGACGGCGGGGGCTTCAGCGCGATCTCCCTTCCGACGGCGGCGGCAGCAGGTCGGGCCCGGGGATCGGGGTCCCGTGCGGGTCGTGGCTCGGCTCGCCGAGCTTGGCGGCCATCAGCCGCTCCAGATCCTCGGAGATGTAGTGCTCGAGCACCTCGGCCTCCTCGTGGACGCGGTCGTCGGGCATCCCGAGCGCCTCGGAGAGGTAGGCCTCGATCAGGCGATGGTGGCGAATCACCTCGAGCGCGACCCGCTCACCGCTCGGCGTCAGCGTCACCCCCTTGTAGGGGAGGTAGTCGACCAGGCCGAGAGCGGCCAGCCTTTTCAGCATCGAGGTCGCCGTCGCCGGCGTCACCCCCAGGCGCTGGGCGACCTCGCCGTTGAGGACGAGGCCGGCGCGCTCCAGCGAGATCGCGTAGATGGCCTTCGCGTAGTCCTCGATCGCCTCGGTGCTCGGCTCGCGGCGGCTCCGCCCGGGCTCGCCCGCGACCATCAGACGGACACCAGCAGGCCGGTGAGGTAGAGAACGGCGATGCCGCCGAGCATCCCGGCCACCGTAGACGGATAAAGGAGGCGCCCACCCTCGTCGCGCATCGCCGGCGAGATCTGCACGATCACCCTGGCGATCGCGCCAACCCCGACTCCGAACAGGAGCGCGGCGAGACTGGGATTGAAGGCGGATGCCCCGATCCAGGCGCCGAGGATCGCCGGCGCGCCGGCGATCAGGCCGAGGCCGGCCAGGCGCGAGAGGCCGGGCCGGCCGCCGCCCCGCAGCGGCGCGACGATCGCCAGGCCCTCGGTCGTGTTGTGGATCGCGAAGCCGACGACGAGGAAGGCGCCCAGCGCCAGCGCTCCGGTCGCGTAGGCGGAGCCGATCGCCAGGCCCTCGCCGAGGTTGTGCAGACCGATGCCGATCGCGACCAGCAGGGCCAGGTAGGCGCCGCCGGCCGCCGCGCCGGACCCGGCGGCGTCTCCTCTCGCCCGCCGGGAACGCTCGGCCAGGTGGGTGTCGACTCCGGCCAGCGCCAGGTAGGCGACGAGGGCGCCGACGAAGACGAGGCCGGAGCCGCCGAACGCCGCCGGGGCCTCGGCCGCGATCTCCAGCCCCTCGAGCGCGGCGTCGATCGCGAGGAAGGCGAGCAGACCGACCGTGAAGGCGATCAGCGCCCCCATCCAGCGCCCCCCGAGCCGCCGCAGGAAGGGCAGCCAGAGCATCCCGAGGCTGACCGGGATGATCCCGACGTAGATCCCGAGCAGCGCCATCAGGCCGAAGAAGCCCGCGTCCGCCTCGGGGGATTCGGCGGCGACCGGGATCGAGGCTTCGATCGTCCCGCCGGAGGAGGTGAGGACGAAGATCTCGTAGGCCTCGCCTTCGATCCACGGGTAGTCGACCGCCAGCGTCGTCGACCCCAGCCGGCCGATCTCACGGCCGGCGCTCGCCGCGAACGGCGCGTAGGCGTCGTCGACGGCGACCTGGGCGACTTCGACCGGGTCGGGGCCGTCGTTGCGCAGCGTCAGCTCGATCGTGCCCGGCCGCAGCTCGGTGCGCTCGACCGAGACCTCCTCGACGGGCGGGCCGGTGCGCTCGCCCAGGCCGGGGCCGCCGAGCAGGGCGAAGGAGGCGATCGCGACCGCGATCAGCGCCAGCGGGACCAGGCCCAGCACCCAGGCCGGCAGGCCGGCGCCGAAGCCGCCGCGCTCCGCTCGCGCTCCCGCCTCCATCAGGCCGGCGACCCCTTCCCCCAGGGGAGGTCGCAATACATCGACGCCGCCGCCGAGGCGGAGAGCCGCGAGGGATCGCCGACGCGGAAGAACCCGGTCCAGCCGAGCTCGGCGAACTCGCTGACGTGGGCGTGGAACATGTAGTCGC
>JBBDYP010000051.1:25479-27288 GCA_040900615.1 Solirubrobacterales bacterium | reverse complement strand
CTCGGCGCCTACGGCGACGTCTTCGTCCGCAACGTCCAGTGCTCGGGCGTGATCCCGCAGATCAGCCTGATCATGGGCCCCTGCGCCGGCGGCGCCGTCTACTCGCCGGCGATGACCGACTTCATCTTCATGGTCAAAGAGACCTCCCACATGTTCATCACCGGCCCCGAAGTGATCAAGACGGTGACCGGCGAGGAGGTCGAGTTCGAGGAGCTGGGCGGGGCGATGAGCCACAACACGAAGTCGGGCGTCGCGCACTTCGCCTCCGAGGACGAGGAGAGCTGCCTCGAGGACGCCCGCTACCTGATGAGCTTCCTGCCCTCGAACAACCTCGAGATGCCGCCCCGCTTCGAGCCCTCCGACGACCCCGAGCGCGAAGACGAGGAGCTCGACACGCTCGTCCCCGACGACCCCTCCAAGCCCTACGACATGCGCGAGGCGATCGCCCGCGTCGTCGACGACGAGGAGTTCTTCGAGGTCCACGAGCACTTCGCCAGGAACATCGTCTGCGGCTTCTCGCGGCTCGACGGCTACCCGGTCGGCATCGTCGGCAACCAGCCGGCCTACCTCGCCGGAGTGCTCGACATCGAGGCCTCCGAGAAGGCGGCCCGCTTCGTCCGCACCTGCGACGCCTACAACGTCCCGATCGTCACCTTCACCGACGTCCCCGGCTTCCTCCCCGGCACCGACCAGGAGTGGAACGGGATCATCCGCCACGGCGCCAAGCTGCTCTACGCCTTCACCGAGGCGACGGTGCCGAAGCTCACCGTCGTCACCCGCAAGGCCTACGGCGGCGCCTACGACGTGATGAACTCGAAGCACATGCTGGCCGACTTCAACGTCGCCTGGCCGACCGCGGAGGTCGCGGTGATGGGCCCCGAGGGCGCGGTCAACATCATCTACCGCAAAGACATCGCCACCTCGCCGACCCCCGACGAGCGCCGCCAGAAACTGATCGACGACTACAAGGCCCACTTCGCCAACCCCTACTCGGCGGCGGAGCGCGGCTACATCGACGACGTGATCGAGCCGCGGCAGACGCGGCCGAAGCTGATCAAGGCGCTGCGGATGCTGCAGAGCAAGCGGGTGGCGCAGCCGAAGCGCAAGCACGGGAACATTCCCCTGTAGGTCGGGCGGGGGAGGGAGCCGGTGGCCCTCCTCACTCGCTTGCTCGCCGGATCGGTGCCGGCCGTCCGAGTTTCGCGGTGGGCGAGAAGCGCAAAACGTTCGGAGGGCCACCGGCTCCCTCCGCGCCGGAGCTACGGGCGGCCTGCCGGGGTGGAGCGCTCCCGGTGGGCTTGCCATAAGACGAGGGCGAGGGGACCAGGAGGCTGATGGCGAGCGTCAAGGGCGAGCCCTTGGCGATGCAGGCGACGACGACGATCGAGACGATGACCAGGCGGGCGGTGGCCGCATGTGAGATCCCCCCACCGCAAGGACCGCTGTTGCCGGGCGGAGCCCGCTGCCAAGGACGCCTCGTCCGGATCATCCAACTGCTCGCCCCGTCGCGCCGCCGCGGAGATTCGGGAGCGATCCTTCAAGGAGAGCTCGCGCCATCGGTTCTCCCGGTCCGGATCCCGTTCCTTCGACAGTCGTCGATGAATGACCGTGAACGCCACGATGAAGGCGACGACGACGAAGATCAGGCGGAAGAGCGCGGGATCCATTGGTCAACCGCCTTATCGGCAAATGCGTTTGCCGTCTTGACCGGCCACAGGCGCACTCGGAGACGATTCGTGAGTTGCCACTTTGTCTCGCTATGCGGCACAAAGTGGCAACTCAGTGACCGGGGGGGGGGGGGGGGGGGGG
>JBBDYP010000051.1:0-25469 GCA_040900615.1 Solirubrobacterales bacterium | reverse complement strand
CGAGGCGACGGCCGCCCACGGCTGCGGCTGGTCGCTCCTCACCTGCCGTCCTACGGGATGGCCGTCGCCTCGGCGTCTATGGCGCCGCCTTTGGCGGCCGCCGGGGCGCCCTCCTCGCTGCTGAGGCGGTGGGCGAGGTAGACGGGGATGATCGAGATCAGGATCACGAAGAGGGCGACGACGTTGACGACGGGCAGCTGGTTGGGGCGGAAGAGGTTGCGGAAGATCCAGATCGGCAGCGTTTCCTGACCGGCGCCGAGGGTGAACGTGGTGACGATGATCTCGTCGAAGGAGAGGGCGAAGGCGAGCAGCGCCCCGGCGACCAGGGCGGTTTTCATGCTCGGCAGGGTGATGTGGCGGAAGGTCTGCCAGGGGTCGGCGCCGAGGTCGCCGGAGGCCTCCTCGAAGGAGGCGGAGGTGCGGCGCAGGCGGGCGACGACGTTGTTGTAGACGACGACTATGCAGAAGGTGGCATGGCCGACGATCACCGTGAAGAGGCCGAGGTCGATGCCGAAGACCTGGGTGAAGGTGTTGCTGAGGGCGACGCCGGTGACGATTCCGGGCAGGGCGATCGGCAGGATCACCAGGAAGGAGATCGTCTCGCGGCCGAAGAAGCGGTGGCGGGCGACGGCGAGCGAGGCGAGGGTGCCGAGGACGATCGCGATCGCGGTCGCTGCGAGCCCGGCCTTGACCGAGGTGAAGAACGCTTCGCGGGCGGCGTCGTTGTCGATCGCCTTCGAGAACCAGTCGACGGTCAGGCCCGACGGCGGCCACTTCTGGGTGGTGCCGCTCGCGTTGAAGGCGTAGATCCCGATCACGAGCAGGGGGATGTAGATGAAGGCGAGGCCGACTCCGACCCCGACTCGCAGCAGCACGGTTGCGCGCTTGGAGAGTCGCATCGCTAGACGTGTTCGAAGGCGCCGAGCTTCCGGGCCACGAGGAGGTAGGCGATCATCACCACGATCGGGACGAGCGCGAGGGCGGAGGCGAGCGGCAGGTTGTTGGTGATGTTGTTGAAGATGACGTTGCCGATGAACTGGTCGTTGGAGACCAGCCTCGGCGTGATGTAGTCGCCGAGGGTCAGCGAGAAGGTGAAGATCGAGCCGGCGACCACGGCGGGGAACGAGAGCGGCAGGATCACCCGCCGGAACGTGGTCAGCGGGCCGGCGCCGAGGTCCTCGGAGGCGCTGATCAAGGAGCTCGGGATCCGTTCCAGGCCGGCGTAGATCGGCAGGATCATGTACGGCAGCCAGAGGTAGCTCATCACCAGCCAGACGGCGACGATGCCGTAGCCGGGGCCGTGCAGCCCGAAGGGCTCCAGCGCCCAGTTGACGATGCCGTCGTTGGAGAGCATCGTGCGCCAGGCCAGGACCTTGACCACGTAGCTGGACCACAGCGGCAACAGGATGGCGACGACGAGGATCGCCTTGCCGCGACGGCTCGCGACCTTGGCCATGTAGAAGGCGATCGGGAAGGCGAGGACGGCGTCGGTGACGGTGACGAAGGCGGCCACCCCGACAGTCCTCCCGACGATGTCGCGGTAGACCGGTTCGTCGAGCAGCGTTTCGAAGTTTTCCAGGCCGAATCCCTGGACCACCTCGCCACTGAGCGCGTCGACGGACCAGAAGGCGGAGACGAGCAGCACCGCCAGCGAACCCAGGTACCCGATGACGAGCCAGCCAACGGGGCCGGCCAGCAGCGACCCCACCTGCAGGCGGGGACGGCCGTGAAAGAGGCCGGCGAGCTTGCGGCCCGCCGACCTCCTCCCGACGGCTGCTTCAGCAGCCATCGCTCACGACCGCTTCACTCAACCCTTGATCGCGGTCCAGGCCTGGACCCACTCGTTGTAGTCCTTGCAGTCTTCGGACCCGTCACCGCAGTCCGCGACCGGCGTTTCCCAGTAGTAGACGCGCTTCCAGAACGCCGGGTTGTCGGCGTGATATTTGGTGCAGAATTCCGCGTCTTCGGTTTCGTCGCAGGAGAGGCTCTGCGCGGGCGCCTCGCCGAACCATTCGGCCACTTCGGCGTTGACCTTCGGCGAGATGATCCAGTCCATCCACTCGTACATGCAGTTCGGGTGTTTGGCTTCGGAGCTGATCATCCAGGTGTCCGACCAACCGGTGGCGCCCTCCTTGGGGAGGAAGCCCTGGCTGGCCGGGCTGGCAGCGACAGGCTCGCCTTCGCCCTGCAGGGCGAAGTACTGGTACTGCCAGGTGGTGCCGACCGCGGCGTCGCCGTTGGCGAAGGCCGAGATCTGCTTGGCGGCTTCCGACCAGTATTCGCCGACGTTTGCCCGCTGTTCCTTCAGCAGGTTGACCGCCGCTTCGAACTGTTCGTCGTTGAGCTCGTAGGGGTTCTCGATCCCCAGGTCAGGCTCATGGGTCTTCAGGTAGACGGCCGCGTCGGCGATGTAGATCGGGTCGTCGTAGGCGCTGATCTTGCCCTTGTACTTGGCCGCGACTTTCGGGTCGAGCATCACGTCCCAGGAGGTCGGGCCGGGCTTGACGTCGTCGGAGTTCCACATCAGCAGATTCGCTCCGCGACCGTGCGGGATGCCGTAGGGCTTGTCGTCGAAGGTGTTGTAGGGCTGGCCTTTGAGGTCGTCGAAGACCGTCTTGTAGTTGGGGACGAGGTCGACGTTGACCGGCGACACGTCGCCGCCCTCGACCAGCCGGGCGGTGGCGTTGCCCGAGGCCGAGACGCCGTCGTACTGGCCGCTGCGCATCAGCTGCACCATTTCGTCGGAGGTGCCGGCGACCTTGTTGTTGACCTTGCAGCCGGTCTGTTTTTCGAACGGCTTCGACCAGTCGGGTTCGACGTAGCCGGCCCAGGAGACGAGACTGACCTGGCCCTCGCCTTTGCCGAGGGACTCCAGTTCTTCGCCACCGCCGTCGTCGCCGCCACCGCCGCAGCCGGCGAGGACGAGCATGAACGCGACCAGGCCCGCCACTACGAGCCACGCCGTTCGGGCGGGATGAGCGTCCCTTCTCCTCATGGTGCTACCTCCTCTTTCGTCGATTTCCCGCGGATGGCGGCCGCGTGCTCCGGGCGCCAACCTACGAGGACTTCCGTTCCCTGCTCGGGGAACGCGCCCGGGGACGCGCCACCCACGTTCTGCCTGACCAGCTGAAGCGTTCCTCCCGCGTCGAGCGCCACCGTGTAGCGGGTCACCATCCCCGCGTAGGCGACCTCGACGACCCGGCCGCGCTCGCTGTGCAGGCCGTCGGTCGCCGCCGCGAGGTCCAGCAGCTCGATCTTCTCGGGACGGATCGTCAGCCGCTCGCCATCGCGCTCGATCACGTTCGAGACGCCGACGAAGCCGGCGACGAACTCGTTTACCGGGTGCTCGTAGATCTCCGCCGGCGGGCTCACCTGCTCGATCCGGCCTGCGTTGAAGACGGCGATCCGGTCGCTCATCGTCAGCGCCTCGTCCTGGTCGTGGGTGACGTAGACGAAGGTGATGCCGACCTCGCCCTGAATCGTCTTCAGCTCGAGCTGCATCTGCTCGCGCAGCTTCAGGTCGAGCGCCCCGAGCGGCTCGTCGAGCAGCAGCACCTTGGGCCGGTTGACGATCGCCCGCGCCAGGGCGACGCGCTGGCGCTGGCCGCCGGAGAGCTCGCCGGGCTTGCGGTCGGCGTAGCCCGGCAGCCGGACCATCTCCAGGGCCTCGTCGCGGCGCTTCGCCCGGTCGGCCTTGGCGACGCCGGCCACCCGCATCCCGTAGGCGACGTTCTCGCCGACGGTCATGTGGGGGAAGAGGGCGTAGTCCTGGAAGACCGTGTTGACCGCGCGGTCGTAGGGGGGGACGCCGCTGACCTCCTCGCCCGCCAGTTCGATCGTTCCGGAGGTCGGGTCCTCGAAGCCGGCGATCATCCTCAGCGTGGTCGTCTTGCCCGAGCCCGAGGGGCCCAGCAGCGTGAAGAACTCACCAGGCTCGACCTCGAGGTCTATTCCCGCAACCGCGACCACCTCACCGTAATGCTTGGTGAGGCCCGCGAGGCGGATGTCGGGAGGTGAGGCAGCTACTCCCCGGACGTTATCCGAGCAGTCGAGGAAATCAAGGACAAAGCAGGGGCCGGGGGTTGGACGGGGCGGAGTACCGGAGTGAGTCGCAGGGGAGGGAGCCGGCAGCCCTCCTCAGCAATCCCGTCTAGTAGCCGGCCGGGTGACGCGCGACGTAGCCGATGCTGTCGCGCAGGTCTTCATGCCAGCGCGGGCCGGTTTCGCCGCCGCTGTCGCCGGAGGTGTCGAGGCGGACGCCGGCGATCACGGCGTAGGCGTGACCGGAGTTGGCGTAAACGGTGATCCAGCGCCCTTCGCCCGATTCGCCCCAGTCTTCCATCGGGCCGGAGGGCAGGGGGCTTTCGAGGAACCTGCCGCCGTGCAGCGCGAAGCTGACCGAGCCGGAGCAGTCGTAGCCGCGGTCCCACCAGCGAGCGTGGCCGCCGCCGTAGATGTACGGCTTGCTGCGGATTTTGTTGGCCGCGGCGATCACCTGCTTGACGCGGACCGGGGCGCTCTTCGGGGGGATCAGCATCCCGTTGTCCAGCAGCCGCGCTTTCGCGGTCGGGGTGCAGATGTCTATCTCGGCGGGCGACATGCCGCCGGTGGTGCAGCGTGCGGAGGCGCTTCCGGGGGCGACGATGGCAATGGCGAACAGGGCCGCCGTCAATGCTATCCCCGCCTTGACCTTGTACTTGGCAAACAGCAAACCGATCTCCTTTGTCGGCCTACGGGGTTAGCTGTCGGGCTAGCGCGAAAGGAGCCTGCGCCCCCACCTCAACCAGGTGGGTTAGCCCCGAAAACGTGGTTCCCCCGTTCCCTCTGCGCCCTTGGGCGCTCGGGATTCGGCGTTTCGGTTCTTCGGACTGGCGGCAGTCTAGACCATCGCCCGGCGCTTTGCTCATGAAACGCAAACATTTAGTCAGGATTCGCACTTGCATCCCAGATTCCTGTCGGCAGCACGGCTGGTAGCTTGGGTTTCGGGATGGACCTTTCAGGCCGCACAGCACTGCTGACGGGCGCCACCGGCGGCCTCGGCCGAGCCATCGCCCGGGCGCTGGCGCAGCGCGGCGCCCGCCTCGCCCTGAGCGGCCGCAAGGCTGAGGCCCTGGAAGAGCTGGCGGCGGAACTGCCGGGTGGCGGCCACCGGGCCCTGCCATCGGACCTGGCCGAGCCCGGCGCGGCCGAGAAGCTCGCCGCCGAGGCGGGCGAGGTCGACGTGCTCGTCGCCAACGCCGGGTTGCCGGGAGCCGGCAGGATGGAGGAGTTCAGCCCCGACGAGGTCAAGCGGGCGCTGCGCGTCAACCTGGAGGCGCCGATGCTGCTGGCCCAGGCGCTCTACCCGGCGATGCTGGAGAAGGGCTCCGGCCACCTCGTCTTCGTAGCCTCGCTCTCGGGCAAGGCGCCGAGCCCCCACTCTTCGATCTACAACGCGACGAAGTTCGGCCTGCGCGGCTTCGCCCTGGGTTTGCGCGCGGACCTCAGCCCGCAGGGGGTGGGGGTCTCGATCGTCTCTCCGGGGTTCATCCGCGAAGCGGGGATGTTCGCCGAGTCGGGGGCGACGCCGCCGGCGGGGCTGGGAACTTCGACTCCGGAGGAGGTCGCGCGGGGGACTGTGAAGGCGATCGAGTCGGACAAGGTCGAGGTCGTGGTGGCGCCGGTGCAGCAGCGGTTCCTCGCTCACTTCGGGCTTTTCAGCCCGAGCGTCGCGGTGCGGGCGGCGAGCGGGGCGGCGGGGCAGAAGGCGGCGGCCGAGGTCGCCGCCGGGCATTCGAAGGACAAGAGGTAAGTGGCCAACCGAAAACTCGCGTGTGCGACTGGCGAGCGCCGGACCGAGCGGGGCAAGGACCGAGGACGCCGCCCCGCGAAGTGTGTCCGCCGCCGCCAGGCGTGCGCGGGGGTTTTCGGTTGGCCACTAAGACCACGACTTTGGAGGAAGCAAAATGAGCAGCGATTCGTTTGGCGCCCGTTCGACCCTCGCGGTGAGCGGGCGCGACTATGAGGTCTTCCGGCTCGACGCGCTGCAGGAGCGCTTCGACGTCGCCCGCCTGCCCTACTCGATCAAGGTCTTGCTCGAGAACGTCCTGAGGCTGGAGGACGGCGTCTCTGTCAGCGCCGCCGACGTCGAGGCGATCGCCGCCTGGGACGCCGCCGCCGAGCCCAGCGTCGAGATCCCGTTCCAGCCCGCGCGGGTGCTGATGCAGGACTTCACCGGCGTGCCCGCGGTCGTCGACCTGGCGGCGATGCGCGACGCGATTGTCGAGATCGGCGGTCAGGGAGCGGAGCGACCGGTCGATGCCGAAGGCATCGCGGCGGCGATCAACCCGCTCGTCGACGTCGACCTGGTGATCGACCACTCGGTCCAGGTCGACGCCTTCGGCAACGCGCGTGCCTTCGCGGTCAACGCCGAGCACGACTTCGAGCGCAACCGCGAGCGCTACTCGTTCCTCAAGTGGGGACAGCAGTCCTTCGACAACTTCCGGGTCGTGCCGCCCGCGACCGGGATCTGCCACCAGGTCAACCTCGAGCACCTCGCCCAGGTCGTCTACAGCCGCGAGACCGGCGGCGTCCTGCGGGCCTACCCCGACACCCTGGTCGGGACCGACTCCCACACGACGATGGTCAACGGCCTCGGCGTGCTCGGCTGGGGCGTCGGCGGGATCGAGGCCGAGGCGGCGATGCTCGGCCAGCCGATCTCGATGCTGCTGCCCCAGGTCGTCGGCTTCGAGCTGGGCGGCGAGCTGCCGGAGGGAGCGACGGCAACCGACCTCGTCCTCACGGTGACCGAGATGCTGCGCCAGCGCGGTGTCGTCTCCAAGTTCGTCGAGTTCTTCGGGCCGGGCCTTGCCACCCTCGGCCTCGCCGACCGGGCGACGCTGGGGAACATGTCGCCGGAGTTCGGCTCGACCTGCGCGATCTTCCCGGTCGACGCCGAGACCCTCCGCTACCTCGACCTGACCGGCCGCCCGACGGAGACGATCGAGCTGGTCGACGCCTACGCGCGCGAGCAGGGGATGTTCCACGACGAGTCCAGTCCGGACCCGGTCTTCTCCGACCTGCTGGAGCTGGACCTGGGCGAGGTCGTACCGAGCATCGCCGGGCCGAAGCGACCGCAGGACCGGGTGCCGCTCTCGCAGGCGAAGGAGTCCTTCCTCGAGGCGATGGCCGAGTTCGATCCCGAGGCGGCGGACCAGATGGGCAACGGCGTCGACGAGGCGATCGAAGAGTCCTTCCCCGCTTCGGACCCGCCGGCCGAGGACCACGACGACGAGCGCGGCAGGCCGCGCCCGGCGGTCAGCGGCGCCCCGGCGGCGACCGTGGCCCGCACCGGCGACGCGATCGAGGTGACCCTGGAGAACGGCGCCAACTTCGAGCTCGACCACGGCAGGGTCGTGATCGCGGCGATCACCAGCTGCACCAACACCTCCAACCCGAGCGTGATGGTCGGCGCCGGCCTGCTCGCCCGCAACGCCGTCGAGCGCGGCCTCGCCCGCAAGCCCTGGGTGAAGACGTCGCTGGCGCCCGGCTCCACCGTCGTCACCGACTACCTCGAGCGGGCGGGGCTGACCGAGTACCTCGACGCGCTCCAGTTCAACCTGGTCGGCTACGGCTGCACCACCTGCATCGGCAACTCCGGGCCGCTGGAGCCGGAGATCTCGGCGGCGATCGCCGCGAAGGACCTCGCCGTCTGCGCGGTGCTCTCGGGCAACCGCAACTTCGAGGGCCGGATCAACCAGGACGTCAAGGCCAACTACCTGGCCAGCCCGCCGCTGGTCGTCGCCTACGCGCTGGCCGGCCGCATGGACATCGACCTCGCCTCCGAGCCGCTCGGCGAGGGCTCCGACGGGGGGCCGGTTTACCTGCGCGACGTCTGGCCGAGCGCGGACGAGATCAAGGAGGTCGTCGGCGCCTCGGTCGCCTCGGAGATGTTCACCCGCAACTACGCGGCCGTGTTCTCCGGCGACGAGGCCTGGAACGCGGTCGACGTCCCGGCCGGCGACCGCTACACCTGGCCCGACTCCACCTACGTGCGGCAGCCCAGCTTCTTCGAGCGGATGCCGGCCGACCCGCCCGGCGTCGAGCCGATCGCCGGCGCCCGCGTTCTCGCCCTGCTCGGGGACTCGATCACCACCGACCACGTCTCACCCGCCGGCGCGATCAAGCGCGACAGCCCGGCCGGTCGCTGGCTGATGGACCAGGGGGTGGAACCCGGCGACTTCAACTCCTACGGGTCCCGCCGCGGCAACCACGAGGTGATGATTCGCGGCACCTTCGCCAACATCCGGCTCCGCAACCGGCTGGTGGACCGGGCCGGCGGTTACACCCGTCACCTCCCGGACGGCGAGGAGACCACCATCTACGACGCGGCGATGTCATATGCGGGCGAAGGCGTGCCGCTGGTGGTCCTCGCGGGGAAGGAGTACGGGTCCGGTTCCTCACGCGACTGGGCGGCGAAGGGAACGAAGCTGCTCGGGGTGCGGGCGGTGATCGCCGAGAGCTTCGAGCGCATCCACCGATCCAACCTGATCGGGATGGGCGTGCTCCCGTTGCAGTTCGCCGCCGGCGAGAGCGCCGACACCCTCGGCCTCCGCGGTGAGGAGACGTTCGACGTCGGCGACCTCGCCGCCGGCGAGGCGAAATCAGTAACGGTTACGGCCAGGCGCGACGACGGATCGACGACCGAGTTCACGGCGACGGTGAGGCTCGACACCCCGAACGAGGTTACTTACTTTATAAACGGCGGTATCTTGCAGACGGTGCTGCGCAACCTCAAGAGGTAGGCGCAGCGGGGCCGCGGGAGGCAGGGGGGTCCGCGCGACCCTCGCTGCACCTGCGCGTCGGTAGCCAGGGAGGGATGCCGACGCGGCCGTTCCCCTGGACGGGACTGCCCAGAAGAACAGTCAGCGAGTACCTATACCGCGTGAACACCGCGCGGTCAAGCGCAATAGACCGCTTTACGTGCGATCGGCGCGCTTTACGTGCGATCAGGCGCGCTTTGCGGACACTCGGCCGCCCGAGCGTCCGGTTCGGCGACCCCCCAGCCCTTGCGTTCGATCAGTTCGATGCCGATCACACTTCCCACCGGGCCTACTGGGGTAAGGGTGGCGGCGAGCAGAGTGTATGGAGCCTCATGTCTCACCGCCGCTATCCAAATCACCACGCAGAGGGCGATGAAACCGACCCCGTGCGCCCAACCGAACAGCATCGTCTCGGTGTCGAAACCCGGTATCAGCCAGAACAGGAGCAGGCCGGCGAAGATCGCCAGCTCCACCCATGAGAAACGCTTGACCCAGACGAACAGGCGCCCAGGAACGGGCTTCTCGAACGGACGTCCGGCCATCGGCGCTCAGGCGCCGGGTGTGAGCGCCGTCAGGACTATCCGTTCCTGCTCGCGCGCGTGGGCGACGGAGTAACCCTCACCCGTGCTGGCCCTTCCCTGGCGGCCGATGTAGTTGAGCTCGACCCCCTCCGGCAGCACGTCGGGCATCCGGCGTGACATCACCTTCCAGGCGCCCATGTTGCGAGGCTCCTCCTGCACCCAGGAGATCTCCTTCAGGTTCGGGTAGGAGCCGATCACCGCTTCCAGCTGTTCCTTCGCGAACGGGTAGAGCACCTCGACACGTGCGATCGCGACGCTCTCCGCACCCTCGCGCCGCTCGCTGGCGTCGATGTCGTAGTACACCTTGCCGGTGCAGAGCACCAGCCGCTCGATCTTCTCGCGGCGCTCGGCGGCGCGCGGGTCATCGAGGATGAAGTGCAGTTCGCCGTTGGTCAGCTCCTCGAGGCTCGCGGCGGCGCGGTCGAGGCGCAGCATGCCCTTCGGCGTGAAGAGGATCAGCGGCCGCGGCTTGCGGACCAGCGCCTGGCGGCGCAGCATGTGGAAGTACTGGGCCGCGGTGGTCGGGTAGGCGATGCGGATGTTGCCCTCGGCGCCGAGGGCGAGGAAACGCTCGATGCGGGCGCTGGAGTGCTCCGGACCCGACCCCTCGTAGCCGTGCGGCAGCAGCATCGTCAGGCGACTGGTCTGCCCCCACTTCGCCTCGCCGGAGACGATGAAGCTGTCGATGATCACCTGGGCGGCGTTGGCGAAGTCGCCGAACTGGGCCTCCCAGAGGACCAGGGCGCTCGGCGTCGCCGCCGAGTAGCCGTACTCGAAGCCGAGGCAGGCGATCTCCGAGAGGGGGCTGTTGTAGAGCTCGAAGGGGGCCGAGGCGTCCGCGAGGTTCTGCATCGGGCAGTACTTGAGCCCGGTGTTCTCGTCGTGGAGGACGAGATGGCGGTGGGAGAAGGTGCCGCGCTCGGTGTCCTGGCCGGTGAGGCGGATGTGGACGCCGTCGGTCAGCAGCGAGCCGAAGGCGAGCGCCTCGGCGTGCCCGAAGTCGATCCCGCCCTCCTTGATCGCCTCCAGGCGCCTGCTCAGCGGGCGGCGGAGCTTGCGGTGCACGTTGAAGCCCTCGGGGGTCTTCAGCAGCGCCTCGTTGAGGGAGAACAGCCGCTCGGCGGGGACGGCGGTGTCGACCGGGGGGCTGGCGCTGCGGTCGAGGAGTTCGCCGGTGCTGGTGGCGGCGCCGGTCACCGTCGGGTCCTCGTAGTCGCCTGCCTCCATCTTCTGCCGCAGTTCCTTCAGCGCCGTCGACATCTCCTCGTGGCGCTGCGCGGAGGCCCGGTTGACGTCCTCGGCGGACACCGTCCCCTCGCCGATCAGCTTCTGGGCGTACAGCTCGGAGACGGGCGCGTGGGACTTGATCTTCGCCGCCATCGCCGGCTGCGTGTAGGCGGGCTCGTCGGTCTCGTTGTGACCGAAGCGGCGGTAGCCGATCACGTCGATGACGATGTCGCGGCCCCAGCGCTCGCGGTAGGCCATCGCCAGGCGGGCCGCCGAGGTGCAGGCCTCGACGTCGTCGGCGTTGACGTGGACGATCGGCACGTTGAATCCCTTCGCCATGTCGGCCGCGTAGGGGGTCGAGCGCGCCTCCTCTGGGTCGGTGGTGAAGCCGACCTGGTTGTTCTGGACGATGTGGACGGTGCCGCCGGTCCGGTAGCCCTTCAGGCCCTGCAGGTTGAGCGTCTCGGCGACGACGCCCTGAGCGGGGAAGGCGGCGTCGCCGTGGAGCAGCACCGGCACGGCGCGCTTGGGATCGTGGCGCAGCTCGGCGCCGTCGAAGTCGGACTGGAGGAAGCGGGCGCCGCCGGTGACCACCGGGTCGACGAACTCGAGGTGGCTGGGATTGGGGTAGAGGCGGACCGAGATCTTCTCGCCCTCGCTGGTCTCGTAGACCCCGCGGTGGCCGTAGTGGTACTTGACGTCGCCGGTGCCGCCGTGGGGGATCGCCGCCACGGCCTTGACCGCCTCGATCTTCTTCGACCCCTCGAACTCGGCCAGGATCGACTCCACCGAGCGGCCGAGGTTGTGGGCGAGGACGCTGAGCCGGCCGCGGTGGGCCATCCCGAAGACGACCTCCTCGGCGCCGGCGCGGTGGGAGAGGGTGACCAGCTCGTCGAGCATCGGCACCACCACGTCGAGCCCCTCGATCGAGAAGATCTTCTGGCCGAGGTAGGCCTTCTCGAGGAAGCGCTCGAACTGGAAGACGTCGATCAGGCGGCCCAGCAGGCGGCGTTTCTCGTCGTCGCTGAGCGGCTGGCGGTGGGCGCCGGTCTCGATCATCTCCCGCAGCCAGATCCGCTGCTGGTGGGAGGAGAGATGCTCGAACTGGTAGCCGATCGTCCCGCAGTAGGCGCTGCGCATCCGCGGCAGCGCCTCCAGCAGGGTTTCGCCGGGGACCCCGATCCGCAGGATCGAGGCCGGGATCCGTGCCATCAGCTCCGGCGTCAGGTTGAGGTTCTCCGGCTGGATCGCCGGGTCGCCCTTGGGCTCGGAGCCGAGCGGGTCGAGGTGCGCCGCCAGGTGGCCGTGGGTCCGGTAGCCCTTGAGCAGCGAGGTCGCCGCCTGCACCGCCTGCAGCAGCTCCTCGTCGACCTCTCCGGGGGCGCCGCTCGGTTCGGCGCTGGGGGCGGCGGCGCCGAGCGGCGGCGCCGAGGCGGAGGCCGGGTGGGCGGAGGTGACGCCGCCGGCGTCGATGCCGAGGTCGGCGGCGACGGACTCATAGAAGCCCTCCTCGCCCTGCAGGAGCTGCTCGACCCGGCGCAGGAAGGCGCCCGACTCGGCCCCCTGGATGACGCGGTGGTCGTAGGTCGAGGTCAGCGTCATCACCTTGGAGACGCCGAGCTGCTTCAGCCTTTCAGGTGAAGCGTGGGTCCACTCCGGCGGATAGGCGATCGAGCCCGTGGCGATGATCGCGCTCTGGCCGCTCAGCAGCCGCGGCACCGAGGCGACGGTGCCGATCCCGCCCGGGTTGGTGAGGGAGATGTTGGTGCCGAGGAAGTCGTCGGCCGTCAGCTTGTTCTCGCGGGTCTTGGCGATCAGCTCCTCGTAATAGGAGTGGAAGCCGGCGAAGTCGAGGCCGTCGGAGCCCTTGATCGCGGGCACCATCAGGCTGTGGGAGCCGTCCTTGCGCTCGACGTCGACGGCGATGCCGAGGTTGACCGGCCCGCCCTCGATCGCGAACGGCTTGCCGTCGCGCTCCTCGAAGGTGCGGACCATCACCGGGAAGTCCCTGGTCGCCTGCACGATCGCCCAGGCGATCAGGTGGGTGAAGGAGACCTTCAGCCCGCGCTCTTTGAGGACGACGTTGATCGCCTTCCGTTTCGCGTCCAGGGTGTCCACGGCGATCGTCCGGAACGACGTCGCCGTCGGCACCGCCCGGCTCTCGTCCATGGCTTTGGCGAGCATCGCAGCGGGCCCCCGCAGCGCCTTCGCCTCCCCGGCCGCGACCGCGGCCGGCACCTCGCCGTTGCCCGCGGCGAGCACGTCGCCCTTGGTCACCTTTGCTCCCGGCCCCGAACCTTGGACGGCGGCTAGGTCCACGCCGGTTGCTGCGGCGACTCTGCGTGCCACCGGCGTGGCTCGAACATCGGCGCCGTTTCCAGCGACGGCGCCGGTTCCAGCGGCCTCAGCCGCGGCCGGGGCCGGAGCCTCCGCCGCAGGAGCCGCGGCTGGCTCGCCCGAACCCTCGCCAGGTTCCATCTCAGCCAGCGGAGCCCCGACGGGCACCTCATCGTCGACCGCCGCGATCAGTTTCGTGACGACGCCGTTCATCGGCGCCGGCACCTCGGCGTCCACCTTGTCGGTCGAGACCTCGACGACGGTGTCGCCCTCGTTGACGGTGTCGCCCTCTGCGACGTGCCACTCGAGAACGATGCCCTCGGTCACCGACTCGCCCATCTCGGGCATTGCTATCTGCACGGTGGCCGTATCTGGCATTTCTTCGTCGCAGTCTATGAAACGGGCCGTCCGGGCATCTTGCCGAGATACCCTGGTACCTGATGAGCTACTTCGTCACCGGCGCAACCGGATTCATCGGGCGCAACCTGGTCGAGCGGCTGCTGCAGCGCGAGGGCACGATCTACGCCTTGGTCAGGGCCGGCTCGCGGGGTCGCCTGGAGGAGCTGCGCACGGGCTGGGGCGCCGACGGCGCGCGGGTGGTCCCGGTCGCCGGAGACCTGGCCCAGCCCGGTCTCGGGGTGGCCGAGGAGGACCTGGTCGCGATGCGCGGCGAGATCGACCACTTCTTCCACCTGGCGGCGATCTACGACATCACCGCCAGCGCCGACATGCAGGAGGTCGCCAACGTCGAGGGGACCAGGAACGCGATCGAGCTGGCGGGCTCGGTCGAGGCCGGCTGCTTCCACCAGGTCAGCTCGATCGCCGCCGCCGGGCTCTATCGCGGCGAATGGCGGGAGGACATGTTCGACGAGGCGGAGCGGCTCGACAACAACCCCTACTTCCGCACCAAGCACGAGTCCGAGCGGCTGGTGCGCGAGGACTGCCCGCGTCCCTGGCGCGTCTACCGGCCGGGGATAGTCGTCGGCGACTCCCGCAGCGGCGAGATCGACAAGATCGATGGGCCCTACTACTTCTTCAAGGCGCTGCAGCGGGCGCGCCGGGTCCTGCCCTCCTGGCTGCCCACGGTCGGGATCGAAGGCGGCGAGATCAACATCGTCCCGGTCGACTACGTCGCCGCGGCGATCGACCACATCGCCCACGAGCCCGGTCTCGACGGCCGCGCCTTCCATCTCACCGATCCCAACCCGAAGAGCGCCGGAGAGGTGATCAACATCTTCGCCAAGGCCGCCGACGCGCCGCAGGCGGCGGTGCAACTGGACTCGAACCTGACCGAGCCCATCACCGGCGTGATTCGCGGCGCGCTCAAGCTCTTCCCGCCGGCCAAGCGCGGCGTCAAGGCGGTGCTGGGGGAGCTCGGCCTGCCCGCCTCGATCCTCACCTATGTCGACTATCCGACCAGCTTCGACTCCAGCGGTGCCCAGGCGGCGCTGAAGGGCTCCGGCATCGAGGTGCCGCCGCTGGAGAGCTACGCGACCAGGGTCTGGGACTACTGGGAGCGCAACCTCGATCCCGACCTCTTCAGGGACCGCTCCCTGGCCGGGGCGGTGCGAGGCAAGATCGTGCTGATCACCGGCGCCTCCTCGGGGATCGGCAAAGCGACCGCGGTCAAGGTGGCCGACGCCGGGGCGACGGTGCTGCTCGTCGCCCGCTCGGTCGAGAAGCTGGAGGAGACCAAGCAGGAGATCCTCGCCGCCGGCGGGTCCGCCCACATCCACCGCTGCGACATGTCCGACATCGAGGACATCGAACGGATGGCCGAGGAGGTGCTGGCCTACCACGGCCACGTCGACATCCTCGTCAACAACGCCGGCCGCTCGATCCGCCGCTCGGTCGCGCTCTCCTACGATCGCTTCCACGACTACGAGCGGACGATCCAGCTCAACTACCTCGGCGCCCTGCGATTGATCCTGGCGCTGCTGCCGACGATGCGCTCCCGCAAGTCGGGCCACATCATCAACATCAGCTCGATCGGCGTCCAGACCAACCCGCCGCGCTTCTCCGCCTACGTCGCCTCGAAGGCGGCGCTGGACGCCTTCAGCCGCGTGATCGCCTCCGAGGTCATAGACGACAAGGTCTACCTGACGACGATCAACATGCCGCTGGTGCGGACGCCGATGATCGCGCCGACGCGGATGTACGACATGTTCCCGGCGATCACGCCCGAGGAGGCGGCGGAGATGATCGCCAAGGCGATGGTCAACCGGCCGAAGAAGGTGGCGACGAGGCTCGGCAATTTCGGCGAGCTCCTCTACGCCGTCGCCCCCAAGGCCAGCGACTCGATCCTCAGCACCGCCTACAAGCTGTTCCCGGAGTCGCAGGCGGCGAAAGGGAAGACCGACGAGGCGCGCGACAAGGCCCCCTCGACCGAGGCCGTCGCCTTCGCCCATCTGATGAAAGGCGTGCACTGGTAGTGCCGACGGGGGCGGGCGGCGCTTGCCGGTGCGGCCGCGGATGACGGCGCATTCCGGCGCCGGATGACCACGCTCCTCGTCGCGAATGGCGCTGCCATTCGCTCCTCAGATCGTGGCCCCCGGCTTGGTCTGCGCCGCCCCCGCGACCACCCCGTCTGGCGCGCCGACCGCCCCCGTCGGCGGGTGTAGGTTTGGCCGATGGCGACGCGGCGGCTGAAGCATTGGGGATGGGGGTACGAGGACCAGGCGGCCTCGGCGAAGGAGATGCGCGAGGCGGCGGCGGGGATCCGCGAGCGGCTCGGGTTCGGGGGCGAGCCGGAGGAGCCGGTGGGGCTGGAGGACGTCGAGCTGCGCAAGGCGCGGCTGAAGCGGCCGACCGGTCTCGGGGACCTGTTCTCCGACAGGCGCTACGAGCGGGTGTCGCACGGGCTGGGGAAGGCCTATCGCGACGTGGTGAGGGGGTTCCGGGGGGAGTTCGAGAACCCGCCGGACCTGGTCGCCTTCCCGCGCGACGAGTCGGAGATCGAGACCGTGTTGAGCTGGGCGGAGGCCGAGGGCGCCGCGGTGGTCCCCTTCGGCGGCGGCACCAGCGTCGTCGGCGGGGTCGAGCCGCGGCTGGGCGATCGGCCGGTGGTGACGATGGACCTGCGGCGGCTGGACCGGGTGCTGGAGGTCGACCCGGTCTCCCTGGCGGCGCGGATCCAGGCGGGGGCGACCGGGCCGCGACTGGAAGAGCAGCTGCGCGAGCACGGGCTGACCCTGCGCCACTTCCCGCAGTCGTTCGAGTACGCGACGCTGGGCGGCTGGATCGCGACCCGGGCCGGCGGCCACTTCGCCACCCTGCTCACCCACATAGACGACCTGGTCGAGTCGGTGCGGGCGATCACCCCCCGCGGCACCTGGGAGAGCCGGCGGCTGCCCGGCTCCGGCGCCGGGCCCTCGCCGGACCGGATGCTGATCGGCTCGGAGGGGATCCTCGGGGCGATCTCCGAGGCCTGGGTGCGGGTGCGGCCGCGGCCCGAGTTCAAGGCCTCCTGCGGGATCGAGTTCGACGACTTCAGCGCCGCCGCGCGGGCCGTGCGCGAGGTCGCCCAGTCGGGCCTGAACCCGTCGAACTGCCGCCTGCTCGACGCCCTCGAGGCGGAGACCACCGGCGCCGGCAGCGGCGAGGCGAACCTCTTCATCCTCGGCTTCGAGTCCGCCTCCCAGCCCGTCGAGGCCCCCATGGCCGCAGCCCTCGGCATCGCCAAATCCCACGGCGGCCGCCCCGGCGACGTCCGGGTCTCCCGGCCGACGGGCCGAAATGTCTCGGATAGCAAGACTTATCGGCCCACCGACCGGGAGGGCGGGGATGCGGTGGGGGCTTGGCGGGGGGCGTTTCTGTGGGCTCCGTACCTCAGGGACACGTTGGTGGCTTGCGGGGTGTTGTCGGAGACGTTTGAGACGGCGATCACCTGGGACCGTTTCGAGGAGTTCCACGGCAGGGTGATGGACACGGCGCGCAGGGCGGTGGCGGAGGTCTGCGGGGCGCCGGCGGAGGGGGACGGGGCGCCGCGGATCAGCTGCCGCCTCACCCACGTCTACCCGGACGGCGCCGCGCCCTACTTCACCGTCCTCGCCCCGGCCGTGCGCGGTGGAGAGGTCGAGCAGTGGGACGAGGTCAAGGCGGCCGTCTCGGAGGCGCTGATCGAGGGCGGCGGCACGATCACCCACCACCACGCCGTCGGCCGCGACCACCGCCCCTGGTACGACCGCCAGCGCCCGCCCCCCTTCGCCGCCGCGCTGCGCGCGGCCAAGGCCGAGCTCGACCCGGCGGCGATCCTCAACCCCGGCGTCCTCATCGACCCGGCCTGAGGGCGCTGATCTGAGCGGCAGAGAAATTTGCACTTTTGTCACATTTGTACTCTTGTCTCGCCGCAGACAAGAAGTTGCGGTGCCGGGCATGAACACGACGAGAGATAGCTGCCGCTTTGACCGCATCGAAGCCGACACAAGGGAGGTCCAACGGGAGCTGCGCAGGCGCTTCAACCATGTCGAGGCCTGCTTTCAGCACTTCGAGGACCGATTGAATGCGATGAAGAGGGCGGTGCTCCGTGGCTCACTCTGGACCACGGGAATCGCCTTCATCTCATTCATGGCCTATTCCGTTTCCCGCCTTCGCCGTCTCTAGGCGAAAGGCGATACCGCTTCCGTTCGTCGTTTGTCGCCTATAGGGCTACAAGCGACGAACGCTGCGTTAGGCCTTACGAACTCCTCACACGGACTTGATCGTGCCCGAACCCCCGCGCCCGAGCATCGGGACACAGTCCATCACTACGAGGAGGTTCCCGGTCCGCGAGCTGACCGAGGCGATGGGCGGCACCGCCACGGTCGAGAACCTCCCTGGCGGCGGCGCACGGTTCACCGTCCGGCTACTCTCCAAAGCGTGAAGTCGGTCGATGAACAGCTAGTTTCCGAGCGACTGACCGGGAGGGATCCGTGGCGCCTGAACGAGGAAGTCCGACGCCGGCGGTTGCGTGAGGACGGTCGTCGATCCCTTGCGACCAACCTCGCCGAGGGCCTCGCTCTGAGCGAATTCCTCGCCACCTTCACCGGGAACGCGCGAAAGAGTTGACCCCGGAGCCGTTGCGTCTGCGGGAGTTGCTGGCCCGCCTGGTCGAGGCGGACATCCGGTTCGTCTTGGTCGGGGGGCTCGCGGTGAATGCCTGGGGATACCTGCGGGCCACGCGCGACATCGATTTCGTGCCCGATCCCGATCCCGAGAACCTCGCGAAGCTCAACGATCTGCTGAGGGGACTGAGCGGCAAAGTCGAGGTGGATGGGCACCTTCTCGACCCGAAGGCAATCTGGACGTTCCTGCGAACGGGTGATCGGACCCTCGTATCCACCGAACTCGGCTACGTCGACGTGCTTCAGGGTTTGCCGCAGGTTCCGCCCTTCTCGGTCCTCGACGGGGCGGCGTCGGAAATCGACCTGGACGGGCTGGCCGTCCGGGTCTGCTCGCTCGAGCACCTTCTGCAGATGAAGCAAGCCAGCGATCGGGCCAGAGACCGAGACGACCTCGAGGCGCTGGAAGCCGCGCAAGAGTCCGCCGAAGGGGAAGATTGACGGGGCCTGGCGCTACCCTGTCGCGACTCGATATTCCCCGGTCAGACCGCCTTCGAGGCCCCGCGGTCGGCCGATCCCGATGGAAACGATCACCTCCGAACAACCGACCGTGCCGGCTGAGGCCGGGAAGGCCGAGGCCGACGAGCCGGTCGTGCCGCGGCGCTCGCCGCTGCGGGCGGCGATCAAGACCGGGCGGCCGCACGAATGGATCAAGAACGTCCTGGTCTTCGCGGGGCTGCTGTTCTCGGGCAAGCTCAACCAGTCCCACGAGGTGCTGCTGGCGACGCTGACCTTCGTCTCCTTCTGCCTGATCTCCAGCGCCGGCTACTTCGTCAACGACCTGATCGACGTCGAGCTCGACCGCAGGCACCCGAAGAAGCGCTTCCGCCCGCTGGCCGCCGGTGAGCTCTCGGTGGGCGCCGCGAGAACGATCGCGCCGGTGCTGGCGATCATCGCGATCGCCCTGGCCTTCGCCGCGGTCAACTGGGAGGTCGGGCTGATGGTGGTCGGCTACGGGATCGCCCAGGTCGCCTATAGCCTCGGCCTCAAGCAGATCGTGATCGTCGACGTGATGACTCTGGTCGGCCTCTTCATCCTTCGCGTTGCCGCCGGCGCCAGCGCCGTCGACGCCCACGCCTCGGAGTGGCTGATCCTCTGCACCGGTATGGGCGCCGCCTTCCTCGGCTTTACCAAGCGTCGCCAGGAGGCCGTCTCCGAGCTGCACCAGGGGACCAGCAGTCGCCCGGTCCTCGAGCATTACTCGCTGCCGTTCCTCGACCAGATGGTCTCCCTGGTCACCACCGGCACCGTGATCAGCTACGCGATCTACACCGTCAACTCGCCCCTGATCGGCAGTCAGATGATGCTCACGATCCCGCCGGTGGTCTACCTGATCTTCCGCTACCTCTACCTGATCTACGATCGCTCCGACGATCGCTCCACCGCCGCGATCGTCTCCGAGGACAAGGGCATGATCGCCGCCGGCGCCAGCTTCGTGGTGATCGCCTTCCTCCTGCTCTACGTGTTCAACTAGCGGGCCGTGGGCCCCGACGGGGGCTCAGATCATTTCCGCTTCGGGGGCGCCTTCCATCAGGTAGAAGCGGGCACGGCCGAGCTCCTCGCCGTTGACCTGGACCACGGCGGCGTGGGGACCGGGGGCGGCGAAGGTGGCGGTGGCGCCGATCGACATCACCAGGCGCTGCTCCTGTCCCGGGGGCATCCCCGGCGGGCGGCCGGTCTCGAAGTTCGCGGTGAGGCCCTCGCCGAGCTCGACGCCGTCTGGGTCCTGGACGGAGACGACGAGCTCGTGGGGGTCATTGGTCTCGTGCCAGGCGACGTCGATGCCGAGGCCGATGTGGAAGGACCACTCGTGCGGCAGCTCCGGCAGCCGCAGCACGTTCCAGCCGCCGCCGGTCAGGTAGAGCTTCCCGTTGACGGCCTCGCTGTAGTCGGCGAGCAGCAGGAAGCCGATGTTCATGACGCGTCCGGGTAGGGGACGACAGGCAGGTCGGAGATCAGCCGGACCTTGCCGTCACGGCTGAACTGGAGGTCGACGGTCTCGTTCTTGCGGTAGGTGCCCCAGAGACCGAGGTACATCGCCAGCCAGCGGCTGGTGCCGATCTTCTCCTTGATGATCGGGCGGCTGAAGGCGATCTCGCCGCCTTCGATCTCGTAGTCGGAGCCCTCTTTCCGCTCGATGCCGTTGACGAAGACGGCGAAAGGCGGTTCGGCGCCGGCCGGGATCTTCACCCGCTCGCCGGCGGCGTAGCTGCCCTTGGGTATCTCGGTGCTGGAATCGCTCATCGGTCCTCTGCTTCCAGAGTCTCGCGCACGACGTCGAACGGCGTCTCGTGGTCGGTCGGGTCCAACTCCTCTCGCCCTACCCCGCCGCGGTAGGGCACGAACGTCCCGTCCCCGCGCACGTCGACCCCGGCAACCGGCTTGCGCAGCAACCCCCGCCCCGCCAGCTGCAGCCGCGCCCGAACCTGGTCCTCCGGCTTGAACTCCCGCAGCATCGACGCCTTTTCCACCGGCCCCTGGCTCCGTATCTCCAGCGCCCGCCGCCGCATCTCCGCCACAGCCCCCCCGAGGTCGTCGAACCCCATGTGATCCACCTCGGATCCATCCCGCACGGTCAGCTTCCACCTCGAACGAGCCACGCCCCCAACTCTAGAAGCTGACCGAACGCCGCGGCGCGGGGCATGGTCCGAATGCCGTGAGAGGGATCGGGTGTCCCTCCCACAAGCGGCGTCCCTGATTTTCGCCGTGCCGACTTGGCGAGAGACGCACCGTTAACGGCGAAAATCCCAGCGCCGTGGGAGGGACACCCGATCCCTCCCCCGCCAATCCGCCCGCTCAGGCCCCGCGCCTGGGCCGCTTCGGCCGTCTGGCCGGCGGCCCGACGATCTTCTCCGGCCCCTCGCGATCCTCGATCGGCACGTACTCCAGCTCCCGCTCGCCGGTGTAGACCTGCCGCGGCCGGGCGATTTTCGTTTCCGGGTCTTCGTGCATCTCCATCCACTGCGCGACCCAGCCGGCGGTGCGGGGGATGGCGAAGATCACCGTGAACATGTTGGCCGGGATCTCCATCGCCTCGTAGATGATCCCCGAGTAGAAGTCGACGTTCGGGTAGAGCTTGCGGGAGGTGAAGTACTCGTCGTCGAGCGCGCGTTTCTCCAGCTCGCGGGCGATCTCGACCAGCGGGTTGTACTCGGTGGCCTCGAAGACGTCGTCCATGTGCTGCTGGATGATCCGCGCCCGCGGGTCGTAGTTCTTGTAGACCCGGTGGCCGAAGCCCATCAGTTTCTCCTCGCGCTGCTTTACCTGCTCGAGGAAGTCGGGGATGTTCTCCATCGACTCGATCCGGCGCAGCATCCGCAACACCGCCTCGTTGGCGCCGCCGTGCAGCGGTCCGTAGAGGGCCGCGACCCCGGCCGCGACCGCCGAGTAGGGATCGACGTCGGAGGAGCCGACGCCGCGCACCGCGTTGGTCGAGCAGTTCTGTTCGTGGTCGGCGTGGAGGACGAAGAGCACGTCCAGCGCCCGCGAGAGGGCCTGCTTCGGGATGTGTTTCGCTTCCGTTTTCTTGAACATCATCGAGAGGAAGTTCTCGGCGAAGCTCAGCTCGTTGTCCGGGTAGACGTAGGGGAAGCCCATGTTGTGCCGGTAGGAGAAGGCGGCCAGGGTCGGCACCTTGGCGATCAGCCGGACCGCCGACATGTAGCGCTCTTCGGGGTCGTCGATCTGCTTCGCGTCCGGGTAGAAGGTGGAGAGGGCGCCGACGCCGGCGAGCAGCATCCCCATCGGGTGGGCGTCGTAGCGGAAGCCCTCGAAGAACTGCTTCAGGTCCTCGTGGACGTAGGTGTGGTGGGTGATGTCGAAGGTCCAGCGGTCGAGCTGGGGCCCGGTCGGCAGCTCGCCGAAGATCAGCAGGTAGGCGACCTCGAGGAAGGTCGAGCGCTCGCAGAGCTGCTCGATCGAGTGGCCGCGGTGTTCGAGGATGCCGGCGGCGCCGTCGATGTAGGTGACCGAGGAGCGGCAGGACGCGGTGTTGGTGAAAGCCGGGTCGTAGGACATCAACCCGAAGTCGTTCTCGGAGACTTTGATCTGGCGCAGGTCCATTCCGCGCACCGTCCCGTCCTCGATCGGCAGCTCGTATGTCTTGCCGGTGCGGTTGTCGGTGACGGTCAGCGACTCCGAATCGGCGGCGCTGACGCCCGGGGCGTTCGCGTCTTTGGTCTGCTGCTCGGTGGCCATCGCCCCTCCTTCGAAGCTCTTGTCAAGGAGCCGCCAGTATCGCAGTTCGGGAATTCCGCCCCGCTGCCGATTTGGGAACGCAAGCGGCTATTCGGCGGTGGTCGTGAGACCCTCGAACTGGGTCATTCCCCGCAGCGTCTCGAAGCGCTCGTCGATCTCCTCGCGGCTGAGGCGAGTGACCCGCTCAGTGCCGAACTCCTCGACGTTGAACGAGGCGAGGACGGTGCCGTAGCCCATCGCCCGCCGCAGGTGGGCCTCGTCGAGCTCTCCGTCCTGGGCGTCGAGGTAGCCGAAGAAGCCGCCGGCGAAGCTGTCGCCGGCGCCGGTCGGGTCGCGCACGTCCTCGAGCGGAAAGCCCGGCAGCGCGAAGAAACCGCCTTCGGTGAACAGCGCCGCCCCGTACTCGCCCCGCTTGGCGACGACGGCGCGGGGGCCCAGCTTCATCACCGCGCGGGCGGCCCGGGCCAGGTTCGACTCCCCGGTCAGCTGGCGGATCTCGGCGTCGTTGACGACCAGGCAGTCGACCTCGGCGATCGCCGCCTGCAGCGAGTCCTTCGCCGTTTCGATCCAGAAGTTCATCGAGTCCAGGCCGCTGAAGTTGGCCGCCGTGCACTGGGAGCGGACCTGCCGCTGCAGGTCGGGCTGGATGTTGCCGAGGAAGAGGGTGTCGGCCGCCCGCGAGTGCTCCGAGAGCTTCGGCTCGAACTCGGCGAAGACGCCGAGCTGGGTGTCCTCGGTGTGGGCGACGTTGAGGTCGTACTCGTAGCTGCCGCGCCAGAAGAAGGATTGCCCGCCGTCGATCCGCTCGATGTCGTCGGTGAGCACGCCGCGCCGCTCCAGCACCTCGAACTCGGCGGCGCCGAAGTCCTCGCCCACCGGGCCGACCGGCCGCACCTCGGTGAAGAAGCTGGCGGCGAGGGAGAAATGCACGGCGGCTCCCCCGAGCATCCGCTCGCGCTCCCCGAATGGGGTCTTGACAGCGTCGAAAGCGATCGACCCAACAACGGTCAGTGACATGGGCGGAACAGTATCCGTAGGATCGCCGGGATGACTCGCAAGCTGATGGTCCTCGGTCTGGCGGCGTTCCTGGCGATCGTCGTCGCGGTCCCGGTGCTGGCCCAGACGACCACGGTGTCCCCGAAGGTCTCGCAGGATCTTGCGGTTCGGGCGCTGGCGAAAGCGCGGCTGGCGCTGCTCACCGCCCGCTCCGCCAAGGGCCAGTCACGGGTGGCGGCGCGGACGGCCCAGGCCGCGCTCAACGCCGCCAACGAGGCCAAGGGAGCCGCCGCGGCCGCGCAGGTCGTCGTCGACACGAGCCGGGTCCAGGCCGGCCTCGCCGCGGGCGGCGCGACGACCGAAGCGGAAGAATTCGTGGCGCTTCCGGGCGGCCCCAGCGTCACGGTCACGGTCACGGCTTCGGGCCTGATCGAGGTCTGGGCCCAGGCGAAGATGTCCGAATCGGGCGCCGTCTCGCTCTTCGAGGACGGCCAGGCGATGCCGGGCCAGAGCGAGGCCTGTGCCCCGCTCGGAGGCGGTGGGGCGCTCTTCTCCGGTGACGGCGTCGTGATCGAAGGCTCGATCACCGCCGGGACCCCGGCCACCCTGCCCTTCTGCAGCACCGAAGGCGCGCCCGGCGCGGTGCTGTTCCAGACCTCCCCAGGACAGCACAGCTACGAACTGCGCTACGCCTCCTGTGGTTGCGGCGAAGGCGAAGGCTCGCCGGTCACCTTCTCGCAGCGCCGCCTCTTCGTCGCGCCGCGGCCTTGAGCACGATCCGGCCTCCGGCATGAAGGCGATCCAGATCCAGGAGTTCGGCGGTCCCGAGGTGTTCGGGTACGTCGACATCGACGACCCGACCCCCGGCGAGGGCGAGGTCGTGGTCGAGGTGGCGCGCTGTGGCGTCAACTTCGCCGACACCCACTCGACCCGTGACGACTATCTGGCAAAACAGACGCTGCCCCTGATCCCCGGCGCCGAGATCAGCGGTCGCACTCCGGACGGGCACCGGGTCGCGGCGCTCCTGGGGAGCGGCGGCTACGCCCAGAAGGTCGCGGTCCCGGAGGCGATGCTGATCCCGGTTCCCGACGAGGTCGACGACGACCGGGCAGCGGCGACGCTGCTGCAGGGGCTGACCGCGATGGCGCTGGTGCACCGCTGCGCCAGGATCGAGGCGGGGGAGACGATCGTCGTCGAGGCCGCCGCCGGGGGAACCGGCTCGATCGCGGTCCAGATCGCCAAGCGAGCCGGGGCGAAGGTGATCGGCCTCGCCTCCAGCGAGGAGAAGCGCGCCTTCGTCGAGGGCCTGGGCGCCGATGCCAGCGTCGATTCGCGTGCTGGGGACCTCGGCGCGGCGATCCGCGAGGCCAACGGCGGCGAGCGGGTCGACGCCGTCCTGCACATGAGCGGCGGCGACGCTTTCGACGCCGAGCTCGGCGTGCTGGCGCCGCTGGGGCGCATGGTCGTCTTCGGGATCGCCTCGCGCGAGCAGCGCGACGTCTCCACCGCCGCCCTGCTGCGCGGCTCGAAGTCGGTCGTCGGATTCTGGCTCGCCCACCTGCTTGCGCGCCGCGATCTGGTGGCGCCGATGATCGGCGAATTGCTAGGGGGAGTCGCCGCCGGCGAGCTGACGGTTACGATCGGGGGCGTCTATCCACTTTCCGAAGCGGCGCGCGCCCACGAAGACCTGATCGCCCGTCGCACCTCCGGCAAGCTCCTCCTGGACCCCTCCAAGTGACCGCCTTCAAAGACCTCGGCCTCTCGCCTGCGATCCAGCAGGCGATCGACGAGCTGGGATTCGACGAGCCGACGCCGATCCAGGAGCAGGCGATCCCGGCGCTCCTGGGCGGCCAGGACGTGATCGGGCAGGCCCAGACCGGCACCGGCAAGACCGCCGCCTTCGGCCTGCCGCTGCTGCAGTACCTGGACCCCGCCAACGAAGAGGTCCAGGCGATCGTGATGACGCCGACCCGGGAGCTCTGCATCCAGGTGACGCAGGCGCTCCGCGCCTACGCCGAGCACCTCGACATCGAGATCGTCGCCGTCTTCGGCGGCGCCCCGATCCGCTCCCAGCAGTCGCAGCTGCGCTCCGGGGCCCATGTCGTCGTCGCCACCGTCGGCCGCATGATGGACCTGATGTCGCGGCGCTCGCTGGTCCTCACCGCCGCCCGCTACGTCGTCCTCGACGAGGCCGACGAGATGCTCGACCTCGGCTTCATCGAGGACGTCGA
>JBBDYP010000050.1:0-27517 GCA_040900615.1 Solirubrobacterales bacterium | reverse complement strand
GTGTTAAGCACGCCGCCAGCGTTCGTCCTGAGCCAGGATCAAACTCTCCGTGAAGGTACTTCTCACAAAGAGATGCCATGCCTGGCGGGCCACCGGGTACACAAACTCGGTGACCGGCATGACGGGTAAATCAGACCACCCAGCGCGCTGGCGCGCCGAGTGGATCGGGCTCAAACATTCCGCAGACCTGTTGATGGGTCCACGGAGTGCACGCTGCTCAGTTTTCAAAGACCGCTGCGCCTCTGCGACGGGTTTCGTCGCTCTTCACGCATGGGGTCGCACGGGGCAACCCCAGAAGGACGGGGGAGTATAGCGCTGTGGCGGACGTTTGCCTAGAGGGCCGAGCGAAGCCGCCGGAAGCGCCGCTTGCCGACCTGCAGGACCTTGCCGTCGAGGCCGCCCGCATCGAGGTCGAGGGCGTCGGTGGGGACCGGCTCCCCGTCCAGCTTGACGCCTCCCTGGACGATCAGGCGCCGGCCCTCGCTGGAGCTGATCTCGAAGGCACCGGCGAGCAGCCGCGGCAGGTGGACCCGGGTCGTGCCGTCGGAGAGGAAGGGCCCGAGGTCGAGCTCCGCCATCTCCTCGGGCGCGGCCCGCTCGACGAAGACCCGGTTGAAATGCTCCTCGGCCGCCCGCCCCGCTCCCTCGCCGTGGTAGCGATCGACGATCCGCCGCCCGAGCTCTCGCTTCGCCTCGTTCGGTGGCCCCGCCGGCTGCTCGGTCCCGAGCAAGAGCCGGTAGTAGTCGGCCATCGCCGTGTCGGGGATGCTCATCAGCCGGCCGAACATCTCCTCCGGCGCATCGGTGACGCCGACGTAGTTGCCCAAGGACTTGCTCATCTTCTGGACGCCGTCGGTGCCGACCAGGATCGGCATCGTCAGGATCGACTGCGGCTCCTGCCCGTATGCGACCTGGATGTCGCGGCCGAACAGGAGGTTGAACCTCTGGTCGGTCCCCCCCAGCTCGACGTCGGCTTCGACGGCGACCGAGTCGTATCCCTGCAGCAGTGGGTAGAGCAGCTCCAGCGCCGCCACCGGGTGGCCGGCCGCGAGCCGTTTCTGGAAGTCGTCGCGCTCGAGCAGGCGTGCCACCGTCGTCCGCGCCAGCAGCCCCAGCAGGTCCTCGGGTCCCATCCGCAGCCACTCGCTGTTGAAGCGGACCTCGGTCCGCTCGCGGTCGAGCAGCTTGAACGCCTGCTCCTGGTAGGTGGCCGCGTTGGCCTTGATCTCCTCCGGTGAGGGCAGCGGCCGCGCGCTGGAGCGCCCACTCGGGTCGCCGACCCGGGCGGTGAAGTCGCCGATGATGAGGACGACCGTGTGGCCGGCCCGCTGGAATTCGCCGAGCTTCTCCAGGACGACGGTGTGGCCAAGGTGGATGTCGGCCGTGGTCGGGTCGATTCCGAGCTTGACCCGCAGCGGCCGGCCGCCGGCCAGCTGCTCTGCGAGCCTGCCCTCGGGCAGCACGTCGACCGCGTTTCGCGTCAGGTCCGGCATCGGCCGAATGCTAGACTGCCGCCTCCGCTCGACGGGCCCAGCCACGTCGCGCCGGGACCCTCTTTGATGGCCGTCTCTCTACTAAAGCGCCGGAGAAACGGCGCCGGCGACGTTCCGCCGCCCCCCCCGGGCTCTCCGACCAAGTCCAAGAAGCCGCGACTGAAGAAGCTGCGCGTCCTCTTCGTGCTGCTGGGTCTCGGCATCCTCGCCGTCGTCTCGATGGTCTTCGGGATGATGGCGGCCGTCTCTCAGGACCTGCCGGCGATCTACGACTTCGCCCAGTACAAGGCCTCCAAGAACAGCGAGGTCTTCGACGCCAACGGCGAGCCGATCGGCACCCTCACCTCCGACCAGAACAAGATCCTCCTCAGTTCGGCGCAGATCTCCCCGAACATCAAGAACGCGGTGATCGCGATCGAGGACGCGCGCTACTACGAGCACAGCGGCGTCGACTTCGAGGGCATCGGCCGCGCCCTGGTCAAGGACATCCTCAGCCAGAGCGCCGCCCAGGGCGCCTCGACGATCACCGAGCAGTTCGTCAAGAACGCGCTCGAAGCACAGGCAACTCGCACCATCTTGGTCAAGTTCAAGGAGGCGGCGCTGGCCTACCGGCTGGAGCGCCACTGGAGCAAGGACAAGATCCTCACCGAGTACCTCAACACGATCTACTTCGGCGAGGGCGCCTACGGGATCGAGGCCGCCGCACGCACCTACTTCGGCGCCGCCCACCCCGGCTGCGGAACGCCGACCGAGCCCTGCGCGACCGTGCTCGAGCCCTGGGAGGCGGCGACGCTGGCGGCGATCATCTCCTCTCCCTCGGCCTACGACCCGAAGGTCTACCCGGAAAACTCGCTGGGCCGGCGCAACTTGGTCCTGGAAAAGATGTACGAACAGGGCTACATCTCCTCCGAGCAGCTGGCCGAAGGCAGGAAGCAGGCCCTCCCCTCCCCCAGCGACATCGAGCCGCCGACGCTCGACTCCAAGGCCCCCTACTTCACCGCCTACCTGCGCCAGCAGCTGGTCGAACGCTACGGCGCCTCGAAGGCCTTCTTCGGCGGCCTCAAAGTGAAGTCGACCATCGACCTGCGGCTGCAGGAAGCCGCCCAGGAAGCGGTCAACTCCTACCTCGGGTACACCCCGGCGACCGCCTCGGTGGTCGTGATCGACAACCACAACGCCGGCATCAAGGCGATGGTCGGGGGTCCCGACTTCGAGACCAGACCGTTCAACCTGGCCACCCAGGGGCACCGCCAGCCTGGTTCCTCGATCAAGCCGTTCACCCTGATCACCGCGCTCGAACAGGGGATCTCGCCCTCGACGGTCTACGAATCGGCGCCGCAGACCTTCCACTTCGGCAGGGAGGGCAAGGAAATCTTCGAAGTCTCCAACGACGAGGACGCCTACCTCGGTTCCTGCTCGATCGAATGCGCGACGACCTACTCGGACAACTCGATCTACGCCCAGCTCGGGCTCGAAGGCCTGAACGGCAGGACGGTCCATCAACGCACCAGCGCGATCGCCGCCACCGCCCACAAGATGGGCTATGCGGACCCGCTCTCGACCAACCCGGCGATGGTGCTCGGTGGCCTCAGGGAAGGCGTCACCCCGCTCGGCTGGACCTACGCGTACACGACGCTGGGCAACAACGGCGATCGGGTCAGCGGCACCCTCGCTCCCCGTCCCGGCGACAGCCCGGTCGCCTACACCCAGGTCACCGACAAGGACGGCCAGACGATCAAGGGCGGCGACAACGACTCGACCCACGAGCAGGTGGTCGAGGAATCGACCGCGACCGAAGCGAAGCGGATCCTCGAAACGGTCGTCGCCGGCGGCACCGGCACCAACGCCCAGATCGGCGCCGAAGGGCAGTGGGGCAAGACGGGGACGACCGAGAACAACGGCGACGCCTGGTTCTGCGGTGGCGTCGGCGACGAAGTCACCGCCTGCGTCTGGGTCGGCTACGCCGACTCGACCACGCCGATGACCACCCTCTACCAGGGCGGCCCGGTGATGGGCGGCACCTTCCCGGCGCTGATCTGGGCCAGCGTGATCTCCGCCTGGGAGGACATCAAAGCCGAACACGCCGCCGAAAAGGCAGCAAAGAAGGCTGCGAAGGAAAACGGCGAAGATTTCGAACCGGGCGAAACCGAAACCTACGTCCCCTCCGAATCGAGCGGTGAATACGAAGCGGCGCCGGAAGGCGAAGAAAGCGCGCCGGAAGGCGAAGTGGCGCCAGAAGGCGAAGCGCCGGAAGCCACTCCTGAAGCGACGCCGGAAGGCGCGCCCGAACCCAGCGGCGGCGGTGGCGGCGTGACCGCCGGCTAGCTTTCCCCTAGGAGGGACTCCTAGGGCCGCGGTCGAGAGACGAAGCGACTGCCGGCGGCGCAGAAGCGCCAGGGGCGCTCGACGGCTTTGGTGATCCCGATCCGAGGGCCAACGACGACCCCGGGGCGGCTGCCACCCTCTGGTGGCAGGATCAGGAACGGGTCGCGGGTGAGGTCGGCGCCGTTCAGCCCGAGGGCGATGCCGAGCGCCTCGGTCAGCCTGCCGGGGCCCGAGCAGAGGTCGGCGTCCGGCCGCCCGCCGCGGCGGGCGCGCATCCGCTCGAGCCCGGTGGTCGGCTCCAGCGCCCGGATCAGGACCGCGGCCGCCTCGCCGTCCGGTTCGGTGACCGCGTTGAGGAGGCTGTGGATCCCGTAGGACAGGTAGACGTAGGCGCGCCCCGGGGGGCCGAACAGGACCCTGGTCCGCTCGGTCAGCCCGGCATAGGCGTGACAGGCGGGGTCGTCGCGCTCGTAGCTCTCGGTCTCGACAATCGTGCCGCCGCAGCCCTCGAAGAGGAGCCGGCAGCCGATCAGGTCGCGGGCGACCTCGTGGACGGAGCGGTCGAAGAAATCGCGCTCGAGCCGTTGCCCGGGCATCGCGGCCACGACCGTCAAGATCGCTCTTCGAGCACCCTTGCCCTGACCACGGCGAGGGTCTCGCGAGCGGTCTCGACCTGGGCCGCGAGCGGCGCCGAGCCGGTACCGCCGGCGATCCGCTTCGACTCCAGCCAGCTGCTGCGTTGGAGCACCTCGTAGTAGGACTCGTCGAGGTGCTCGGAGCGCTCCCGCAGCTCCTCAGGGGTGAGTTCGGAGAGTGAGCGCCCGCCCTCGACCGCATCGCGGACGAGGGCGCCGACGATGCCGTGCGCCTCCCGGAACGGGACGCCGCGCCGGACCAGCAGGTCGGCCACCTCGGTCGCCGCCAGCATCTCGTCGCCGGAGGCCGCCTCCATCCGCTCGCGATCGAAGGCGATTCCGCCCAGCATCCCCGCGGTCGCGTCGAGGCACAGCTCGATCGTGTCGATCGCATCGAAGAGCGGCTCCTTGTCCTCCTGCATGTCCTTTCCGTAGGTCAGCGGCAGCGCGTGCATGACGCCGATCAAGGTCGAGTAGCTGGCGGCGACGCGCGGGCTCTTGGCCCGCAGCAGCTCGGCCGAGTCCGGGTTCTTCTTCTGGGGCATGATCGACGAGCCCGAGGAGAACGACTCGTCCAGCTCGCAGAAGCCGAACTCGGTGCTGGACCAGATCACGATTTCCGAGCCGAGCCGCGAGAGGTGCATCGAGCAGGTCGAGGCCGCGGCCAGGTAGTCGAGGACGAAGTCGCGATTGGAGGCGCCGTCGATGGAGTTATGGGTGACGTGCTCGAAGCCGAGGTCGGCGGCGACCGCGTCGCGGTCGATCTCCCAGTTGACCCCGGCCAGGGCGCCGGAGCCGAGCGGCATCACGCTGGCGCTGTCGAGCGCGAACTGGAAGCGCAGCACGTCGCGCGCCAGCATCCAGAAATAGGCGAGCAGGTGATGGCCGAGGTAGACGGGCTGGGCACGCTGGAGGTGGGTGTACCCGGGCATGGGCCAGTCGCGGTGGGCCTCGGCCAGGCTCAGCAGTCGCTCCATCGCAGCGCCACAGAGCTCGATCGCCCGCAGCGAGTGGGCCTGGACGACCATCGCCACGTCGGTGGCGACCTGGTCGTTGCGGGAGCGGCCGGTGTGGAGCTTGCCCGCGAGCGGCCCGATCTCCTCGCCGAGCAGGCGCTCGACCGCCATGTGAATGTCCTCGTCGGCGTCCTCGAACTGGAAGCCGTGCTCGGACATACGGGCGCGAACCCGTTCCAGACCAGCGTCGATCTTCTCCAGCTCGTCGCCGTCGAGGACGCCGATCTCGCGCAGACCGCGGGCGTGGGCCTGCGACTGGTCGACGTCGTAGGGAGCCAGGCGCCAGTCGAACTCGAGCGAGCGATTCAGCGCCCAGAAACGGGGGTCGGGGTCTTTGCGGAAGCGGGACATCGGTTGGCGATTATCGCGTCCGGCTCGGCTGGCCGAGGGCCGCCCCCAGCTCCTCGCACACCCGCGCCACCTGTCCCTCGCTCATCGCCGGGAAGAACGGCAGCGCCAGCGAGTGGGCGGAAGTGGCTTCGGCCACCGGGAACTGGCCCTCCCGATAGCCGAGCTCGCGCAGGTGCGGGAAGAGGTGGATACAGGGCAGGTAGGCCTTGCTGGAGATGCCGCGCTCGGCGAGGCGGGCGATCGTCGCGTCGCGGTCGGCGCCGTCGGGCAGCCGGACCGCGTAGACGAACCAGCTGCGGCGCTCGGGGCCACGGCCGGCGATCGGCGCCCGCACCCCCTCAAGGGCCGCCAGACCCTGCTCGTAGAGGCGGGCGACCGCGGCGCGGCGCTCCAGCAGCGAATCGAGCTTCTCGACCTGGGCGACGCCGAGCGCGGCCGCCAGGTCGGAGAGGCGGTAGTTGAAGCCGAGCCGGTCGTGGTCGAGCCAGCCCATGTCGACGGCGCGCCCCTGGTTGCGCTCGGAGCGCAGGCGCACCGCCTCGGCGGCGTCGCGGGGGACGATCACGCCCCCCTCCCCCGTCGTCATCTGCTTGTTGGCGTAGAAGGCGAAGGTCGCGAGGTTGCCGCGGGCGCCGACCTTCCTGCCCTCCGAGTCGACCGCGCCGAGCGCCTCGCAGGCGTCCTCGAGGATCCCCAGCCCGCGGGACAAGGCGAGCGCCTCCAGCTCCGGCATCGCCGCCGGGTAGCCGAAGATGTGCACCGGCAGGATGCCGGCGGTCCGCTCCCCGACCGCCGCCGCGGCGGCCGCGGGATCGAGGTCCAGGGTCACCGGGTCGACGTCGCAGAAGACCGGCCGGGCGCCCTCGTAGAGCAGGCAGTTGACGGAGGCGACGAAGCTGAAGGGACTGGTCAAGACCTCGTCGCCCTCGCCCCAGCCCAACGCCCGCACGCCGAGATGCAGGGCGGTGGTGCCGCTGGAGACCGCGACCGCGTCCTCGACGCCCAGCCAGGCCGCGAACTCGCGCTCAAACCGCTCCCCCATCGGGCCCAGCGAGAGCCGGCCGCTCTGCAGCACCTCCAGCACCAGCTCTTCCTCACGGGCGCCGATCTCGGGCCGCGCGAGCGGGATCTCCTCCATGCCCGCGCTCACTGGAAGGCGTACTCCAGCGAGTCGACCAGCGCCTCCCAGGAGGCCTCGATGATGTTCTCCGAGACGCCGATCGTCCCCCACTCGCGGCTGCCGGCGGCGGAGTCGAGCAGGACCCTGGTGACCGCGCCGGTCCCGTGAGCTTCGTCGAGGATGCGGACCTTGTAGTTGGTCAGCTCGATGTCGGCCAAGTGCGGATAGCGGTCGACGATCGCCCCGCGCAGGGCGCGGTCGAGGGCGTTGACCGGGCCGTTGCCCTCGGCCACGCGCACGTAGCGCTGGCCGTCGACCTCGACCTTGATCGTCGCCTCGGTCTCGACCTCGCCACCGGCCCGCTTCTCGGTGATCACCCGGAAGCTCTCGAGCTTGAACAGCGGCTTGTAGCTGCCCGCCTCACGGCGCAGCAGCAGCTCGAAGGAAGCCGGCGCCGCCTCGTAGTGGTAGCCGTCGTGCTCGCGCTGCTTCAGGCGCTCGATCGCCCGCGCGGCCGCAGCGTCGTCCATCTCCAATCCAGCCTGCTCGGCCTGGCTGCGGATCGTCGCCTTGCCCGACAGCTCCGAGGGCAGGACGGCGCGCTCGTTGCCGACCGCGGCCGGGTCGATGTGCTCGAAGGTGCGAGCGTCGGCCTCGACCCCGGCGACGTGCATCCCGCCCTTGTGGGCGAAGGCGTTGCGGCCGACGTAGGGGGCGTCTGGGTTCGGCGTCACGTTGCAGAGCTCGTCGACGAAGTGGACCGTCTTCGCCAGCGAGGCGAGCTGCTCCGAGGAGACCACCTCGAAGCCCATCTTCAGCTGCAGCGCCGGCAGGATCGTGGTCAGGTTGGCGTTGCCGCAGCGCTCGCCGTAGCCGTTGACCGTGCCCTGGACCATGCGGGCGCCCTCGCGCACCGCCGCCAGCGAGTTGGCGACCCCGCAGCCGGCGTCGTCGTGGACGTGGATCCCGATTTCGGTCATCTCCCCCACCCTGCCGGCGACCGCGGCGGTCGCCGCGGCGATCTGGTCGGGCAGGCTGGAGCCGTTGGTGTCGCAGAGGGTGACGTTCTCCGCCCCGGCGCCGATCGCCGCCTCCAGACAGGCGATCGCGTAGCCGGCGTCGTCGCGGTAGCCGTCGAAGAAGTGCTCGGCGTCGTAGATCACGCGCTTGCCGCGCTCACGGCAGAAGGCAACCGACTCGGCGATCATCGCCAGGTTCTCCTCGCGGGAGACCCTGGTCACCTTCTCCAGGTGCAGGCCCCAGGTCTTGCCGACCAGAGTGACGACGGGCGTGAAGGCGCCGACCAGGGTCCGCAGCGCCGGGTCGTCCTCGGCGGCGGTGTCGCGGCGCCGGGTCATGCCGAAGGCGCAGATCGTCGCCTGCTCCAGCTCCAGATCGGCCAGCTGTTCGAACAGCTCGACTTCCTTCGGGTTGGAGCTGGGAAAGCCGGCCTCGATCATCTGCACCCCGAGCTTGTCAAGGGCGAGGACGACGCGGGCCTTCTCGGATGCCGAGAGCGACATCCCCTCCCCCTGCATGCCGTCACGCAAGGTCGTGTCGTAGAGCTTCACGTGTCCCATCTGATGCCTTTCGAGTCTGAAGATCGGTCGAGGGCCCGGGGGGCCGCTCGCATGGCAGCGCCACGCCAGCCGCTAGGCGGCTGCGGTAATTCGGCCGATCGACTCGATCAAGAGGTGCATCAGGAACCGACCTTATCCGGCGCGTCAACCCCGGCCGGCGCCTGGCCGTTGCCGCTCGCCTCGCCCTGGGCGGGCGCCTCAACGAAGTCGAGCCACTCCAGGTACTCCTCGGCGCGCCCGTGCAGGGCGTCCTCGAATTTGGCCTGAATCACCTGCGTGATCTCGCCCGGCTTGCCGAGCGGGTGGTCGTCGATCTCGCGCACAGGCACCAGCTCGGCGGCGGTGCCGGTGAGGAAGACCTCGTCGGCAAGGTAGAGCTCGGCGCGGGCGATCGCCCGCTCCTCGACCGTGTAGCCGAGGTCGGTGGCGATCTGCACCACCGAATTGCGGGTGATCCCGTCGAGGATCGCCGAGGTGTGGCCGGGCGTGATCAGGGTGCCGTCGCGGACGATGAAGACGTTCTCGCCGGAGCCCTCCGAGACGCAGCCGTACTGGTCGAGCAGGATCGCCTCTTCGTAGCCGGCCTTGGTCGCCTCGGTCTTGGCGAGGATCGAGTTCAGGTACTGCCCGGACGCCTTGGCGTGCGGGATCAGGCTGTCGCCGGAGATCGTCCGCCAGGAGGAGACCTTGGTGCGGATGCCGTTGCGCTTGCCCTCGTCGCCGAGGTAGCTCCCCCAGGGCCAGGCGGCGACGATCACGTCGATCGGCGCGCTCTGCGCGTAGAGGCCCATCTCGCCGTAGCCGCGGAAGGCGAGCGGGCGGATGTAGCCGGAGCGCAGGCCGTTCCGGCGCAGCAGCTCGTTGGTGGCGAGGCGGATCTCCTCGGCGCTGAAGGGGAGCTCGAAGTAGTAGAGGCCGGCGGACTTCTCCAGCCGCGCCAGGTGCTCGCGGTGGCGGAAGACGGCCGGGCCGCGCTCGGTCTCATAGCAGCGGATGCCCTCGAAGACGCCGGTTCCGTAGTGCAGGCCATGCGTCAGTACGTGCACCTGGGCGTCCTCCCAGGCGACGAACTCGCCGTTCTTCCAAATCAACTCCTGCGGTTCCATGTTGGGGAAGTATGCCCGATCAAACGAAGGTGTCCAGCCCGTCGGCAGCGAATCAGGGCCGAAATACGAGAAAAGGAGCGAGAACGATGAAATCGAGGCTTCGCCCGAAGCTCAACTATTCCAATGTGATCGCGACGATCGCGCTCTTCGTCGCCCTCGGTGGCGCCGCCGTCGCCGCCGGGATCCCGAAGAACAGCGTCGGACCCAAACAACTCAAGCGAGGAGCGGTCACGACGGCCAAACTGCGCAAGGGCGCGGTCACCAGCGGCAAGCTGGCGCCGAAGTCCGTCGTCGCCGGAAAGCTCGGCCCCAGCTCGGTCACCCCGGGGAACATCGGCAACGGCGCCGTCACGAGCGCGAAGCTCGCGACCAACTCCGTGATCGCCGTCAAGATCAAGAACGGCGTCGTCACCACCAACAAGCTGACCAACGAAGCGGTCACCACGGCGAAGCTGGGCAAAGAATCGGTGACCCTGGCGAAGCTCTCCGCGGACGTGGCGCCACTGCTGGGGACGCTGAAAAGCGGGCAGACGCTGCGGGGAGTGTTCGACGTCGGCTCCTACGCGGGCGCTGTCGAAGAGACCACGCGCGGAGCGGTCAGCCTCCAGTCCCCGCTGCTGAACGCGCCGGCCGTGACGGTGCTCCAGGAAAACCAGACCGACGCCAACTGCGGCGGCCTGGGCGGCGGCAACGCGCAGACGCCACAGGCGACCGCCGGGAACCTCTGCATCTACATCACGAAAGCCGAAAATCTCGAATCGCTGGAAGCCGAGAACAACACGCGGCTCGGCTTCGGGCTTGTGGCGAAATCGAAATTGGCCGGCGCCTACCACGCCCTCGGCCAGTGGGCGGTGACCGCTCCCTAGGCGGCCAGCGCTTCGAGGACCGCGTCGGTCATCTCCGCGGTCCCCACCTCGACCTCCCGGGGCACCTCCGGCAGCGGCGGCGCCGCGACGGTGCCCCTGGCGAGGTCGGGGGTGCGCAGGCCGCGCTCGAGGACGTCGTCGACGGCGACCTCGATTCGGGCCGCGTCGTCGGGGCGGTCGAGCCCGTGGCGCAGCATCATCGCCACCGAGAGGAAGGTGGCGAGCGGGTTGGCGATGCCCTTGCCGGCGATGTCGGGGGCCGAGCCGTGCACCGGCTCGAACAGTCCCGGGGCACCGTCGGCGCCGAGGCTGGCCGAGGGCAGCATCCCCAGCGAGCCGGTGAGCATCGCCGCCTCGTCGCTGAGGATGTCGCCGAAGAGGTTCTCGGTGACGATCACGTCGAAGTCCGCGGGGCGGGAGACGAGCTGCATCGCGGCGTTGTCGACCAGCAGGTGGTCGAGCTGGACGTCCGGGAAGTCGGGTGCGACCCGGCCCACGACCTCGCGCCATAGCCGCGAGGTCTCCAGCACGTTGGCCTTGTCGACCGAGGTGACGCGCGGCTTGCGGCGCGAGCCTTCTCCCCGGCGCCGCGCGGCCTCGAAGGCCGTCCGCGCAATCCGCTCGATCTCCTCCGCGGAGTACTCGCAGGTGTCGTGGGCGACGTCGCCGTCGCGGCCGCTGTCGCCGAAGTAGATGCCGCCGGTGAGCTCGCGCACGACCAGCAGGTCGGTGCCGGCGATTCGCTCCTCGCGCAGCGGGCTGGCGCCGATCAGGGCGGGGCTGGGCCGCACCGGCCGCAGGTTGGCGTACAGGCCCATCCCCTTGCGCAGCCCGAGCAGCCCCTGCTCCGGCCGCGGCGCCTCGGGGTCGGTGGTGTCCCATTTCGGGCCGCCGACGGCGCCGAGCAGGACCGCGTCGGCCGCCCGGCAGGCCTCCAGCACCTCGTCGGTGAGGGCGGTGCCGTTGGCGTCGATCGAGCAGCCGCCCATCAGCCGCTCGTCGAACTCGAACTCGCCCAGCGAATCCAGCAGCTGCCGCGCCGCGTCGATGATCTCCGGGCCGATCCCGTCGCCGGGCAGGACGACTATGCGGGGAGCGTCGCTCACGAGGCGGGGACTCTACGCGAGGGGGTCAGGCGGCGACGGCCTCGATGTTGAGCCGCACGTAGTCGAGCGTCAGCGGCGCCGGGGACTCGGCGAGGACCGCTTCCGCGAACGGGCGCCGCTTTTCCTCGGGGAGCTGGGCGAGGATCGGCCCGAGGGTCACCGTTTCGATGAACTCCAGGGGGCGGGCCGGGGTCACCGGCTTCGGCTGCAGCCAGCAGCGAACGGGGTCGAAGCCGGCCGCCCTCAGGCGCCGCTCCGTCTCCTCGGCGCCGGCGAAGTTCCACAGGCCCTTCGCCCGGGTCAGGTGCTGGGCGAACTCCGGCCTCGCCCCGACCGCCGCGATGGCCTGCGTGTGCTCAGCGACGTTGCCCTCTCCCCCGCACTGGGCGACCAGCCGGCCGCCGGGGCGCAGGTTGGCCCGCAGGCGGGCGAAGAGCGCGTCGTGGTCGGGGATCCAGTGCAGCGTCGCGGTGGAGAAGATCAGGTCGACCGGCTCGGGCAGGTCCAGCTCGACCAAGTCGGCGACGAGGTAGTCGGCGCGGTCGCCGAGCCGTTCCCTGGCCTTCTCGACCATCGCCGCGGAGCCGTCGACGGCGGTCAGCCGTCCCCGCGGCACGCGCGCGAGCAGCTCGGCGGTCACCCTCCCCGAGCCGCAGCCGGCGTCGACGACGACCTCGTCCCCGCGCAGCTCCAGCCGCGCCAGCACCTCCATGCCCCATTCGAACTGCGGGTCGGAGACCGCGTCGTAGGTGTCGGCGTCCCACTCCCGGGGGCCGGTGTTCATCGGCGCGGCGCCGTCGGCGGCGCTCACAGCGAGGTCGTCACCGGCCCCAGCTCCGCGGCGCCGGACTGCTCGAAGGAGTCGATCGCGCCGGCGTTCTCGAGGGTGATGCCGATGTCGTCGAGCCCGTTCAGCAGCCTCTGCTTGACGTCGGGCTCGACCGCGAACTCGAAGACGCCGGCGGCGCAGGTGACGGTCTCGTCGTCGACGTCGATCCGCGCCTCGCCGGCCGCGGCGACGGCGCGGCAGTGGGCCTCGTCGAGGATCGCCGGCAGCAGGCCGATCTTCGTGCAGTTGGAGTAGAAGATGTCGGCGAAGGACGGGGCGATGATCGCCTGGAAGCCGAAGTCCTCCAGCGCCCACGGAGCGTGCTCGCGAGAGGAGCCACAGCCGAAGTTGGCGCCGGTGACCAGGATCGGGTTCGGCTCCAGCTCGATCTCGCCGTCGCGGATCCAGTCGTAGAAGAGGAACTCGCCGAAGCCGGTCCGCTCGACCCGCTTGAGGAACTGCTTGGGGATGATCTGGTCGGTGTCCACGTCGGCGCGGTCCAGCACCGACACCCTGCCCTCGATCACGTCGATCGGCCTCATCTTCAGCTCCAGTCTCTGATGTCGACGAAATGTCCCTCGACCGCGGCAGCCGCGGCCATCCTCGGGCTGACCAGGTGGGTGCGCCCGCCCTTGCCCTGGCGGCCCTCGAAGTTGCGGTTCGAGGTCGAGGCGCAGCGCTCGCCCTCCGAAAGGGTGTCGGGGTTCATCCCCAGGCACATCGAGCAGCCGGCCTCGCGCCATTCGAAGCCGGCACCGCGGAAGACCTCGTGCAGGCCCTCGGCTTCCGCGGCCGCTTTCACCTGCCGGGAGCCGGGGACGACCATCGCCCGCACCGAGTCGGCGACCCGGCGGCCGTCGACGATCTCCGCCGCCTCGCGCAGGTCCTCGATTCGCGAGTTCGTGCAGGAGCCGATGAAGACCCGTTCCGGCGCCACCTCGGTCATCGGGGTGCCTGGCTTCAGGTCCATGTAGGCCAGCGCCCTTTCCGCCGTTTCGCGGTCGGCCGGCGACTCCATCGTCGCCGGGTCGGGGACGCTGTCGGTGACCTCGACGACCATGCCCGGGTTGGTCCCCCAGGTGATCATCGGCGAGATCGCCGCGGCGTCGACCGCGACCTCGGTGTCGAAGGAGGCGCCGGCGTCGGTCGGCAGCTGGCGCCAGCGGGCCGCGGCGGCGTCGAAGTCCTCGGGGGCGCCGGGACGACCCCGCACCCACTCGACGGTGGTCTCGTCGGGGGCGATCATGCCGGCGCGGCCGCCGCCCTCGATCGTCATGTTGCAGATCGTCATCCGGCCCGGCATCGAGAGCGCCTCGATCGCCGGCCCGGCGTACTCGACGGCGTAGCCGGTCATGCCGCCGGTGCCGAGGCGGCCGATCGTGGCCAGGATCAGGTCCTTGGGGGTGACGCCGGAGCCGAGCTCGCCCGAGTAGGAGATCCGCATCGTCTTCGGTCGCTTCTGGACCAGGCACTGGGTGGCCAGGACGTGCTCGACCTCGGAGGTGCCGATGCCGAAGGCCAGAGCACCGAAGGCGCCGTGGGTGGAGGTGTGGCTGTCGCCGCAGACGATCGTCATCCCCGGCTGGGTCACGCCCAGCTCCGGGCCGATCACGTGGACGATGCCCTGGCGGTCGGAGCCGAGCGAGTAGAGCGGGATCCCGAACTCCTCGCAGTTGCGCTCCAGGGTTTCGACCTGGACGCGTGACAGCTGGTCGGCGATCAGGCGTGCCGCCATCGTGCCGTCGGTGGGGGTGTTGTGGTCAGCGGTCGCCAGCGTCTTGCCGGGACGGCGGACCGGGCGGCCGGCCAGGCGCAGGCCGTCGAACGCCTGCGGAGAGGTGACCTCGTGGACCAGGTGGAGGTCGATGTAGATCAGCCCGCCCGAGACCTCGTGGGCTTCCCAGATCTTGTCGAACATCGTTTGTGGCATCTACACCCTCCTCCTAGCCGCGCCTCAGACCGGCGGCGATCACGGCGATGAACCTGGTCGGTTCCTCGCCATCGTTCTCGAAATGATGGGGCAAGTCGGCGTCGAAGGTGACGCTGTCGCCCTCGCGAAGCTCGTAACGGGTCCCGTCGACGATCAGCGCCAGCGTGCCGGACAGAACCACGGTGGTCTCGCGGCTGCCGGGCTCGTGCATCGGCGGGTCGGCGCGACCGCCGGTGGTGGCGCCGGACTCGAGGACGTGCAGCGATACGTCGGCCCGTTGCCCCGGCAGCGGCGGGGTCAGCTCCTCGAAGCGATGCCCCCCGCGCTCGTAGCGGCGCCGACCGCCGGCACGGATGACGGCGACGTTCTGCCCCTCGTCGAGGCGCAGCAGTTGGGAGAGCGTCAGCTCCAGGCCGGCGGCGATCTTGGCCGCCGATGCCAGCGTCGGGCTGGTCTCGCCCCGCTCGACCTGGGACAGCATCGGCGCGCTGACCCCGGAGCGCTCCGCCAGGTCACGGAGGGAGAGGTCCATTCCGTCGCGCAGGGCCTTGATTCGCTGGCCGACGACCACCGAAGGGTCGGCGACGGCCTGCTCTGGGGCGCCGGGGACGGTTCTGTCGGTGACCACCGCGTTCACAGATGCGTACGTTATCACGTACAAACGTACGCCGTGGTCCGACGGTTCAGCCCTGCAGGCGAAGATTCGCCCGTGGGGCCGTCAACCGCTCTCGCCCCCGAGCATCGCGTGGAGGTCGGTGGCGATCGCCTCGGGTTCGTCGTCCAGCTGCGACCAAGCGATCCGGGTCACCCCGTAGCCGGCCACCCGCATGCGCCGGTCGCGCGCCCGGTCCTCGCGGAATGCGGTCCGGGTGCCGTGGCCCTCCCAGCCATCGAGCTCGACGATCTGGCGGGCCTGCGGCCAGAGGCAATCGACTTCATAGGACTTCGGTCCCGCCTGGACCCAGGCGTTGAGCCGTGGCCGTGGCAGCCGGTGACGGTCGAGGAACGGCAGGAAGCGTTCCTCGAGCCGGCTGCGGGTGCGGCCGCCGGGGGATTCGGAGATGCGGTCAAGGCAGGCCCTGACGGTGCGGGCTCCGCGCCGGCCGGGGTAGCGAGCAAGCAGGTCGGAAAGCGACAGGCGGTCGTAAAGCCGCAGGTATTCCGCCTCGCGCAGCGCGCTCTCGACCGCCTCCGGCGAGGACACCGCCGCGAGGTCGAAGATCGTGCGCGGAGGGGTCGTCACGGGAATACCGTCGTGCCTCGTCACCTCGTCGGCCGGCAGCGTGAGGAAACGGCGATGGATCGACCGCGACGACCGGCTCTTGCGTGGCACAGCCACATCGATCACCGCCGCCGAGGAAGGGCGGATCCCCCAGAGCGCCGCCGCCGATCTGTGACTGAGGACCGCACCTGGTCCCGAAGCCAGCACCGCCGCCATCCACCGTCCCTTCCGCGAGATCACGCTGTGTCCGACCGCGTAGACGCCGGGATGCAGGTGATGCAGTCGCCCCGCCCGGAGCCGGCGGTCGATCGCACTCAACCTCACTCCACAATCGAGGAGCTGACCTCGACCGACGATGCCGTGCTGCGCCCCCGCCAACGCCGCGATCGCAGCGTCCGGGCCGCGAGTCTGCAATAGACGTCGGATATCGACGCTTGATGCAGACTCGCGGGGCATGCCGCCGAGGTTGGCTGGTCCGGCCACATATCTGGCGCGCGGTTTGCGCCAGATATGCGACGGAAGGCTCGCAAAAGGGGGACGGCTGGAAGGACCCCGGCCTCAATGGGCCGGGGTCCTTCCTCAGGGGCGCGGGGCGCCTTTCGCTAGGGGCCCGGGGTGCGTTCGATCGCGGCCTCGGCGGTCGCCGCCTCGGCCTCGCGGGTCGCCGCCCCTTCCAGGGCGTTTGACAGCGCGCGGACGTAGGCCCGGGCCGACGCCTCGAGGATGTCGGTGGCGACCCCCTGGCCGGTGGCCAGGCGTCCGGCCATGCGCAGCATCACGGTCACCTCGCCGAGGGCGTCCTCTCCCCCGGTCACGGCCTCGACCGTGTACTGCCGCAGCTCGCACTCGGTTGAGGTCGCCTGCTGGATCGCCCGGAAGATCGCGTCCACCGGCCCGTCGCCGCTGGACTCGCCGACCGCCTCCTCGCCGGAGGGCAGCGTCACCGCGACCCGGGCGACGGGATCGCGCCGCGAGCCCGCCTCGACCTCGAACCAGGCCAGCTCGTGAGCGTCGGCGCGCTCGCGCATCTCGTCGGAGACGATCGCCTCCAGGTCGAGCGCGGTCACCTGCTTCTTGCGGTCGGCGACCTCCTTGAATGCCTTGAAGGCCGCGTTGAGGGCGTTGCCCTCGACCTTGAAGCCCAGCTGCTCCAGGGCGTCTTTCAGGGCGTGGCGGCCGGAGTGCTTGCCCAGCACGATCGAGTTCGACTCCAGGCCGACTTCGGTCGCATCCATGATCTCGTAGGTGCTGCGCTCCTTCAGCACGCCGTCCTGGTGGATCCCGGACTCGTGGGCGAAGGCGTTGCGGCCGACGACGGCCTTGTTGGGCTGGATCGCGTAGCCGGTCAGGCGCGAGACCATGCGGCTGGTGCGGGCGATCTCACGCGTGTTGATCCCGGTCGCCAGGCCGTGCACGTCCTCGCGGACGCGGATCAGCATCGCGATCTCCTCCAGCGAGCAGTTGCCGGCGCGCTCACCGATGCCGTTGACGGCGCACTCGACCTGCCGCGCGCCCGCCATCACGCCGGCATAGGAGTTGGCGACGGCCAGCCCCAGGTCGTCGTGGCAGTGGACCGACATCTCGACCCCGCGCAGCGCCGGGACCAGCTCGTACAGCCGCCGGAAGTAGTGCGCGTACTCCTCCGGCGTCGTGTAGCCGACCGTGTCGGGGATGTTGACGACAGTCGCCCCCTCCTCGACCGCGATCGCGCAGACTTCGGCGGTGAACTCGATGTCGGCGCGGGTCGCGTCCATCGGCGAGAACTCGACGTCCTCACAGTAGGACTTGGCCAGGGCGACAGCGGCGCGGGCCTGGCCCTTGACGTCCTCGCGGTCGGTCTGCAGCTGGTGCTCGATGTGGATGTCGGAGGTGGAGATGAAGGTGTGGATCCGCGGGCGCTGCGCGTCGCGCACCGCCCCCCACGCCGCGTCGATGTCCGCCTTGTGGGTGCGGGCGAGGCCGCAGATCACCGGGCCCTCGACCTTGCGGGATATCTCCTGGACCGCCTCGAAGTCGCCGGGCGAGGTGATCGGGAACCCGGCCTCGATCACGTCGACCCCCAGGCGGCCGAGCTGCTGGGCGATCTCCACCTTCTCGGCGGTGTTCAGCGAGATTCCGGGCGACTGCTCACCGTCTCGCAGGGTCGTGTCGAATATATGGACGCGGTTTACGTCTGATGCTGGTCCCATTGGACCTCTCCTTCTCTACTGAGTTCGAATGGCCTTCTGTCTCTCGCGGCTATCGCGCCGCCCAGCGCTATTCCCCCCGAGGGGGGAGGAGAAGGAGAAGCGCGAGGCTGTCGAGCCGGTGGTCCATTCGGCTCCGAACCTTAGCGTAGGCTGCCGCAATCGCAAAGCCAGAACGGATCAATTGGCTCGCCCTCGTCGCGATGGGCATCGCCGTCGTCGTGATCGCCAACGACTTCTCGGCGATCAACGTCGCCCTGCCGACGATGGAGAAGGACTTCAACACGAACATCAACACGATCCAGTGGGTCGTCAACGCATACGCGCTCACCTTCGGGGTGATGATCGTCACCGGCGGCCGCCTCGCCGACATGTTCGGGCGCCGCAACGCCTTCTTCCTCGGGACGGCGATCTTCGCCTCGATGTCGGCCCTCGGCGGCGCCGCCCAGACGGAGGCGTGGCTGATCGCCTCGCGAACGCTGATGGGGATCGGTGGCGCGCTGATGTGGCCGGCGATCCTCGGCATGACCTTCGCGATCCTGCCGGAAGAAAAGGCAGGGCTGGCGGGAGGAATCATCCTCGGCGCCGCCGGCCTCGGCAACGCCGTCGGGCCGCTGGTCGGCGGCGTCCTCACCGATGCCCTCAGTTGGCGCTGGATCTTCTTCCTCAACGTGCCGATCTCCGTCTTCGCCGTCCTCGTCACCTACTTCCTCGTCCACGTCAAGGAGCCCGAAGCCGCGGACCGGCGGATCGACTACGCCGGCATCTCGGCCCTCTCGATCGGGCTGGTCTCGCTGCTGATCGCCCTCGACCAGGTCGACGACTGGGGCTGGGGCGATCCCAAGATCATCGTCCTGCTGGCCCTGGCGGCCGGCCTGATCTCCGCCTTCGTGCCGATCGAGCGCCGCGCCGGGACCCATGCGCTGGTGCCGCGGGAGGTGATGCGAAACCACAGCTTCACGGCCTCCTGCGTAGCGATCCTCTTCATGTCGGCGACGTTCTTCGCTTCGCTGCTCTACCTGCCGCAGTTCATGGAGAAACAGTTCGGCTACTCGCCGCTGGAGTCCGGGGTCGGGATCCTGCCCTTCCTCGGGGTCTTCGCCGCCGTCTCCTTCATCGCCGGGCCCCTCTACGACCGGCTCGGCGCCAAGACCCTCGCGATCTTCGGCGCCGCCTGCATCACCCTGGCGCCGTTCCTCTTCTCCCAGGTCGACTCCAGCTCCGGCTACGACGCGCTGATCCCCGGCATGGTCGTGCTCGGGATCGGAATCGGCAGCTTCTATCCGACGGCCACGACCGCCGGCGTCACCTCCGTCGACGAATCCCAGACCAGCCTCGCCGGCGGCATCGTCTACATGTTCCAGATCGCCGGCGGGTCGATCGGGCTGGGACTGACGACGACCGTCTTCTCCTCCGCGATCCCGCCCTTCGTCGACGGCATCCAGGCCGGGTTCCGCCTCGACGCGGCACTGTCCCTGGTCGGCCTCGTGGTCTCGGTCCTCTTCGTCGGAGGCGGCCTCCTCACGCGGGCGAAGACTGCCCGGGAAACGGCGTAGCGAAACCTCACCAGCAGCACCCGCTCAGCGGCTACCGGGGCATCGGGCCGGTGTAGTCTCCAGGGCCGAGCGCTTCCACGTCTTCCCCGGCGCCGCCGCGCAGGTAGTCACCGCCGGGGCCGCCGACGAGTCGGTCTTGACCGGGGCCGCCGAAGAGCCAGTCCTCTCCCGGGCCGCCGAAGAGCCAGTCGTCGCCGCCGGAACCGAGCAGCGCGTCGTCCCCTGCCCCGCCGACCAGCTTGTCCGCGCCCGAGCCGCCGCGAAGCCGATCGTTGCCCGGGCCGCCGCGCAAGGTGACCGGGATGACGATCTTCGGCGAGATGTTGACGGAGTCGTCGCCAGCGCCGGCGTTGACTTCGAAGCCGGCGATCACCGCCGCTTCGCAGACCAGCACGTCTTCGTTGCCTTCGGGATGCGTGCAGATACCACCGCCGGCTTCGAGCGGACCGAGCGAGCCGATGATGTAGTAGCGACCGTCCTGGCTGGGCTTGACGCCGAGCACGTCGTTTTCGGGGCCGCCGGTGAGGAGGATGTTCAGGGACGGCTCCGCAGCGTCAGCGACCGCGGCGGTGCACGCCGCCATCACGGTGATCGCAATCAGAATCGCTCTCTTCATCGCGGAGTGAGGTTCGGGCGGAAGGGCGCGGACCCTGTTACGGGAACAACACGACCTTGCCGACGTTGCGGCGCTGAGCGATGAATTCGTGCGCCTCGGCGGCCCGCTCGAAGGGGAACGCCTCGGCGACGACGGGGTCGAGCCGGCCCGCCTCGAGGTCGGCCATCAGCGGCTCGGTGACACGATCGAGGTCGCCTTCGCGATCCCACCAGGCGAGCATGTTGAGCCCGAACACGCCCTTGTTCTCGTTCATCAGCGCCAGGCTCTTCCACCACGGCATCGTCGCCAGCGGCATCGCCAGCAGGCTCCTCAGAGCGGCGGGGACGCTGCGACGGCCGGCGCTTGACGCATCCGAGAGGCCGAACATGACCAGCCTGCCGCCGGAACGCAGCAGCCGGTAGTCCTTGCGAAAGGAAACCGGGCCGAGAGCGTCGATCACCAGGTCGACGCCCTCGCCCTCGGTCAACCTCATCACCTCGGCCTCGAAGTCCTGGCCGCGATAGTCGATCGCGTGGCGGACGCCCTGGGCGCGGATCGCCTCGTGCTTGGCAGCGGATGCGGTCCCAAAGATCTCGGCCCCGACGTTGCGGGCCACCTGAGTGGCGGAGATTCCGACGCCACCGGCGGCGGCGTGGATCAGCACGCGGTCGCCCTCGCGCAGTCCGCCCATCAGGATCAGGGCCGCGTAGGCGGTCCCGTAGTTGACCGGGAAGGCGGCGCCCTGCTCGAAGCTGAGCCGCTCGGGGAGCGGCAGCACCTGCCCGGCCGGAACCGTCACCAGCTCGGCCTGGCCACCGAAGCGGGTTCCCCCCATCACCCTTTCGCCCGGCTTGCGATCGGCGACGCCCTCCCCCAGGGACTCGATCTCGCCGGCGAACTCGTAGCCGAGCACGCAGGGGGGCTTCGGCGCGTCCGGATAGAGGCCGACCCGGGCCATCGTGTCGGCGAAGGTGATCCCGGCGGCGCGAACGGCCACCCGTACCTCTCCGGGCCCGGGCAGGGGATCGGGGCGCTCCTGAACCTTCAGGACCTCCGGCCCTCCCGTCCCAGTCAAGACCACCGCCCGCACGGTGGTAAGCCTAGAGGTCTACTGAGCGGCCGTCCGAGAAACCATCGATGCCGAGGATCTTCTCGATTGCCTCGGCGCGGACCGGAGCATCGGTGGTCAGCGCCATCACGGCACTCTCGCCGCCGCGCTCGGCGCCAACTGCGGCGGAGATGATGTTGACGGCCTCCTCGCCGAACAGAGTCCCGACCCGGCCGATCATGCCCGGCTGGTCGGCATAGCGGAAGACCGAGATGTGTTCGGCGAACGGCAGGTAGAAACTCTCTCCCCAGACGGAGACGAGATACGGCTCGTTGCGTGGCCCGACGCTGGTTCCCGCGACCTCGACCTCGCGCTCCCCCGACTGAACCCGGACCGTGACCAGCTCGGTGAAGTCCTCGGCAATGGTGTCCTTGGTCTCGACCAGCTCGATCCCCCGCTCCTCGGTCATCTGCGGCGCGTTGACCAGGTTGACCGGCTCCTCGGTGTGGCCGGAGAGGATGCCGACCAATACGGCGATCCCCAGCAGCCTGGTGTCGTGGGAGGCGATGCGGCCACGGAATTCAGCCGTGACCCGGTCGACCGAGGCGCCACCGAGGCCCTGGGCGAGGCGGCCGAGCTTTTCGCAGAGCGGCACGAAGGGCGCCAGCGCCTCCATCGCCTCGGGGCGGACCGCGGCGATGTTGACCGCGTTGGTGACGACGCCGCCGGTCAGCGCCGCGGTCACCTGCTCGGCAGTGACTACGCCGGCTCGATCCTGCGCCTCGGCGGTCGAGGCGCCCAGGTGCGGGGTGACGACGACGTCCTCGCGGGCGAAGATCGGGTGCTCGGTGAAGGGCTCGGAGGGGAAGACGTCCAGCGCGGCGCCGGCCAGCTTGCCGGACTCGAGCCCGGCGAGGAGATCGTCGAGATCGACCAGCTCGCCGCGGGCGCAGTTGACCAGGCGAGCACCGTCCTTCATCGCGGCGATCGCATCGGCGTCGATCAGGCCGATCGTCTCCGGCGTCTTCGGGACGTGCAGGGTGACCAGGTCGGCCTGGCCGAGCACCTCCTCGACGCTGTCGGCGCCCTCGACCCCGAGCTCGCGGAAGCGCTCCGCGGAGACGAACTTGTCGAACGCGACCACCTCCATCTCGAAGCTCTGGGCCCGCTTGGCGACCAGCTGGCCGATACGGCCGAACCCGATCACGCCCAGCGTCTTCCCGTACAGCTCGGCGCCCTTGAACTTGGCCCGGTCCCAACGGCCGTCGACGAGGGTCCCATGGGCCTGGGGAACGTTGCGGAACAGCGCCAGCGCCAGGGCGAGCGTGTGCTCGGCGGCGGCAACCGAGTTCGACTCGGGCGCGTTGGCGACGATGATGCCGCGGCGGGTGGCCGCCGGGATGTCGACGTTGTCGACGCCGGTGCCGGCACGGCCGATCACCTTCAGGCTGTCGGCCAGCTCGATCAGGTCGGCGGTCATCTTCGTCGCCGAGCGGATCAGGATCGCGTCGTAGCCGCCGATCTTCTCGCGCAGCTCCTGATCGGACATCTCGAGGCCGAGGTCGACGTCGAAGTTCGCCCGCAGCAGGTCGACGCCGGACTCGGCGATCTTCTCCTTGACCAGGACTTTCACGCCGCCACCCCGTCGACGTTCTCGACGACCCAGTCGATACAGGCGGTCAGCGCCTCGACGTCGGCCGGCTCGACCGCGGGGAACATCCCGACCCGCAGCTGGTTGCGGCCGAGCTTGCGGTAGGGCTCGACGTCGACGATGCCGTTGGCTCGCAGGGCCGCCGCCAGCGCCGCCGCGTCGACCTGGTCGGCGAAATCGATCGTGCCGACCACGAGCGAGCGCTTCGCGGGGTCGGCCACGAACGGCGTCGCGAACTCGCTGCGCTCGGCCCAGCCGTAGAGACGGCCCGAGGAGTCGGTGGTGCGGGAAACACACCACTCGAGGCCGCCGTTGGCGAGCATCCACTCGACCTGGTCGGCGAGCAGCAGCAGGGTCGCCAGCGCCGGCGTGTTGTAGGTCTGCTCCTTGCGCGAGTTCTCCAGCGCCGTCTGCAGCGAGAGGAACGCCGGCTGCCAGCGATCGCCAGCACCGTCGAGCTCCTCGATCCTGGCGATCGCGGCGGGGCTCAGCAGCGCCAGCCAGAGCCCGCCGTCGGCGCCGAAGGCCTTCTGGGGCGCGAAGTAGTAGGCGTCGGCTTGGGAGACGTCGACCGGCAGGCCGCCGGCCCCGGAGGTGGCGTCGATCAGCACCAGGGCGTCACCGGCACCCTCGGGCCGCCGCACCTCGACCATCACTCCGGTCGAGGTCTCGTTGTGAGCCCAGGCGAGCGCGTCAACTCCGGGGTCGGAGGTCGGCTCGGGGGCGTCGCCGGGCTCGGCCTCGACCAGGATCGGGTCGGCGAGGAACGGAGCGGCGGCGGTCGCCTTGGCGAACTTCTGCGAGAACTCGCCATAGGTCAGGTGCAGCGAGCGGGAGCGCACGAGCCAGGCGGCGGCACTCTCCCAGAAGGCGGTGGCGCCGCCGTTGCCGAGGGCGACCTCGTAACCGGCGGGAAGGGCGAAGAGGTCGGCGAGCCCGCCGCGGATGCCGCGGACGAGGTCGCGCACCGGCGCCTGGCGGTGGGAGGTCCCCATCAGCGCCGACTGCCCGGCGACGCGCGCCAGTGCCTCCCGGCGCACCTTCGAGGGCCCGCAACCGAAACGGCCGTCGGCCGGCTTGAGGTCGGCGGGGATCTGCGCGGTGCCTGTGGTCTGGGGCGCCATCGGGCCGACAGGTTATTGACAGGCGCGGGTGGACTCGCCGCCCGAGCCGGGGACTAGGGTCGAGACCTGTCATCAAATCGAGTCGAATAGGAGAAAGAGATGGAGTCATCTGCCCGGCCCAGTCCCCCCACCACTCAGCGCGGTTTCTTCGAATCGTTGATGGACACCCGGTTCGACAGCTTGATCACGCCGAAGCTGATCCGGTTCCTCTACGTCGTCAGCATGATCGTGCTGGCGGTGGGCGTGATCGTCGTGATCGTTGCCGCCTTCGCCGACAAGATCGGCTCGGGGATCCTCGCCTTGATCTTCGCCCCACTCGGCGCGCTCATCTACCTGATCGTGATCAGGCTCTGGCTCGAGCTGATCGTGGTCACCTTCAAGATCCGCGACGCTGCCGAGGAGGTCGCCGACAACACTCGGCGCACGACTGCCTGAGCCACACGGCGTCCGCGGAGACCGCCCCGGCGGAGTCGATGCCGAGCTCCGGTGGACTGGCGCCGGGGGTGGGGGTAGGCTGGCCTCGCAGTCACCCAGTCCCGTCCCAACCCGAGGGGGATCGATGTATCCGATCAGCTACGAAGCCGATTTCAACCCGACGCCCAACCGCTGGACGACGTTCTTCCGGATCATCCTGGCGATCCCATGGCTCATCGTCATGTTCGTCTACCTGATCGCCTTCGTCTTCACCCATTTCTTCGCCTGGGTCGCGGTCGTGATCCTCGGTCGCTACCCCGAATGGCTCTACAACTTCAACTCCGGGGTCATCCGCTACTGCGTGCGCACCGGCGCCTGGGCATACCTGCAGACCGACGTCTGGCCTCCGTTCGGCCTCGCCGACGATCCCAGCTATCCGATCCGGGTCAACTTCGCCCCGGCCGCCGACCGTCAGAGCCGGCTCAAGGCCTTCTTCCGCCTGATCCTGGTGATCCCGTTGGAGGTCGTCATCTACTTCGGGATCGGGGCCCTGCATAGCGGCGCCGCCGCGGTCGCCTGGCTGACGATCGTCTTCCGCGGCTATCTGCCCGAAGCGATCAACGGCGTGCTGACCTACGTCAACGCCTTCTACGCCCGCACCGCCGGCTACGCCACGATCCTCACCGACGACTACCCGCCGATCGGGCTGGAGGCCGCGAAGGCTGCCCCCGCGGCGGTGCCGCCGCCGCCGCCGCCAGCAGCCCCGGCCGCCTAGGGACGACGCCGTGCCGAACGACGTCGGAAGTCGAGTGAGGAAGGGCGACGGCTATGCCGTCGCCCACCTCGACGACCTCGGCGAGGGTCCCGGGTTCCGCAAGATCCGCCGCGAGCTCGGGGTCACCGCCTTCGGCGTCAACGCGATCGTGATGCCGCCGTCCTACGCGACCGGCAGCCATTACCACGACGAGCAGGAGGAGCTGTACTTCGTCCACAGCGGCCGGGTTGAGCTCGAGTTTGGCGACGGCTCGAAGCAGGAGCTCGGCCCGGGCGGCCTCGCCTGGGTCGACGCCCCCACCCACCGCAAGATCCGCAACCTGAGCGACTCCGAGGACGCCGTCTACGTGGTCGTCGGCGGCAAGGACGGATACGTCGGGCGCGACGGGCGCGAGCCCGAGGGCGAGACCGCCCGCCCGACGCCGCTCTCCTGATAGCGCCCCAGGAGTTCTGGGGCCAAGCAGATCAAGGACGCAGGGAGCGTGGCGTGCTCTGCACGCGAGCGACCGAGGACGCAGATATGCGCCGGCCTCAGAACTCCTGGTCGATCCAGGGCATCATCTCGCGGAGATCCTTGCCGACCTCCTCGACTTCGTGCCCCGCCGCCTCTTTGCGCATGCGGTCGAAGCTCTCGCCGCCGGCGCGGTTCTCGGCGATCCACTCGCGGGCGAACTCGCCTGACTGGATCTCGCTGAGGATCTGCTTCATCGCCGCCCTCGACTCCTCGCCGATGACCCGTTTGCCGCGGGTCATGTCGCCGTACTCGGCGGTGTTGGAGATCGAGTAGCGCATTCCCTGAATGCCTTTCTCGTACATCAGGTCGGCGATCAGCTTCAGCTCGTGCAGGCACTCGAAGTAGGCCAGGCGCGGGTCGTAGCCGGCTTCGACCAGCGTCTCGTAGCCGGCGCGGACCAGCTCCGAGGCGCCGCCGCAGAGAACGGCCTGCTCGCCGAAGAGGTCGGTCTCGCACTCGTCCTTGAAGGTGGTCTCGATGATCGCCGCGCGGCCGCCACCGATCCCGGCCGCGTAGGCAAGCACGAGGTCATGGGCTTCGCCGGTCGCGTCCTGGTGGACGGCCATCAGGCAGGGCACGCCGTTGCCTTCCTCGTACTGGCGGCGAACCAGGTGGCCCGGGCCCTTCGGGGCGACCATGCCGACGTCGATCCCGGCGGGCGGCTCGACCTCACCGAAGTGGATCGCGAAACCGTGGGCGAAGAGCAGGAGGTTGCCGGGGGCGATCCCGTCGGCGATCTCCTCCCGCCAGACCTCGCCCTGCTTCTCGTCGGGCAGGAGCACCATCACGACGTCGCCGCGGCTGGCCGCTTCGGCGATGTCGAGCACCTCGACCCCGGCCGCCTCGGCCTTGGCGCGGCTGGAGGAATCCGGGCGGAGGCCGACGACCACGTCGACTCCCGAGTCCTTGAGGTTGAGGGCGTGGGCGTGCCCCTGGGAGCCGTAACCGAGGATGGCGACGGTCTTGCCCTGGAGCTTCCCCAGGTCGGCGTCCTTGTCGTAGAAGATGTCGTCGGTGCGCATGGCCGCGCAGGCTAGTCGGTTGGCCCGAAATTCGCGTGCTCGCCCGACCTCATCGGAGTGCCCTGCGCATCAGCTTGCCGGAGGGAGTCCGCGGCAGGGCCGACGCCAGCTCCACCCGCTTGGGCACCTTGAAGCCGGCCAGCGATTCCGCGCAGTAGCGCCGCAGGTCGTCCGGGGTGATCTCCGAGCCGCTCTCCAGGACGACGACGGCGGTCACGGCCTGCTGCCACTCGGGGTCCTCGCGGCCGATGACGGCCGCGTCGGCGACCTCGGGGTGGCGCAGCAGGATCTCCTCGACCTCGGCCGGGACCACGTTCTCGCCGCCGCTGACGATCAGATCGTCGATGCGGTCCTCGACGTAGAGGAACCCTTCCTCGTCGATGTGGCCGAGGTCGCCAGTGTGGAGCCAGCCGTCGGCGTCGGCCCGGCCGGGAGCCACGGTTGGCCCCTGGACGAGGATCTCCCCCTCCTGGATCCGCAGGTGGGTGGTCAGCAGCGGGCGACCGGCCGAGCCGAGCTTGCGGCTGGCGTCAGCCGGGGCGAGCGTGGTCACCTGCGAGCAGGTCTCGGTCAGGCCGTAGGTCTGGACCACGGTCGCGCCCTTGGCGATCGCCTCCTCCAGCGGTCCCTCGGGGACCGGCCCGCCCCCGACCAGGATCGCCCGCGGGCCCGAGAGGTCGGCGCCGGCGTCGAGCAGACGGGTCAGCATCGTCGTCACCAGGGAGAGGACGGTGATCCCGTCGCCCTCCAGCGAGGCGGCGACGCGGTCGACGTCGAAGCCGTCGTGAATCACCGCCGCGGTGCCGTAGATGGTCGAGCGCATGACGATCCCGAGGCCGGCGATGTGGCTGAGCGGGACGCAGCAGAGCCAGCGGTCCGCCGGGTCGACGCCGATGTTGAAAGCGGAGCCGACCGCGCTCCAGAGGAAGTTGCCGTAGGTGAGGCCGATCGCGCGCGGATCGCCGGAGCTGCCGCTGGTCATCACGCGGGCACAGATGTCGTCCATGTCGTGCTCGCCGAGCAGCGGCAGGTCGGCCTCGGTCTGGGTCAGCTC
>JBBDYP010000049.1:0-28272 GCA_040900615.1 Solirubrobacterales bacterium | reverse complement strand
GTGATCCACCCGATGGGCTACGACGCCTTCGGCCTGCCGGCCGAGAACAACGCGATCAAGACCGGCGAGCCGCCGCGCGAGGCGACCGAGCGCTCGATCGCCTCCTTCCGCCGCCAGTTCCGGGAGTGGGGGATCTCGGTCGACTGGTCGCGGGAGCTCGGCACCCACACGCCCGAGTACTACCGCTGGACCCAGTGGATCTTCCTGCAGCTGTTCGAGAAGGGGCTCGCCTACCGGACCGAGGCGCCGGTCCAGTGGTGCCCGAAGGACGCGACGGTCCTCGCCAACGAGCAGGTCGTCGACGGCCGCTGCGAGCGCTGTGGGACCGAGGTCGTGCAGCGCAACCTCGAGCAGTGGTTCTTCCGCATCACCGACTACGCCGACCGCCTGCTCGCCGACTTCGCCCTGCTCGAGTCCTGGCCCGAGCACGTGATCACGATGCAGCGCAACTGGATCGGCCGCTCCGAGGGCGCCGAGGTGGTCTTCCGCTGCGAGGAGCTGGACCTCGACTTCCCGGTCTTCACCACCCGCCCGGACACCCTCTTCGGCGCAACCTTCTTCGTCCTCGCTCCCGAGCACCCCGACCTCGAGCGGCTGGTGGCCGGCACCCCGGCCGAGGAGGAGGTGCGCGAGTACGTCAACCGGGTCGGCCGCGAGTCGGCCGAGGAGCGGGGGGCGGAGGATCGCGAGAAGACCGGGGTGCCGCTCGGGCGCAGCGTCGTCAACCCGGTCAACGGCGAGGAGATCCCGATGTTCGTCGCCGACTACGTGCTGATGGAGTACGGCACCGGCGCGATCATGGCGGTGCCGGGCCACGACTCCCGCGACTACGAATTCGCCCAGCGCTTCGACCTGCCGGTGAAACGGGTGATCGAGGGCGAGGATCCGGAGACCTCGCGCGATCCCCGCGGCCTGCCCTATCCCGGCGACGGTCCGATGGTCAACTCCGGCCGCTTCGACGGCAAGGGCAACCGCGACGCCTACGCGGAGATGGTCGATTGGCTCGCCTCCGAGGGTCGTGGTCGCTCCTCGGTCAACTACCGCCTGCGCGACTGGCTGGTCTCGCGCCAGCGCTACTGGGGCGCTCCGATCCCGGTCGTCTACTGCGACGAGTGCGGGATCGTCCCCGTCCCCGAGGATCAGCTGCCGGTCGAGCTGCCGGAGGTCGAGGACTACGCGCCGCAGGGAAAGAGTCCGCTGGCGGCGGCCGAGGACTGGGTCGCCACCGAGTGCCCGCGCTGTGGCGGCCCGGCCCGGCGCGAGACCGACACCATGGACACCTTCGTCGACTCCTCCTGGTACTTCATCCGCTACCTCGATCCCCGCAACGGCGAGGCCGCCTGGGACCGCGCCGCAGCCGACCACTGGCTCCCCGTCGACCAGTACATCGGCGGCGTCGAGCACGCGATCCTGCACCTGATGTACGCGCGCTTCTTCACCAAGGCGCTGGCGGACATCGGACACCTCGACGTGCAGGAGCCGTTCGCCAACCTCTTCGCACAGGGGATGATCACCCGCGACGGGGCGAAGATGTCGAAGTCCAAGGGCAACACCGTCAGCCCCGGCGAGTACGTCGAGCGCTACGGCGCCGATTCGGCCCGCACCTACGTCTGCTTCATGGGACCGCCCGAGCGGGGCGGCGATTGGACCGACGAGGGGGTGGAGGGGGTCAACCGCTTCCTCTCCCGGCTCTGGCGGCTCTGCGGCGAGGTCGAGGAGCGCACCGAGGCCGGCGAGCCGAGCGCCGCGGCAAGCGGCGAGGCCCGCCAGCTGCTCGCCAAGGCCCACTGGGCGATCGACAAGGTGACCCGTGACTTCCAGCGGGGCTTCCAGTTCAACACCGCGATCTCCGCGGTGATGGAGCTGGTCAACGACGCCTACCGGCTCAAGGACGGCCTCTACGGGGACCCCGACGGGGGCGCCGCGGTGCGCTTCGCGACGGCGACCGCCGCCTCGCTGATCTTCCCCTTCGCGCCGCACCTCGGCAGCGAGGTGTTCGAGCGCCTGAGCGGCGAGCGGGTGTGGGAGCGGAATTGGCCGGTCGCCGACCCGCAGCTGCTCCTCAGCGACACCGTCACCCTCGTCGTCCAGGTCAACGGCAAGCTGCGCGACCGCATCGAGGCCGGTGCCGACGCTCCCCGCGAGGAGCTGCTGCGGCTGGCGCGGGAGAGCGAGAAGGTGGCGCGGTACCTCGACGGCAAAGAGGTGGTCAAGGAGATCGTCGTGCCGGGCAAGTTGGTGAACCTGGTCGTCAGGTAGCGACTCCCTCCACCGTCGTCCGCTTCTGCTAGAAAGCGCGCCCATGCTCGTCAGGCGCTTCGAAGACGCATCAGTTGAGGAGTGGCACCGGCTCCGCACCCACGTCCTGATGGACGCCGGGGAACTCGGGGCCCGCAACCTCTCGGTCACCTGGCTGACCGTTCCGGCGGGGGCCAAGCAGACGCTCCGCTCCCACGAGGAATCCGAGCAGGCCTACGTCGTCGTCCGCGGCACCGGCACGATGTCGGTAGCCGGCGACACCCAGCAGGTCGGCGAGGGCGACCTGATCCTGGTCCCGCCGGCCACCGAGCACTCGGTCGCCAACGACGGCGAGGCCGAGCTGGCCTGCGTATCGATCCAGTCGCCGCCGGTGGCCGCTGCCGAGCTTTACAGCGATCAGTTGGCCGAGGTTGCGGGGTACGACGAAGACGACGATCTTTAGCGGGTTGGAGCGTCGGGTACCCCCTCCGGCTCAACTTTTTTGTGGGGCGTGGGGGGCCGTCCGAGTTTCGCTGGAGCAAAAAAGTACAAGCCGCCGGAGGGGGTACCCGACGCTCCGATCGGCCGCGAGCGTCGGCGTCGGCGACCTCGTTGCAGCTCGGTCAGCTGCTCGTCTGAGAGGTTTTTGACTTAGCGCGCCACGCGTGCGTTGCGCCGGGCGAGCATCGGGGGATGCCCGAGCTGAGCCGAGCACAGGTGGTCGTCTACGGCGTGATCGCGGTCGCCCTGCTGCTGGTCGGGGCGCGGGCGATCCGGGGCGAGACCAACGCCGGCGCTTCGTTTCCTGACGCGAGCGCGTCGGCTTCCGGGGATGCCGGGTTTACGATCAGCGGCCAGGGAGGCGACGTCGTCGTCGACGTGACCGGGGCGGTGGCGCGCCCCGGCGTCTATCGGATGCCGGCCGGGAGCCGGGTCAACGACGCGGTCCGGCGGGCGGGGGGAGCCGGCGCCAGGGCCGAGCTGGAAGCGATCAACCTCGCCGCCCGCCTCGCCGACGGCCAGCAGGTGGTGGTCCCCGAACGGGGCCCGGCCGGCATCGCCGTCGCCGCCGGGGTCGGGGAAGAGGAGGGCCCGATCAGCCTCGGCACCGCCACGGTCGAGCAGCTCGACACGATCGACGGCATCGGCCCGGTCACGGCCGGAGACATCGTCGAGTTCCGCGACCAGCACGGCGGCCTCGCCTCGATCGTCCAACTCGACCAGGTGTCGGGCATCGGGCCGGCGACGATGGAGTCGCTGCGCGCCCGGCTGCAGCCGTAGGGCGCGCCCGTGCCCTCGCCGCGTCCGTCGTTGCCGATCCTGATCGGGATCGCGGCCCTGGTCGCCGTCGCGCTCGTGCGCGCCGGCGATATCCGCGAGCGGGCCGAGGCCGGTCTCGGACGCGGGATGCCGCCGCGCGAGGCGGAGCTGGCGCGCGGCTTCGTCCTCGGCGAGGACGAGGGCATCGAGGCCGAGACGGCGGAGGACTTCCGCCGCTCCGGCCTCAGCCACCTGCTGGCGGTCTCGGGCCAGAACGTGACCCTGCTCGCTTTGCTGGCGATGCCGCTGCTGGGGGCGCTGGGGATCTCCCTGCGAGAGCGGCTGGTCTGGGTCCTCGCCCTGATCGTCGTCTACGTGCCGCTGGCCGGGGCGGGGCCGACGATCCAGCGGGCCGCGGTGATGGGTGGGGCGGGCGTGCTGGCGACGCTCGGGGGGAGGCGGGCGTCGCGGCTCTACGCGCTGGCGCTGGCGTTCGCGGTCACGCTGGCGATCGACCCGGGCGTCGCCGGCGACGTCGGCTGGCAGCTGAGCTTCGCCGCGGTGGTCGGGATCCTGCTGCTCGCGGCTCCCCTGCGGCAGGCGATGGTCGCGCGGATCGGTCCCGGGGGGGTGCGCCGGGCACTGGCCGAGTGCCTGGCGGTGACCGTCGCCGCCACCCTGGCGACGGCGCCGCTGATCGCCTTCCACTTCGAGACCTTCTCGACCACGACGCTCCTCGCCAACGTCCTGGCGGCGCCGGCCGTGGCGCCGGCGATGTGGCTGGGGATGGCCGCCGCGGCCGCGTCACAGGTCCCGGGCCTGCCGGTCGAGGTGCTGAACGGCGTCGATGCCCTGCTGCTCGCCTACATCGCGCAGGTTGCGGCCTGGTGCGGCAGGCCCGGCTGGGCGGAGGTCCACGTCCGGCTCGGCCTCGCCGGCCTCGCCGGCTCATACTTCGCGATCGCGGCCGCGGTGGTCGTGGCCTTCCGGCTCGGCCGCAGCCGTCGCCTTGCCGCCATTCGCCGGCCCCGGCGCGGTGTTCGCACCTCTCGCCCCCATGCGAGGGTGACTGCGAACGCGCGTGCGGCGCGGCTCGTGGTCGGTTGCTGCGCGGCGCTGGCGGCGCTGGCTCTCTGGTGGCCGCCCATCGGCGGGTTGGGGGCGGGCCGATCGGTCCCGGGCGTGCCGCCCGCCGCGGGGCTCCGCGTCGAAGTGCTCGACGTCGGCCAGGGCGACGCGATCCTGCTCCAACCGGCCGGCGCCCCTGCTGTCCTGGTCGACGGCGGGCCGCCGGGCGACGATCTCGCGGCCAAGCTCGCCTCCGCCGGCGTCGAGCGCCTCGGAGCCGCTGTCGTCACCCACGACCAGTCCGACCACCTCGGCGGGATCGAAGACCTGCTCGGTCGGGTCCCGATCGCGAGGCTCCTCTACGCACGGTTGGGCCGGCGGGCGCTCGCCGCCGCCCGCGCGGCGGGGGCGGTCCCGTTGCGGGTGGCCGAGGGCGGCGCGTTGCGCTCGGGGGCACTCGAGCTCGAGGTCGTTTGGCCCCCGCGTGAGTTGCTGGCCGAACCGGTGCGGGGTGCCGATCCGAACCAGCTGGCGCTGGTACTCGTCGCGCGCTGGCGCGACTTCTCGATGCTGCTCACGGCCGATGCGGAGGCGGAGGCCGTGCCTATCGACCCCGGTCCCGTCGACGTGCTCAAGATCGCCCACCACGGCAGCGACGATGCCGGCCTGGCGGCGCTGCTCGACCGGATCCGGCCGAGCCTCGCGGTGATCTCGGTCGGGGCGGGGAACCCCTACGGTCATCCGGACCCGGGCACCCTCGCGAACCTCGATGCGCACGGCGTCCGCACGCTGAGGACCGACCGGAGCGGCGACGTCGTCATCGACGCCCGCGGCCGCTCGGTCGTGGTGAGCACGGACCACTGACTGCCGGCGCCCTGCGCTAGACGGATGGCCGAATCGAAACTGGGGACATTCGGCTCAGGTCTAAATGATGTCTGGACCTGGGGCGATCCTTCGAGCAGGTGCACTCCAAGAGCCGAAATCCGCTGTCCTGGCCTGCGCGGACGCCAAGCCTGGCCGGCAACGGCTTGCTGGAGAGGATTCGGAGCACAACCTTCGCGCTGCTGGGGGCCACCGCACTGCTCGGGCTGGTGATGGTCGCGATCATGGCGCGGCAGGGAGTTCCGTTCCTCCCCTCGTTGCCGATTCCGGGCCTCCCGACCGACCACGAGGCGGTTTCCGACTCTTCGGTGGCCGCGCCCTCCGGTCATTCGGTCACTGCCGAGCACGACGCCGCGGTCGGTCCCCGGGTGGCTCCGGTGGGCCAGGTTGGCACGGACGCGGTCCAGCCCTCGGGCTCACGCCTCGCCGCGTCGCAGGATCTCCCGGCGCCCCCATCGCCATCACCTTCTCCGAGCGCGGGCCAGCCGACCGGCCATGGCTCCCCCAAGCAGGCAGCCGCCCCCGCGGAGTCCCAGCCAGGGGTCGCCCCGGAACCGGCCTCGAGCGCGACGACGGCTGCGACCACCTTCCCCTCGTCGACCACGCCCCCCGTGGCCAGCTCCTCAACGGACGATGACCACGGTCACGGCAACGCCTACGGCCATGGCCAATACGAGCCCCCCCACAATTCGTCAGCCGGGTGGAATCACCAGGCGGGTCCCCCCGCATACACGCCACCGCCGAGTCCGCCCCCCAGCGGGTACGAGACCGAACCCGAGGCACCGCCTTCGCATGGGTTCTCCGACGGCCCGGGCTATGGCCACGGGTACGGCCATGACGACGAGCACGGCGGCGGTCACTCCGACTGGTAGCCGCGGCGGGGCGGACCGAGCGGGCATCTAGACTCGGCGCGTGGCCGAGGAGATGCGAGCGCTGTACCTGATCGCCGGTACGGACGGGGCGAAGATCGACGCCACCCGGAGCCGGCTGCGTGCCCGCGCCGAACGCGAGGGAGGGAGCGACGCCCTCGAGGTCTTCGAGCCCGGCGAGGGTCGCGGCATGCCCGACCACGAGGCGCTCCTGGCATCGATCCCGGCGATGTCGCTGATGGACTCCCGTCGCTACCTGCTGGCCGACGGGGTCGAGCGCTGGCGGGACCGCCAGCTCGAGGCCGTCGTCGCCGCGGTCGGCGCGCTCCCGCCGGACCTCACCCTGGTCCTGGTCGCCCGGGCCAAGGCACCCGCCAAGCTGGCGAAGGCCGTCAAGGCGGCGAAGGGAGACATCCATGAATTCGAGGCGCCGAAGGCACGCGACATGCCGCGGGCGCTGGTCGCAGACGCCCAGCGGCTCGGCTTCCGGCTGGAGCCGGCCGCGGCCCGCGTCCTGGTCGACCGCATGGGAGCGAATCCGGTGCGGCTGAGCAACGAGGTCGAGCGCTTGGCTCTCTGGGCCGGGGACGGCGGCGAGGTCACCGCCGCGGACCTCGACGAGATGATCGCCGACACCTCCGAGGCCGCGGTCTGGTCGCTCTCCGACGCCCTCCTGGATCGCGACGCTGCCGCTGCGCTGCGGATCGGTGAGCAGCTGATCGCCCAGGGCGAGAACGTCACCGGCCTGATCTACGGCCTCGCCTCGCGCCTGCGCAGCGCCTGCGCCGCCGCCGGGCAGCTGGAGGCGGGGATGGCGCCGAAGCAGGTCGAGTCCTCGCTGAAGATGCACCCCTATGCGGCGAAGCAGCTCGTCGCCCGTCTGCGCGAGGCCGACGTGGCCGACCTGCGTCAGGCGACCGAGGCTCTGGCAGATCTAGAGCTCTGGTGCCGCGGAGGGGCCGACTACGGCGACGATTTGGCGTTCACGCTCGCTCTGCGCTCCATGGCCCGCGCGTAGGGCCGCGAAAACCAAGCGGCGCAAGGAGAAGCGAGGGAGTGTGCTCCGCACATGACCGAGCGACGACGCAGCGATGCGCCGGTTTGCAGCGCCCTACGCGCGGGCCGCGATGCGCGCGGCTTTCGACTTCTTGCGAGCGCCCGTGTTGCGGTGCATCGCGCCTTTTTGCACGGCCTTGTCGATCTTCGAGACGAGCGTACGCTCCTCGGCGGCGATCACGGCCGCGTCGCCGCCCTCGACCGCGCTCTCGAGGCGGCGGAAGTGCGTCTTCACGGTGCTCGTGAGCAGACGGTTCTCCGCGCGCTCGCGCTCGCTGCGTAGGATCCGCTTCTTCTGTGAGGCTATGTTGGCCATGTCGAGTACCCGAGCGGGCACCATGCCGGCTCCGGGCGGCCGCCGACTATAGCGACTGAGACCCGCCCCGGTCGCCCCCGAATTGGAATCGATCATCTAGCTTGGAGACGCCGAAGGCACCTGACACCCCCGAAGGCGACGAGCGGGCGGCGATAAACGCCGACGCCGCGCTGCGCGCCGCCGAGGAGTTCAACCCGGGCGAGGAACCCGGAGGGGAGCCCGCCCCGGGGCGCCAGGCGGGCCGTATCGCCCGCTCCACGGCCTTCTTCTCGATCGCCACCGCGGCCTCCCGGGTCGCCGGCCTGGTGCGGGAGATAGTCGCCGCCAGCTACTACGGCATCAGCGGCCCGATGTCGGCCTTCACGATCGCCTTCCAGGTCCCCAACCTGATCCGCAGCCTCTTCGCCGACGCCGCTCTGCAGCCCGCCTTCGTCCCCATCTTCACCGAGCAGCTCGAGCGCAAGAACTACCGCGAGGCGTTCCGGCTCGCCTCGACGCTGCTGCTGATCGTGACCATGGTCCTGGGGGCGATAACCGCTCTCTTCGTGCTTGCGGCGCCGGTGGTGATGCCGCTGTTCGCCCCCGGCTTCAAGGGCGAGATCCTCGACCTGACCGTCACCCTCTCGCAGGTCCTCTTCCCGATCCTGATCCTGCTCGGGGTCAGCGGGATCGTCGTCGGCATCCTCAACAGCTACGACCGTTTCGGCGCCTTCGCGATCGCGCCGCTGTTCTGGAACCTGACGATCATCGCCGTGCTGGTCTTCGTCGAGCCGCTCTTCCATGGCCAGGACCGGATCTACGCCTACGCGATCGGCATCCTCGCCGGCACCCTCGTGCAGCTGCTGATCCCCACCTTCGACCTCCGCAACACCCCGTTCAAGTTCAACTGGAGCTTCGAGTGGCGCAACCCGGACGTGCGGCGGGTGCTGCTCCTGATGCTGCCGGTGACGATCAGCCTCGGCCTGATCAACTTCAACCTGCTGATCAACAGCTTCTTCGGCAGCCTCGTCAACGACGAGGCGCCGGCGGCGATCGACAAGGCCTTCCGGATCTACCAGCTGCCGCAGGGGATCTTCTCGGTCGCGATCGCCACCGTTCTCTTCCCGACGCTGGCCCGCTACGCGTCCCGCGGCGCGATCGACGACCTGCGCTCGACCATGGCCAACGGGATGAGGCAGATCCTCTTCGTGCTGGTGCCCGCCGCCGCCGCCGTCCTCGTCCTCTCCGACCCGATGATCCGGATCGTCTACCAGCGCGGCGCCTTCGAGGCAGCGCAGACGACGGTGGTCGCCACGGCGCTCTTCTGGTTCGCTTTCTCACTGCCGACCAACGGCCTCTTCCTGCTCCTGACCCGGACCTTCTTCGGGCTCCAGCGCCCCTGGATCCCGACCGTGATCGCGGCCGGCAACCTGGCGGTGACGGCGCTCGCCGCGCTCGCCCTCTACCACCTCGGCGTCGGCGGCATCGTCGCCTCGACCGCGATCGCTACCACCGCCAGCGTGATCGCCCAGTGCGTGATCCTGAGGCGCCTGCTCGGCGGCCTCGAGCTCGGTCGCCTGCTCGATGTCACGGTTCGCATCAGCGCCGCCGCCGCCGCCCTCGCGGCCGTCAGCTATGGCATCTGGAGTGTTCTGGACAGCGCCCTGGGACGGGGCCTGGCCGGCCAGATCATCTCCCTCGGTCTCGGTCTCGGCGTCGGCGCCATCGCCTACCTCGCCGTCGCCAGGCTCCTCCACATCGCCGAGCTCGAGCAGATCATGCGCCTCGTGCGCCGGCGCTAGATGCTCGACCTCGGTCGCTACCTGCTGGGAGTCGCCGAGCTGGCGCTGCTGGCCGGCTTCGCTTTGCTCGGCGCCGCCCGCCTGCGCTCCCGCCTGCTGCCCCGCTTCGAGGGCGCTCCGGCCCACCTCGCCACCGCCGTCCTCGCGCTGGCCCTGCTGATCTGGTCGGCCGAGATCTTCGGCACCGTCTCCCTCTTTGAGCCGCTGCCCTATCTGCTCGTCGTGGCGGCTGTGGGACTGGCGCTTCGGACCGGTATCAGCGCGGACTCGGCCGCCCCATCTGCGGGTGGCGTGGTGGCGGGGGTCCCCCGCGGCGCGGAGGCGCGTCCAGCGCCGAGCACCGTGGGGGATGCCGCCACGACAGGACCCGCAGGCGGAGCGGTCGGTCCCTCGCTGATCGCGTTCGCGATCGCCGCCCTCGCCCTCGTCCGCTTCGCGGACGGAGCCAGGCTGCGGCTCTCGACGGGGATGACCGGCTTCGACACCACCTGGTACCACGGCCCGTTCGCGGCCGGGTTCTTCCAGAGCGGGAGCACCTGGGATCTGCACTTCATCGCGCCGCAGTTCCTCGCCTGGTTCTACCCGGCGAACGGCGAAATCTTCCACGCGGTGGGGATGCTGGCGTTCGGGAGAGACGTCTTGTCCCCACTGCTGAACCTCGGATGGTTCGTCGGCTGTCTGGTGGCGGTCTGGTGCATCGGGCGGCCGTATCGGGTCGCGCCCTGGTCTCTGGCACTCGGCGCCATCGCCTTGAGCGTGCCGGCGCTCTCCGATCAGGCCGGCGAGGCCCGTAACGACATCGTCGGGATCTTCTTCCTGCTCGCTGCCGTTGCGGTGGCCGTCAACGCTTGGGCGTGTCGGGGCGAGGGGGAGAGGTCGCTCCCGACCGGGGGGCTGGTGGTCATCGGGCTGTCAGCGGGGCTCGCCGCCGGGACCAAGCTCAACTTCCTGCTGGCGGCGGCGGTGCTGGTGATTGGTCTGGTCGCGATCGCTCCCGGCGGCGCGCGCTGGCGCGCGCTGGCGGCGGCGGGCCTCGCGGCGCTGGCCGCGGGCGGCTACTGGTACCTGCGCAACCTGGTCCACACCGGCAACCCGCTGCCGTGGATCCACCACCTCGGCCCGATCTCGCTGCCGGCGCCAGAGCAGGGGCTGGGCGGCCGGGAAGCGCACGGCGTCCTCGACTACCTCACCGACGGCACCGTCTGGTCCGACTGGTTTCTCCCCGGCCTGCACGACGGCCTCTGGATCATCTGGCCCCTGCTTGGCGCGGCCGCCCTCGCGGGGCTCCTGCTCGCCCTCGGGTCCCGGACGCGTCCATCCCGCGGTTCCTTAATAACGCGTGAGGTGCAAAAGGAACCACGCGATGGGGAAGGCCGGGACCCGATCCTTTCCCTCGCCGGCCTCGTCGGGCTCGCCACCGCGCTTGCCTGGCTGGTGGCCCCGACCTCCGCCTCCGGCCCCGACGGCATGCCCCGCGGCTTCGAGTCCGGCCTCCGCTACCTCGCCCCGGCCCTGGTCCTTGGCTTGACCCTGCTGCCGGCCACTCCTCCCATCCGACCGCGGCTCCTCGCGCTGAGTTCGCGTTTTGTCCTGCTATTTGACCCAAAGCGCCAACTCGGCGGAGGGGCGGCGCGCTGGGTCCCGGGGCCGCGGGTGTTGGCGCTCGTCGCCGGCGCGGCAGTCGTAGCGGCGATCGCCGCCGGCTACCCGATCCAGCGCCACTACCTGCAGAGCCGCTACGCCGATCCCTCCTTCACGACCCCCGGCCTGAACGCCGCCTTCGAGTGGTCCCGCGACATGACGGACGCCCGCATCGCCACCACCAGCACCCGCCAGTACCCCCTCTTCGGCACCGACCTCTCCAACCACGTCCAGCTCATCGGCCAAGACCGCCCCCACGGCGGCTTCGAAGCCGCCGCCACCAGCCCCGCCAGGCGCCGCCTGCTCAACGCAGGCCACTACGACTACGTCATCGCCACCCGCGACCGCATCGAACCCGGCAAGCCCCCGTACCCGTCCGAGGCAAGGTGGACCGAAGCCCCCGGGGCAAGACCGATCCTGAAGAAGCCGCCGACGGTCGTCTTCGAGTTGAACGGCCGCCTCGATCCAGCGTCCTGTTCCAGCTGAGGAACGGGACGCGATCCATGGGCGCCGTGTGGTCGAGAGCTCCCTGCCGGTGGGTGGCATGAGGGGAGGTGCCGAGAACGAAAACCTCGCCCGCAGGCACCTCCCCTCATGACAGGCCCCGCCGGCCCGGCGCTCTCGCCATACTCCGCCCCGCCCATGAAGCAGATCCGCAACTTCTCGATCATCGCCCACATCGACCACGGCAAGTCGACCCTGGCCGACCGCATCCTCGAGCTCACGGGCGCCGTCGATCCGAAGAAAATGCAGGCCCAGATGCTCGACTCGATGGACCTCGAGCGCGAGCGCGGGATCACGATCAAGGCCCAGGCGGTGCGGGTCGAGTACGAGGCCGCCGACGGCCAGACCTACGACCTGCACCTGATCGACACCCCCGGCCACGTCGACTTCTCCTACGAGGTGTCGCGCAGCCTCGCCGCCTGCGAGGGGGCCCTGCTGGTCGTCGACGCCGCCCAGGGCGTCGAGGCGCAGACCGTCGCCAACACCTATCTCGCGATCGAGGCCGGGCTGGAGCTGATCCCGGTGATCAACAAGGTCGACCTGCCCGGGGCCGAACCGGACCGGGTGGCGACCGAAATCGCCGATCTCACCGGCGGCGACCCCGAGGAAGCGCTCTGGATCTCGGCCAAGACCGGTGAGGGCGTGCCCGAGGTGCTGGAGGCGATCGTCGAGCGGATCCCGGCCCCCAGGGGCGAGCCCGACGCCCCGCCCCGGGCGCTGATCTTCGACTCCGAGTTCGACCAGTACCGCGGCGTGATCGCCTACGTGCGGATGGTCGACGGCTCCTTCCGCAAGCACGAGCGGATCCTGGCGATGCAGAACCAGACCGAGGCCGAGATCGACGACATCGGCTTCTTCCGGCCGGCGATGACCGCGGTGGACGGGATGGACGCGGGCGACGTCGGCTACCTGATCACCGGGATCAAGGACGTGACCAGGCTGCGGGTCGGCGACACGCTGACCTCCCAGGCCAATCCCGCCTCCCAGCCCCTGGAGGGCTACCGCGAGGTCAGGCCGATGGTCTTCTGCGGCCTCTTCCCGATCGACACCGACCGCTACGAAGACCTCCGCGACGCGCTCGAGAAGCTGTCGCTCAACGACGCCGCCCTCTCCTGGGAGCCGGAGACCTCCGAGGCGCTCGGGTTCGGCTTCCGCTGCGGCTTCCTCGGCCTCCTCCACATGGAGATCGTGCGCGAGCGGCTGGAGCGCGAGTATGGCCTCGACCTGCTCTCGACGACGCCCAACGTCCGCTACGAGGTCCACCTCACCAACGGCAGCTCGAAGGAGGTCCGCAGCCCCACCGACCTGCCCGACCCGGGCTCGATCGAGACGATCGAAGAGCCCTACATCCGCGCCACGATCATCGCCCCCTCCGAGCAGGTCGGCGCGGTGATGGAGCTCTGCCAGGGGCGCCGCGGCACCCACGTCGACATGCACTACCTGAGCCCGGTGCGGGTGCAGATCCGCTACGACATGCCGCTGGCGGAGATCGTCCTCGACTTCTTCGACCTGCTGAAGTCCTCGACCCGCGGCTACGCCTCGCTCGACTACGAGCCGATCGGCAACCGGCCCTCCGACCTGGTCAAGGTCGACATCCTGCTCGCCGGCGAGAAGGTCGACGCGCTCTCGATCATCGTCCACCGCGAATTCGCCTACGACCAGGGCAAGCGCCTGGTCGAGCGGCTGCGCAAGACGATCCCGCGGCAGCTCTTCGACGTTCCCGTCCAGGCCGCGATCGGCTCGAACGTTCTCGCCCGCGAGACCGTCAAGGCGCTGCGCAAGGACGTCACCGCGAAGCTCTACGGCGGTGACGTCACCCGTAAGAACAAGCTGCTGAAGAAGCAGAAAGCGGGCAAGAAACGGATGAAGGCGGTGGGCCGGGTCGAGGTGCCCCAGGAGGCCTTCCTGGCGGTCCTCCAGATCGACGAGTAGGGGGCGTCGGGTACCCCTGCTCACTTAACTTTCGCTTCGCGAAAGTACAAGACGTTCGCAGGGGTACCCAACGCCTAGCTGAAACAGCCCTAGAATCTCGCGACCATGACGCTAAACACTGCAGCGGTAGGCAAGGAATGGCCTGGGGTCACCTACCAGGTGGGCCGGGAGAAGATCAAGGAGTACGCGACCGCGCTGGGGATCGACAACCCGGTGCACTTCGACGTCGAGGCGGCGCGGGCGGCGGGATTCCGCGACGTGGTGGCGCCGCCGATGTTCGCCGTCGTCTATAGCGGGCCGGCCCTGGGGCCGGTCCTGTTCGACCCCGTGGTGGAGATGAACTTCGCGGCGATGGTCCACGGTGGCCAGGTCTTCGAGTGGGGCGAGCCGGTCTGCTCCGGCGACGAGATCACGACCACCTCGAAGTGCCTCTCGATCGAGGAGAAAGGCGGCAAGGGCTTCTACGTCTTTGAGACCGTCTCCGTCAACCAGGATGGCGCCGAGGTCGTGCGCGGGACCTGGACCAACATCGTCAGGGGGGTTTGAGATGGCCGACTTGAACGTGGGCGACAGCGTCCCGGAGCTGCGGGTGACGCCGGACAAGTACCTGCCGCACCGCTACGCGGGCGCTTCGGGGGACTTCAACCCGATCCACATCGACGACGAGTTCGCCAAAGCCGTCGGGCTGCCGCGCAACATCCTCCACGGTCTCTACTCGATGGGCCTCGTCGCCAAAGCCAACGCCGCCCTCGCCGGCGGCGACCCGCGGGCGCTGAAGCGGCTCTCGGTCCAGTTCCGCGGCATGGGAATGCCGGAGCAGGAGATCGTCGTCACCGGCACCGTGAAGTCGGTGGAGGGCGACCGGGTCGTGATCGACACCGTGGCGAGCCAGGGCGACAACCAGATCATCAAGAACGCCGAAGCGGAAATCGAGCTGTAGCACGGCGAAGGAGCGCCTGGTGGTGCTCCTCGCTCAACTTTTTCGACGGACATCGCCGGCCTTCCGAGGTAGTGCTCCGCCGAAAAAGTACAAGCCGCGCGGAGCACCACCAGGCGCTCCTTTCGGCGGCGCTTCGTCGGTTCCTAAGATGTAGGAGTGCTTAGCGAGCGGCAGGAGCTGATTCTGCGGTTGGTCGTCGACGCCTATCTGGCGTCGGCGAAGCCCGTGCCTTCGAAGGAGGTCGCCGAGCGGCCGGAGGTGGGGTGGGGACCGTCGACGGTGCGGGCCGAGCTGGCTCTGCTGGAGGCGGAGGGGTACTTGACGCATCCACATACGTCGGCGGGGCGGGTGCCCACCGATTCCGGGTACCGGCGTTATGTCGACCTGCTGCTGGAGTCGGAGGCCCCACCGGCGCCGGTTCGGGTCGAGCTGGAGCTGTCGCGGTTGCGCCGCGAGGTCGACGAGGCGATGCGGGAGACGACCGCGGCGCTGGCCCAGGTCACCGACCTGGTGGCGATGGCGACGGCGCCGCCGCTGGCGACCGCGACGATCCACCGGGTCGAGGTCCTGCGGCTGCAGCCGAACAAGGTGGTGGTGATCGCGATCGCCTCCACCGGCGACGTCGCCCGGCGCATCTTCGAGTTCGACCGACCCGTCGACCGTGGCCTGGTCGAGTGGGCTTCGAGCTACCTGAACGAGTCGCTCGCCGGGCTCGGCGTCGGCGCTCGGATGACCGCAGCGCGCCTCGCCGATCCCGAGCTGGACCGAGTCGAGGCCGAGTTCGTCGCCACGCTCGGCGCCGCCTTCACCGAATTCGATCGTCAAGCGGGCGCCGATCTCTACATGGACGGCACCTCACGGCTGCTCTCCGAAGCGCACCTCGCCGACCTTCCGCGCGCCGACGAGCTGATGACGGCGCTGGAGCGCCGCGCCGACGTCCTGCAAATGCTTCGATCCTCCCTCGATCAGCGCTCCGTCTTCATCTGGATCGGCGGTGAGAACCCGCAGCCGGAGCTGCGCTCGGCCAGTGTCGTCGGCGCCAACTACGGCCTCGGCCACCGCAACCTCGGCGCGGTCGGCGTGGTCGGGCCGCTGCGGATGGACTACGCGACCGCGATCGCCTCGGTCCGTGGCGCCGCCCGCGAGTTGTCCCGGTACTTCGAGACCGTCTACGACGGCTGATCGAGCTGATGGCGCGCGACTACTACGAAGTGCTCGGCGTCGGCCGGGACGCCAGCGAGACCGAGGTCAAGAAGGCCTTCCGCGGCCTCGCGCGCGAACTGCACCCCGACGTCAACGATCACGACCCCGAGGCCGAGGAGAAGTTCAAGGCCGCGGCCGAGGCCTACGAGGTCCTCTCCGATCCGGAGCGACGCCGCACCTACGACGCCTACGGGCACGAGGGACTGCGGTCCGGCGGATTCGACCCGCGCAGCGGCTCCTTCGGCTCGATCGACGACATCTTCCAGGCATTCTTCGGCGGCGGTGGTGGTGGTGGTGGTGGCGGCGGCGGCGGCGGATTCGGCTTTGGCGGCGGCGGACCCGTGCCCGGCGGCGACGTCATGGTCGCGGTCGAGATCGACCTCGCCGAGGTCGCCACGGGGGTGCGGCGGGAGGTCAGCTACGACGCCGTCGGGGCCTGCGAGCACTGCCACGGGAACGGCGCCGAGCCGGGGACGCCGATCTCGACCTGCGAGCGCTGCGGCGGCGCCGGCCAGCTGCGCCAGGTCTCGCGGACGCCGTTCGGCCAGATGGTCCGGGGGGTTACGTGCGACGCCTGCGGCGGCGCCGGCAGAGTCCCCGAGATCCCCTGTGCCGAGTGCGGCGGCGGCGGACGGACCCCGGGCCGCCGGTCGCGTGAGGTCGAAGTTCCAGCCGGGATCGAGGATGGCCAGCGGCTGCGGATCTCCGGCGCCGGCCACGCCGGCGACGCCGGCGCGCCGGCCGGCGACCTCTACGTCGAGGTCGGGGTCACCGAGGACGAGCGCTTCCGGCGCGACGAGACGGATCTGATCAGCGTCGTCTCGATTCCCGCCACCGAGGCGATGCTCGGCACCACGGTGACGGTCCCGACCCTCGACGGCGAGCAGGAGATCGAGGTCTCCGCGGGGACCCAACCCGGTCACGAAGAGGTGCTGCGTGGGGCCGGGCTGCCCCGGCTCGGCGGCCGTCGCCGCGGCAACCAGCGGGTGATCCTCAACGTGATCGTTCCCGCCAATCTCAGCGACGAGCAGCGCGAGATGGCCGCGCGGCTCGACGAGTCGCTCGAGGCCGAGAACCTCGACCCGCGCCAGGGCGAGGGGCTCTTCAGCCGCGTTCGCCGAGCCTTCGGTTGATCCGCCTCGCCGTCAGGTGCTCGCCCGACCAGGCAGAGCTGGTCCTGGCTGAGCTGACGGTGCTCGCGCCCAACGGCGTCGAGGAGGAGCGCGGGCCGGGATACGTCGAGTACGCGATCTACGGCGGCGAGGGGGAGCTGCCGGAGCTGGGCGAGATCGACGCCGCGGTCGGGGAGGGGAGGGTCGAGGTCAGCTCCACCGAGATCCCGGACGACTGGGCCGACCGCTGGCGGGACTTCCACAAACCGCTGCTGGTCGGCGGCCGGCTCTGGCTGCGCCCCTCCTGGGAGAAGCCGCGTGAGGGGGCCGTCGACGTCGTCGTCGACCCGGGGCAGGCCTTCGGGACCGGCGCCCACCCGACCACCCGGCTCTGCCTCGAGCTGCTGGCGGAGCTGGAGGAGGCGGGGGAGGCCGGCGGCGAGCTGACCGACCTCGGCACCGGCTCGGGTGTGCAGGCGATCGCCGCCGCGAAGCTCGGCTGGGGCCCGATCCGCGGTTACGACCACGAGGCCCCGGCCCTCGAGGCCGCGGCCGCCAACGCCAGGGCCAACGGCGTCGAGCTCGAGCTGGAACGCGTCAACCTGCGCGAACGGCTGCCGGCGCTGGCGCCGACCACGGTCGCCAACATGACGGCGCCGATCCTCCGCGCCGTCGCCGCCCAGCTCGATCCAGCCACCGCGCCCGAGGTCCTCGTCTGCTCCGGCCTCCTGCCCGCCGAGCTCGACGAGACCGCGGCCGCCTTCGCCGCCGCCGGCCTCGCCGAGGCCGAGCGCCGCCGCGACGGCGACTGGGCGGCGCTGCTGCTGCGTCGGGCCTGAGAGATATGTTTTCCGCGATGCCGCTCGCGTCGATCGTCTCCGGCGACTACAAGACCGCGCTGTTCCTGCACGTGCTCGCGGTCGTGCTGGCCTTCGGCCCGACCTTCGGCTACGCGCTCTTCTTCTCCGTCGCGCCCCAGTACCCGCGCGCGACGCCGGCGATCCTGGCCGGAGTGCAGAAGTGCGATCGCTACCTGGTCAACCCGGGGATGATCGTCCTGCTGCTGGCCGGCATCTATCTGCTGATCGCCAGCGACGATGCCTGGGATGCGGGCGACGTCTTCGTCAGCATCGGCTTCCTCGCGATCATCGTCCTCTTCGGGGTCCAGCACGCGTTCTTCCAGCCGCAGGTGCGCAAGGCCAGAGCTCTGGCCGAGCGCGACCTGCAGGCCGGCGATCAGCTCAGCCCGGAGTTCGAAGCCCTCGGCCAGCGGATCGGGCAGGTCGGGACGATCGCCGGGATCGTCGTCGTCGTGACGATCTTCTTCATGACGTACAAGCCCTTCCTATGACGCGGCGCCCCTGACGGTCCGCGCCGCCGCCGTGCCCGGCCTCGACGCCTCGCTGCCCGTCGCCATGTTCGACTCCGGCGTCGGCGGACTCACCGTGCTGCACGAGTGCCTGGTCTCACTGCCGCAGGAGGACTTCGTCTACCTCGGCGACACCGAGTGGTTCCCCTACGGCAGCCGTGACACCAGCCGCCTGCGCGACCGCATCGCCCAAATCGCCGAGCTGCTGCTCGATCGCGGCGCCAAGCTGCTGGTCATCGCCTGCAACACGGCGACCTCGGTCGGCGAGGACGTGGCGCGCGAGGTCGCCGCCAAGCGCGGGGTCGAGGTGGTCCCGGTCGTCGAGCCCCAGGCCGAGATCGCCGCCGCGATCACCGCCAACGCCCGGGTCGGCGTGCTGGCGACGCCGAACACGGTCGAGAGCGGCGCCTACCGGCGGGCGCTCGAAGCGGAGGGGCGGGCGCTCGAGGTGACCGAGGTCGAGGCGCCGGACCTGGCGCCGTTCATCCAGGAAGGCTCGCTCTTCGACGAGGAGACGATGGCGATGGCGCGTGCCTACTGCGCGCCCCTGAAGGCTGCCGAGGTCGACACTCTGATCCTCGGCTGCACCCACTACCCGTTGGTATCGCCGATGCTCCAGCGCATCCTCGGCCGCGACGTCCGCCTGGTCAGCGGTGGCCACGCCGTCGCCGCCGCGGTGCAGCGGACGCTCGAGCGCGCCGGTCTCGACCGCCCGCCCGCCGGCGAGGGCACGTACGACTTCCTCTGCACCGGCGACACCGAGGTCTTCCGCGAGGTCGGCACCCGCTTCCTGCAGATGCCGCTGGGAGAGGTCGAGCGGGTCGAAATCGACGGCGAGTGACGCTTCCGCGCGTCGGCCGGAGCTGAATTGGCACACGGTGCGCGCCACCCGTGCGTCCAGGGTCGACAGGATGCCGGCTATGCCTGTTCTAACCGCCGGCAATACCGTATATACTCGCCCTGTGGCCAAGGTGATGATCTCGATTCCCGACGACCTGCTGGAGCGGCTCGACGCCCGGGCGAAGGCGTCGGGAGAAACGCGCAGTGGTCTTTTGCAGCGGTTGGCCGAGCGGGAGCTCGAAGAGGACGAGCGACGCCGGCGCGAAGAGGTGAAGCGGTTGATGAGGAAGATCGAAGACACCTTCACCGACGACGAACCCCACTTCGACGCTGCGCAGTTGATCCGCGAAGATCGGGAATCACACTGACCCTGCTGGTCGATGCGAGCGTCTGGGCCAGCCTGGCCGATCCCGGGGAGCGCTTCCACTCGGAGGCTCGGAAGCTCCTGCTCGATTCGGGTGGTGCGCTCGCCGCACTCGACCTGACCCACTTCGAGGTCGCCAACGCGGTCGGGGTGAAGATGCGGCAACCGAAGCGCGCGCGGTGGTTGTCTGAGATCGTCGCGGCCCGCTGCGGCGACCGACTGCTCCGGGTCGACCCCCAGCTCATCGCCGCCGCGCTCGAGATCGCCGTCGAGCACGGCCTCACCGCTTACGACGCCGCTTACGTCGCCGCGGCGCGCCGTAACGGCATGACCCTCGTCAGCGCCGACATCTGCGACCTCGTCTCCAGGGGCCTCGCGGTGGCGCCCGACGCCGCCCTCTACCCTTAGTCGCGTGAGCGTTCTCGAGCAGGTTCAGAGCGATGTGCGGACGGCGATGAAAGCCCGCGACCGCGAGCGCGCGGCGGCGTTGCGGATGGTCGTCGACGTGCTCCAGCAGGACGCCAAGCTGGGCAAGGGAGATGAGGTCGCGGTGCTGCAGAGGGAGCGCAAGAAGCGGGTCGAGGCGGCCGAGGCCTACGAGGGCGCCGGCCGGGCCGAGCAGGCGGCCGCCGAGCGCTTCGAGGCCGAGCTGATCGAGGGCTATCTGCCCCAGCAGCTCTCCGACGAGGAGCTGGCCGAGCTGGTCGACGCCGCGGTGACCGAGACCGGCGCCAGCGAGCAGCGGCAGATGGGGCAGGTGATGTCGGCGTTGATGCCGAAGGTGGGGGGCCGGGCCGACGGCAAGCGGGTCAGCGCGGCGGTGCGGGAGAGACTTGGCTCGTAGGCAGCTGACGCTGGACAACACGGTCGCCGCCGAGCTGGCCGGCTCGGAGGACACGGTGCTGCGGGCGCTGCGGGGGCGGCTCGACTGCGACCTGCACCTGCGCGGGAACGTGCTCACCCTCGATGGCGACTCCGACGACGTGCAGGAGGCCGCGACGGTCGTCGACGAGCTGGTCGAGCTGATCGAGCAGGGCCACGAGGTGGCGCCGGGGACGATCGAAGCAGTGACCGGCGCGCTCGACGCCGAAGAGAGCCCGGCGGCGATCCTCGAGGACGTCGTCTGGCGCCATCGCAACACCAAGGTGGCGCCGAAGACGCTGAACCAGAAACGCTACGTCGACTCGATCCGCGGCCACACGATCACCTTCGGGATCGGGCCCGCCGGCACCGGCAAGACCTTCCTCGCGGTGGCGATGGCCGCGGCGGCACTGACCGAACGCAAGGTGCAGCGGATCATCCTGACTCGGCCCGCGGTAGAGGCGGGCGAGCGGCTCGGCTTTCTCCCCGGCGACATCCAGGCGAAGGTCGACCCCTACCTGCGGCCGCTGTTCGACGCGCTCTACGACATGATCGACCCCGACCGGGTCAACGGCTACTTCGAGCGCGACGTGATCGAGGTGGCGCCGCTCGCCTTCATGCGCGGGCGTGCGCAGCCGCTCTCCAGCGCTGTGCTCACGCCATCCGGCTTCCAGCCGATTGGCAGCCTGCGGGTCGGCGATCTGGTGGTCGGATCGAACGGTCTGCCGACTCCTGTCCTTGGGGTGTACCCGCAGGGCCGTAAGCAGGTCTTTCGCCTGCAGGCGCAGGACGGCGCCTCGACCCTCTGCTGCGGCGAACATCTATGGCACGTCTTCACGGCGGCCGATCGCCGTCGTGGAAAGCCCGGCCGCGTCGTTGAGACGCGGGAGATGATCGGTCGGCTTCGGTCCGCCCGCCGGCACCGATTCGAGTTGCCACTTCTCGGTGCGCCCGTCGAGCTCCCGCCTCGCGATGTGCCCCTGGACCCGTACGCCCTTGGCCTCCTGCTCGGCGATGGCTGCCTCACGGGAGCTACTACGCCGAGCTTCTCCACGGCAGACCCGGAGTTGGCGACTGCTCTCGAGGAGAGGCTCGACGGAATCGAGTTGCGCCCGAAGGGCGGCGTCGACTACCGCCTTCGGCATGCCGCCGGCCATCGCGGCGGTGTGATCGTCGCCAACCCCGTTACCGCGGCCCTCCGCGAACTCGGCCTCGCCGGCACGAGGTCCGGTACCAAGTTCGTGCCCGATTTGTACTTGCACAACGAGCCAGCCGTTCGCCTGGCCGTCCTTCAGGGTCTCCTCGACAGCGACGGTGGTCCGGTCAGGCAGCGCGGCCGAACCTGCCGGATCCAGTACACGACCTGCTCCGAGCGTCTCAACGAAGACGTCTCCTTCCTCGTTCGCTCGCTGGGCGGCGTCGTCTATTCGCGTCGGCGGGAGGCAGCCGGGAGACCCCCCGGCCGGGCAAAGGGTCGTCCGGTCCACCATCGGTCGGACGCGTTCATCATGGACATCCGGCTGCCAGGCGGGATCGAGCCGTTTCGACTGGAGCGAAAGCGCGAGCGCTACCGCCGAGACGGTGGCGGTCGCCCGATGCGCTTCGTGCATGCGATCGAGCCGGCGGGCGAGGCAGAGACGGTCTGTATCCAGGTTGCGGCCGCCGACTCGCTGTACGTCACCGACGACTTCCTCGTCACGCACAACACCCTCAACGACTCCTTCGTGATCCTCGACGAGGCGCAGAACACCAGCCCGGAGCAGATGAAGATGTTCCTGACCAGGCTCGGATTCAACTCCCGCATGGTCGTCACCGGCGACATCACCCAGATCGACCTGCCGACCGACCAGCGCTCCGGCCTGATCGCCGTGCGCGACATCCTCGACGAGGTCCAGGACATCTCCTTCATCGAGTTCGGCGGCGAGGACGTCGTCCGCCACAAGCTGGTGCAGCGGATCGTCGCCGCCTACGACGCGCACGGCAGTCGCGAGCGAGCCGGGCGCGACGAACACGGGCCGACGCCAAGCTCTTGAGCCTGGACCTCTCCGACGTGCCCCCCGAGCTGCGTGAGGCGGTCGAGGCGGCGCTGGCGGCCGCCGGCGTCGGCGACGGCCACCTCGGCGTCGAGCTGGTCGGCGCGGGCCGCATCCGCGAGCTCAACCGCGAGCACCGCGGCAAGGATTCGCCGACCGACGTGCTCTCCTTCCCGCTCGACGGCACCGGCCCGGTCGCCGGCCCGCGTGAGCTCGGCGACGTTGCGATCTGCCCCGAGCACTGCACCGACGTGACCGAGGCCGCCGTCCACGGCGTGCTCCACCTCTGCGGCTTCGACCACGAGACCGACGAGGGCGAGATGCTCGCGCTGCAGGCGCGCGTCCTCGCCTCGCTGCGATGACCCGCTCTGGTTTCGTCGGGCTGGCGGGACGGCCCAACGTCGGCAAGTCCACCCTGGTCAACGCCCTGGTCGGCTCCCACGTCGCGATCGTCTCGATGCGCCCGCAGACGACCCGCCGGGCGATCCGCGGCGTCGTCACCGACGTCGAGGCCGGGCGCCAGCTCGTCCTCGTCGACCTGCCCGGCGTGCAGCGGCCGCGGGACGAGCTGACCGAGCGCATGCAGCACCGGGTCGAGCGCGAGCTGGCCGACTCCGACCTCGCCCTGCTCGTCATCAACGGCGAGGAGGGCGTCGGCCCCGGCGACCGCTTCATCGCCCGCACCCTGCTCGCGGCCGGCCCCGACATCCCGGTCATCTGCGCCGTCAACAAGGCGGACCGGATCGGGCCCAACGAGATGGTGCCGGTCCTCTCGGCCGCCGCCGAGCTGGAGGGGGTCGACGAGGTCTTCCCGATCAGCGCTCGCAGCGGCGAGGGCCTGGCGCCGCTGCTGGAGCGGCTCGGGGAGCTGGTGCCCGAGGGGCCCTACATGTACCCGCCGGAGGATCGCAGCGACCAGTCCAGCGAGCTGCTGCTGGCCGAGCTGATCCGCGAGCAGGTGCTGAACCGGACCCGGCAGGAGATCCCCCACTCGGTCGAGGTCTCGGTCACCGACCTCGCCCCGCGCGAGGACGGCCTGATCACCGTGCGGGCCGAGATCTGGGCGGAGACGGAGTCCCAGAAGCGGATCCTGATCGGCAAGGGCGGCGCCAAGATCGGCGAGATCGGCACCGCGGCGCGGCGCTCGCTCGAAGCCGAGCTGGGCGCCAAGGTCCACCTCGATTTAAACGTCCGGGTTCGCAAGCACTGGCGTCGCGACGAGGACCTGCTGGACCGGCTCGGCATCGAATAGCCGGTCTGCCACTACGATTGGACCGATGTTCGGGGAAATAGAATTCGACCAGCGTGGACTGGCGCCATGTGTGGTGCAGGATTTCGCCACCGGCGAGGTCCTGATGCTGGCCTACGTCAGCGCACAGTCGCTGGAAATGACGCTCGAGACCGGCGACCTGCACTTCCACAGCCGCTCCCGGGACGAACTTTGGAGGAAAGGCGAAAGCTCCGGCAGCTTCATGCACCTGCGCCAGCTCCGCTACGACTGCGACGGCGACGCCCTGGTGGCGATGGTCGACCCGGCGGGCCCCGCCTGTCACACCGGTCAGCGCAGCTGCTTCTACCGCGAGGTGCTGGGCTCGGCCTCGATTCGCAAGGATGCCCCGCCGGCCCCCGGCGAGCCGTTCCCGGTCACCTTCGAAGCGCTCTCGGCGCTGGAGCGCACGCTGCGCAGCCGCGCCGTCGAGCGCCCCGACGGCAGCTACACGGTGACGCTCCTCGACGATCCGAAGCTGATCGGCGAAAAGGTCGAGGAGGAGGCCGAGGAGGTGATCCGCGCCGGGCGCGAAGAGACCGAGACACGGGTCGCCGAAGAGGCGGCCGACCTGCTGTACCACCTCAGCGTCCTGCTGGTCTCGCGCGGGGTCTCGCAGGCGGACGTGATGGAAGTGCTGAATGCCCGTAGTGGCTGATTCGGATCTGAGGCTCGAGCCGAGCCTCGAGCGGGCACGCGAGCTCGCCCGCGAGGGCAACGTGGTGCCCGTTCGCGCCAGCTTCGTCGACGATTGCGAGACGCCGGTCTCGGCCTTCCTCAAGCTGCGCGCCGGCGAGCCCGAGGGGGCGCCCTGCTTCCTGCTGGAGTCCGCCGAGCAGGGGCAGGTGGGGCGCTACTCCTTCGTCGGCCTGCGACCGCGCTCGGTGCTGCGCTGGAGCGACGGGACCCTCTCGGAGTGGAGCGGGGAGGAGGCGGCGGCGGGTGAGCCTGCGAGTCACAGCGAGGCTGCCCCCGATCCCTACGCCGCGGTCGCCGCGCGCATGGCCGGGTACCGCCCGGCGGCGGTCGAGGGCCTGCCGCCGTTCGCCGGTGGCGCCGTCGGCTTCTTCGGCTACGACCTGGTGCGCACGGTGGAGCCGCTCGGGGAACCCAATCCCGATCCGCTGGGGCTGCCCGACATGGCGCTGATGGTGACCGACGCGATGCTGGTCTTCGACCACCTGAAGCACGAGCTGACGATCCTCGCCTGCGCCTTCGCCGACTCCGAGGGCGGCGTCGACGCCGCCTACGGGCGCGCCGCCGCGACGATCGCCGAGATGCGCGAGCGTCTGCGCGGCGCCGTGCCGCTGCCGGAGCGCCCGAGCGTTGCCGAGCCGCCGGAGTTCGTCTCCAACATGGAGCGTGAGGAGTTCGAAGCCGCCGTCGAGCGGATCATCGAGTACATCCACGCCGGCGACGCCTTCCAGGTGGTCCCCTCGCAGCGCTTCTCGGCTCCGGCGCCGGTCGAGGCGTTCTCCGTCTACCGCGGCCTGCGGGCGGTCAACCCGTCCCCGTACATGTACTTCCTCGAGTTCGGCGACTTCCAGCTCGCTGGCGCCTCGCCCGAGCCGCTGGTCAAGGTCAGCGGCAACCGGGTCGAGACGCGGCCGATCGCCGGCACCTACCCGCGCGGGCGCAGCGAGGACGAGGACCGGCGCCTCGCCGAGCGCCTCGTCAGAGACCCCAAGGAGCGGGCCGAGCACGTGATGCTGGTCGACCTCGGCCGCAACGACCTAGGCCGGGTCTGCGAGTACGGCAGCGTCTCGGTCGACGAGCTGATGGTGGTCGAGACCTACTCCCACGTCCTCCACATCGTCAGCCAGGTCTCGGGCACCCTGCGCGAGGGAGTGAGCGCGATGGACGTGCTCCGTTCGGCCCTGCCGGCCGGCACCCTCTCCGGGGCGCCGAAGGTGCGGGCGATGCAGATCATCGACGAGCTGGAGCCGGTCAAGCGCTGCTCCTACGGCGGCGCGATCGGCTACCTCTCCTGGGACGGCGATCTCGACACCGCGATCCACATCCGCACCGTCGTCGTCAAGGACGGCCAGCTGCACGTGCAGGCCGGCGGCGGCACCGTCGCCGACGCCAAGCCCGCCTACGAGTACACCGAGTCGGTGAACAAGGCGAGGGCGGTCTTCCGCGCCGTCGAGGTCGCCTGCGAGCAGCCGGACTGGGCCTGAAGATGCGCGTGCTCGTGATCGACAACTACGACTCCTTCACCTACAACCTGGTCCAGTACCTGGGCGAGCTGGGAGCGGAGATCGAGGTGGTGCGCAACGACAAAGCCGAGGTCGGCGAGCTGCTGGAGCGCGGCCCGGACCGCCTCGTCGTCTCGCCCGGTCCCTGCACGCCGGCCGAGGCGGGCATCTCCGGTGAGGCGATCCGCGCCTTCGCCGAGGCCGGCACGCCCGTGCTCGGCGTCTGCCTCGGGCACCAGGCGATGGTCGAGGTCTTCGGTGGCCGCGTCGTCCAGGGCGAGCCCGTGCACGGCAAGGACGCCGAAGTGGAGCACGACGGCAGGACGATCTACACCGGGCTGCCGAGCCCGCTCGTCGCCGGCCGCTACCACTCGCTCGTCGCCGATCCGGACCTGCCCGACGAGCTGGAGCTGAGTGCCAGCCTCGGCGACGTGGTGATGGGCGCCCGCCACCGCGAGCTGCCGGCCGAGGGAGTCCAGTTCCACCCGGAGTCGGTGCTGACGCCGCAGGGCAAGCACCTGCTGAAGAACTTCCTCGAGGAGGACTAGACGGCCGATGCCCAACGACGTCGTCAGCCGGGCGATCGACGCGGTCTGCGCTGGCGACCACCTCACCGCCGACCACGCCGCCGCGGTGCTGGCAGAGATCATGGAGGGGCGGGCCGAGCCGATCCAGACCGGCGCTTTCCTGATCGCGCTGCGGGCCAAGGGGGAGACCGTCCCGGAGCTGGTCGGGCTGGCGCGGACGATGCGCTCGCTCGCCACTCCGGTCTCCAGCAGGCGCACGGACCTGGTCGACACCGCGGGTACCGGCGGTGGCCCTTCCACCTTCAACGTCTCGACCACGGCGGCGCTGGTCGCAGCCGGCGCCGGCTGCGCGGTCGCCAAGCACGGCAACCGCTCCAACACCAGCAAGTGCGGCTCCGCCGACCTGCTGGAGGCGCTCGGGGTCAACATCGAGCTCGAGCCCGACGAGGTCGGCCGTTGCATCGACGAGGTCGGTTTCGGCTTCATGTTCGCCCCTCGCCACCACGCGGCGATGGCCCACGTCGTGCCGGCGCGGAAAGCCCTCGGGGTGCGCACGATCTTCAACTTCCTCGGGCCGCTGACCAACCCGGCGGGGGCGAACCGCCAGTTGCTGGGAGTCGCCGACCGCCACTACCAGGAGACGATCGCCGAGGCGCTGGTCGGGCTCGGCAGCGTGCGGGCGATGGTCGTCGCCGCCGAGGACGGCGTCGACGAGCTCTCGATCTCGGCGCGAACCCGGGTGATCGAGGTAGCCGACGGCGGCACCTCGGAGTGGTTCGTCGAGCCTGGGCAGTTCGGGCTGGCGCCGGCGGAGTTGGAGGCGGTGGCGGGGGGGACGCCGTCGGAGAACGCCGCCGCGTCGCGGTCGGTCCTGGCCGGCGAGCCCGGCCCGAAACGGGACCTGGTGCTGCTCAACGCCGCCGCCGCGATCTACCTCGGCGGCCTCGCCGCGGACCTGGCCGAGGGCATCGCCAAGGCGTCCGAGGCGATCGACTCGGGCGCGGCAGCCGACGTGCTCGACAGGCTGGTCGCCGCAACGGCCGCCCCCGGCGTCTAGGCTTCATCAGTCAAGTGGGAATGATCGAGCAGCTGATCGCCGGGGCAAGGCAGGGGGTGGACGCGCGTCGTCGCGAGCTTCCGCAGGCCGACCTCGAGTCGCGGCTCTCCGGCCGCGGGGAGGACCGCCCCTTCAGCGAGGCGCTGGTGCGACCCGGCCTGTCGCTGATCGCCGAGTTCAAGCGTCGCTCTCCGAGCGCGGGCGAGATCGCCCCGCCGGGCGCCGACGTCGCCCAGCAGGTCGCGGCCTATGAGCGCGGCGGGGCTGCTGCGCTCTCGGTCTTGACCGATGAACCTCATTTCGGCGGCTCGCTCGAGGATCTGCGGGCGGCTCGTGCGGCCTGTGGACTGCCGATCGTCCGCAAGGACTTCATCGTCGACCCCTACCAGCTCTACGAGGCGGCCGTGAACGGTGCCGACGCGGTCCTTCTGATCGTCCGGGCGCTCGACGACGACGAGCTGCGCTCGCTCTACGACGAGGCCCGCTCGATCGACCTCGACTGCCTGGTCGAGGTCCACGACGCGGCCGAGCTGGAGCGAGCCCTGGAGACGGACGTCGAGGTGATCGGCATCAACAACCGCAACCTCGACGAGGGAACCGTCGACGTCGCGACCACCTACGAGCTGATGCCCGACGTCCCCGCCGGCAAGACCGTGGTCGCCGAGAGCGGGATCTCCGCCAGGCCCGAGCTGGAAGAGCTGGAGCGGGTCGGCGTCGACGCGGTGCTGATCGGCGGCGCGCTGATGTCCGCGGCGGACCCCGAGGCGAAGACGCGGGAACTGACCGGCGCCGACGAAGGCACCCGCGAGCACCTCTTCTAGCGAGTAGGCGGCGCGGGGACCCGGTCACCCTGCGGGGCGAATTTGTCGCGCGCCTGGCCGGCGCAGGGAATCCGGTCACCCTGCGGGCGAATTCAGTCGCGCGCCCTTACGGGCGCGGCTCCCGATGTTGCTG